>JAFGNV010000206.1 GCA_016926805.1 Anaerolineae bacterium
CGGTTTGATTAAACGGAAACGAAAACCTCCTGCTTTGTCTTTACTCAATTTGACTATTCTTGATAGCCCTTAACTTGTAACGGATGGCGTAAGGTATAATTTTTATACGCAATACGCAATACGAAATACACTTCCGCATAAGAAAAAATTGGGGTTCATCTTCATCATCCAACAGGAAATAGGAGACATTACATCATGTGCGGTATTGTCGGCTGTGTAGGAACTACAGATGCTTCGATCATCGTTCTGGAAGGTTTGAAAAAATTGGAATACCGCGGTTACGACTCCGCGGGCATTGCCTCGTTAAATGGCGATCTGGATATTCGGCGGGCCGAGGGCAAACTGATTAACCTGGAAGAAAAATTGCAGGCAGCGCCGTTGTTGGGCCGGATTGGCATTGGGCATACCCGTTGGGCCACGCACGGCGCGCCCATCGAGCGCAACGCTCATCCGCATGCGGACGAGGCCAGAGCCGTGGCCGTGGTTCAAAACGGGATTGTGGAAAATTTTATGGAACTGCGCGTCCAACTCCAGGCCGAAGGGCACGTCTTTCAATCCGACACTGATACCGAGGTTATTACCCACCTGGTGGATAAGTTTTTGGCCGAGGGGCACGACCTGGTGGAGGCCTGTCGCCGGGCCTTTTTGCGGCTTCAGGGCGCGCACGCTATTGCCGTGGTCGGCAAATCCGAGCCGGATAAGATTGTGGCGGCCCGGTTGGGCAACGCTGGCGGGGTGATTGTCGGCCTGGGTGAGGGCAAGAATTTTCTGGCCTCCGATATTCCGGCCATTCTGGCTCACACCCAGCAGGTGGTCTTTTTGGAAGACCGGGAGATGGCTGTCATCACTGCCGATACAGTGCGGTATCAAACGCTCGACGGCAACCCCGTCGGCAAAGAAGTCAAAATCATTAGCTGGGACGCCGTGAGCGCGGCCAAAGGTCAATACGACTATTTTATGCAGAAGGAAATTTACGAGCAGCCGCAATCCATTCAGAGCACCATCCGCGGGCGGGTCGATTTTACCACCGGCCAGATTAAGTTTGAGGAATTGACCCTGACCCCCCAGGAGGCCCGGAACATCGACCAGATTCTCATTGCCGCCTGCGGCACGTCGTACCACGCCGGGCTGGTTGGCAAATTCATCATCGAGAACCTGGCCCGGATCAAGGTTGAGGTGGACTACGCCTCGGAGTTCCGCTACCGCGATCCCCTGATTGACGACAGAACCGTTATCCTGACCATTACCCAATCCGGTGAAACCGTGGATACGCTGGCGGCGATGGAAGAGGGGCGCAGCAAAGGCGCCAAACTGTGGAGCATTGTCAACGTGATGGGCAGCATGGCCCACCGCATCAGCGACGGCTCGATTTTGATGCAGGCCGGCCCGGAGATTGGTGTGGCCAGCACCAAGGCTTTTACCACCACCCTGACCGATTTGTTTATGCTGGGGATGTATTTGGGCCAACTGCGGGGCTATCTTTCCGGCGCGGAGAGTTACGCCCTGGCGCAGGAATTGGCTCGCTTGCCGGAACTGGCTGGAAAGGTGCTGGCCAACCGCGCCAACGATTACCAGAAACTGGCCGAGTTGTATTACCAACAAACGGATTATTTGTTCCTGGGCCGGGGTTTTAACTTTCCTATTGCCCTGGAAGGCGCGCTCAAGTTAAAGGAAATCAGCTACATCCACGCCGAAGGTTACCCGGCGGGCGAAATGAAGCACGGCCCGATTGCCCTGATTGACGACCGGATGCCGGTGGTTTGCATTGCCACGCAAGACCACGTGCGCGACAAGATGATCAGCCAGATTGAGCAGGTGCGCGCCCGGGACGGTATTGTTATTTCTGTTATCAATGAGGGGGATGAGGAAGTGACCCAAAAGTCGAACCACGTGTTGGCCATCCCCAGGGTTCATCCCTTGCTCACGCCAATCCTGGCCGTGATTCCCCTGCAATTGCTGGCCTACCACACCGCCGTTCGCCGTGGCGCGGATGTGGACCAGCCGAGAAATCTGGCCAAAAGCGTGACCGTGGAGTAACAGACTCCTGCGCGGGGGTTAATTTGCCCCGTTCAATTGACTCTCAACATCGGCGATGAACTGTTGCCAACTCGGTTGTTCGGTTTCGGGGGCAACCGCCTGCGCCTGCCGGGCATAGTCCAGCGCTTCCGGCCATTGCCCTAATTGCTGGTACAAAACGGCCATGTTTTTTAGGGTGTCGTAATCATTGGGTATCTGTTCGAGCACTCGCTGATTTTCCTGAAGCGCCTCTGGCAGGCGTCCCTGGCGAGCATAGATAAAAGCCAGGGCGCTGTGGGCCTCTACATCCTGGGGATTTAGCTGGACCAGGGATTGATACAACGGCAGGGCCTGGTCGAAAGATTCCGAGGCCAGATAAATATTGGCCAGTTCCCTGGTCGTTCTATCGGAACTACCTCCTAACGCCTGACATTCCTCTAAATAAGGCGTGGCTTCGTTGGGCCGACCGCTCAGATTGAAAGTATGGCCAACGGCGCATTGAACCAGGGCAAAACGGTGTTGAGCATGTTCTCTGGTTTCCTCCGAGGCGGCCGCTGCTATTTGCCCGGCTCTGGTCAAAGCCACCTGTTGCATGGCGGCAATAATGTCGTCGGCTCGCCCGGCGGAGACATAAAAGCTGAGACGCTGGTCTAAAAATTGATCGGCAAACAACTCGAACCCATCCCCTTCTATTTGCAGAGCCTGGGTATGCGCCTTGAGGGCTTCATCCACGTTGCCCATCGCGGCGTAGGTATCGCCCAGGAGAATCCAGGTGGGAGCGTATCTACCATCAAGGGAAATGGACGTTTTCAGCCGGTCGATAGCGGCTTCATAATTTTGTAGAATATAAAAGGTTTGCGCCCACAAATTGTGATAAATCACGTTTGAGGGGGCCAAGATGATTGCTTTTTCAAAAAATTTCAGGGCGTCAGAAAATCGCTCCCGGTCGAACGCCTGACCTACCGTAAAATAGTACCGGCCCATATTGCCCGTGTTATCAGGGTTGTAGGGATTGACCTCGCGGGCGGTCAGGGCAATATTCTCACCCTGCTGCCAGGCGTTGGCCCGAACTTCCGGGGCAATATTGCCATCCTGGGCCATCAGTTGGTAATCGAGCGCCAGCATGAGATAATAAAAATCTTCGTCGCTGTCGATTGACCGGGCTTTTTCGTGCAGGGCAATGGCTTCGTTCCATTGATTAGACCCCCGGTATTGATTGCCTACCTTCAGATAGATGTCGGCCCGCACCACATCAACATTTTTGAACCAGATCAACGCTGCCGCGGCCAACACCAGGGGCGGGTATAGCCACCAATTTTCGGATCGCCAAAAGGCAAGGCGTTTCATCTGCCGCCAGGAAAGCGTCAAGGCCAACAACGTCATCAGCAACAAGAGGAAGATATAAAACAGCACCAGGCCCCCCGTTTGAATATTGGCCGCTTTCATAAAATCGGCCACACTTTGGGGTCGAAACTGGATGCGGTGGGCGATATAATAGAAAAAGAAGTAACTGAGCGAAGTAACGGCATACAGCATCGAGGCTCGCAGCCAGCTTACGTTACTACTCCAGGTATTGCGCCGGACGGCCAGATCCGAGAGCGTAATCCCTACCCCAACGAGCCAGGTGATCACATACATCCACAACAAACTCATGCTGTTCTTGTCGCCCAAAGCGAGGTGGAATTGCCCGGTAATAAAATCAAAGGTCAGGATGATCAGAATGATGGCCATGGCCAGACCTTGACTGCCGACCCACGTCTCCCAATTCTCACCCTTAACGGGCGGCACGTAGACTTCGCGGCTCTTGGACTCGGGGGGAGTCTGTTTGCTCGCCCGGCGGCGAGTTCGTCTTTTTTGGGGACGGCGTGATTTATCTTGACGTTCCAGAAAAACAGGTTCTTCCGTTTTGACCACTAACTTCTCTGCGGCTGCCGCATTCAGGCTTAATTCGGCTTCTGGGGCCGGTTCCTCGGCGGGCTTTCTGTCTGGCTGATTCATTCTGGAGAGAGCGACCATCAAACCAGCATACAGCCAAAAGTAGGTATAAGTGGCCGCAATAGAGAACACAAAGTGAACCTCGATTAAGTGACCGATGAACGCTCCCAACAAGCCGATCAAGAGAAGCGGATGCTCGGAGAACTCCACTCTATCTTCGTCTTCCTTTTGTTGAATGATCCCTTGCCACACCAGATGAACGACCCCCCCCGCGACCAAACCAAACGGGAGACCCAGGGCCATGAACGTGTAACGTTCACCCACGTTATCGACCAGATAGGGGATTATCGCGCCGGTGAGGCCAAACAATACCAACAGCAGCGCCAGGCGACGGCGCGAGGCCCGGTCGGGCGCCCAGCCCAGCCAGCGCAAGGCATAATAGAAGAGGCTGATCACCACAAAATAAAAGGCCAAAAAACCAAGCAGGCCGGTTATCACCAAGCTGTCCATGGTTTCGTTATGGGAGCGGTCGGCGGAACTGCCCCGCGCCTCAACGTGCGCCAGGTCGGGCGGATACACATAGGCAAAGGCGTTGAACATCGACTCGGGACCGTAACCAATCAGGGGCCTGATAACGTTGAAGGGGTCCGAACCGGCGATGTCATCGCCGGGAATACCTAACGGCTCGTGCGGCAATACCAACTTGACTGCAGCATCCCAGATGAGCACGCGAACTTTTCCGGTGCCTTGGGTTTCAATCACATTCGCCAGCCGACCGACGTAGGGTAATTCCCGCACCGGGTCCAAATAACGGTCCAGAGGCGTGCCCCGGATATTCAAAGCCACCACAAAAATGATGGCCAAAATACCAATACTGAACCAACTCAGCCACAACCAGCGCCAGCCTTTTTCGGCTGCGGCCAGGTAGGTGTATAAACCCAGAAAACCGAGCAAACCACCCAGGGCTGCTCCCAGAAGTGGAAGGCCGTCAAGGGGGTAGTTCAAGATGTACAGCAGGCTGTCTAACATCACCCCAATCAGAAAACCTATCCCGCCGGCCACGGCTCCGGCCAGGCCCAGAAGGGCCATAAAAGAAACACCCTGGCCGATTTCTTTGATAGAGAGCCGGGCAGGCTCAGGATTCAGGCGACGAAGGACCAGCAAGACGAGCAACCCCATCACAAAACTGCCCCCCAATAACCCCAACATGGGGCCACGGCTGCCGCTAAACAAAACCAGGATAATCTGCACGGCCAGGGTAAAAATGTAAACGGCGGCCAAAATTGTATGGCCCCAGGAGGCTTGCTCTTCTTTGATGATGGCCGTCATCGACTCGATGAGACGGCTCAGGGTGAGGGGCACAATCATAATTATATATGAGGCCACAAAGATGGCGTTGCCCATATTGGAGGCGACCCGTTGGGTCACATCGCCCGCCCAGGGCAGGGGGTCGAGGCCATAATGCTGGATAATGCCGTACAGTCCAACCGGGATACTGGTGATAATCACTGTCGTCACCAATCGATCCACCTGCTCTCGCGTGTGGAGATTACCGGCCATCAGGGCGAAGATGACAATATAAGAAAGCGCCGAGTAAGTTCCCTGCATCCGCTGGTAGGAGCCCCACAAACTGACCGTGGGTGAAATCGAGAAGATTGTACTGATAATATAAACAAGGACCAATAGCAATGTGGGCAGAAACAGCGGTCTCCTGGACCACCGGCGGAAGCGCTCGACCAGGGAAATTGCTGGTCCTCCGGAATCGCCGACACCCCGCTCAACCGCCGCGATGATCCAGGCCGCAATCATCACCGTCACAATTGCACGCAGCAAAGTGATTTTATCCGGCTCAAACGTACGGGCCGAGTAGATATTGAAAAAGAGCGGTACGGCCACGGCGGCTATTAGCCAACCTGCTTCTATCACCCTGTCGCAAAAGATAGAGAGTTTTGTGCGCATCACATTTAGACCTTTTAGATAATCTGGTGGGCAACCTCACGGCGGGATAATCTTACCGTATCATCAACATAAAATCAAATACCTTGTTTTTGTTGGGTGTGTTTCGTTTGAGTCAGAGAGGGGGGAGAAGTTGGGGGGACGCCCCCCAAGCCCCCCGGCCTGCGGCGCTTTTTTCGACTCATTTGAAATACACCCGTTTTTGTTGTTCCAACAGTTCCTCGTACAGCTGCATCACCCGCCGCACCATTATTTCTTGAGAGAATTCGGTTTGAACTCGTTTTAGGGCAGCCTGTCCAAATTGCTGGCGCAGAGATGGGTTGGAAACCAGCTTGTTGATGGCTTCAGCCAGAGCCGGGGGATTTTGGGGCGGTACGACAAAACCGGTTATGCCATCCTGAACAATCCAGGAAGTACCCGTACCCAGTTCGGTGGTGATGCAGGGCAGGCCGGAGGCCATGGCTTCAAGTAAGACGATGCCATAAGCTTCTGAACGGGCATTGGAGGGTAAAACAAAAACATCGGCCTGGTTATAGTAATCAGTCAAATGCAATTCGTCTATTTCGCCTGCAAAAGTGACACGCTCGGCCAGCCCTAATTGTTGAGCCAGGGTTTGCCACTCGGCTTGCATTGGCCCTATGCCCACAATGATCAAATGTACTTGCGGAAGCCGGGTTAACGCATGTAACAACGTATCTAACCCTTTGTAATAACGCAACCGCCCCACAAAGAGAAGCCTGAGTGGGCCTGACGGGGCGGATGGACATGGCTTAAAGCGGCTCAAGTTAATGCCAATTGGGATAACCCGGCATTTATGACGCACCGGTTGGAGCCAAGCCGAAGTTTCTAAATAACGCGGGTTATTGGTAATAATACCATCAGCAGCTTTGAGAACTCGACGCAGGATAGGGCCATAAAAACGCAAAATTGTTTTTTGTTTAACAATATCGGACTGATAAGAAATTACAGTTGCTTTAGCCCGACCCAATAGCCAGTTAGCTATTTCGCCCAATGGATAGGGTGACTGAATATGAACCATGTCGGGCCGTAACCGGGCCAGGATAAAGGGTTGGCTGAAACTGAGGGGCATAGAAGCCTGGGTGGTTAACCGCCCGGCTTTGATTACCTTGACGCCATTCAATATTTCGGTTTGGGTTTTGAAACCGGGGTTACAAACCAGCACGGTCACTTGATGCCCGGCATCGGCTTGGGCCTCAGCCAGTATTTTAAGGTGGTTTTCTATGCCGCCCAAAACAGGGTAGTAATCTTTGTAGAGGTGGAGAATGTTCATGGTGTGTCAATTCGTTCAAAAATACCCGCTTCATCAACCAACCGGTACCTGGTACGAAAACGAGGGTCATTAATTAGCAGGGTGGCTCCGGTAAAATCTGTAACCCACTCTCCTGTGGGTGTCTGACGAATCAGATGAATCTGCACGAAACGGGGTTTTTGGTCTAAAATGTACTCAACGTCCCATTTCCCAAAACCATCACCCCGGCCAAAGAGACCGTGAGGAAACTGGGGCGTAAGATGGGCAATATGAGCATCGGTTAAACCGACCATATCAATGACCCGCACAGTCAGAGGTAAACTATAAGCAATACCGCCCGCATCCACCACGGCTATCGTCTCTCCGGGGTGAAGGTTTTGTTTGATATAGGTTATCGAAGCATTCTCCTGCGATTCAGGGGCACTTGCCAGAGCTTGCTGTAAACTAATCTCAAATCTGTGCTCAGTTACCGTTGTTGCCAGCATGTACCCGCTTTGGCCCAACACTACCAAAGTAATCAGGCTCATTTGCCAGCGATGTGGCCAGACCTGGCTTAAATTTATGAGTCCGTGCTGGATCAGCAGATATACGAGCGGCAAAATATGCACCAAGAATCGCTGCCTCGGCATCCAATCGCCCCCGCTGATAAGCATAAAAATCGCGTATATACCAATATTGGTTGCCAGATAATTTACAAATAGGGAACGCTTTGGCCAGGTCAACGCCAGTATGAGCGGAAGGACCAGAAAAAAGAAACCGCCGCCGGCCACAAAACTTTGATAAAGATACACCGTCCCTTCAAGGGGAGCGCGGAGGGTAAACCCCATTGACTTTGCATACACGGTGTTGGGCAGCCAATAGCCGTAGTACCACCAACGCCACAGAAAATAGGGAACAACCATCATCATCAGACTCACCAGGCGAACCACGTCACGTTTTTGGGGGCGGGTCTTGAGATGATAAAGTCGCCACGCCCGGTAGAGTACAGCCAGGAAAGCAAAAAGCAACCCTTCGGGACGGGTCAGCGCCAGCAAACCCCATAGAATCCCGGAGAACCAGCCTTTCTCTGTCTCTTCCTCGCGGAGCCACCCAAAAATACAGAGCGTTAGTAGGCAGGTAAAAAGGAGAGTCTCCAACCCCCCCACCGTCCACGCCGCAAAAGGACCCGCTGCGGCCAGCAATAAAGCGGCAAAATCACCGGGGAAATATCTGCGAGCGAAATAGTAGGTAACGACAATGGTGACGACTCCCAGTAAGACTCCCAGAATTTTAGAAACCAATGTCAGTTCAAGGCCCACTAAGTCAAATGGAGCCAGTAATGCCACCCAAAGAAAATTGGAATAACCCTCAACCCTTTCGCCCACGTTATAAACTAAACCATTCCCATGAGTCCACTGGCGGACATAACGAAAGGTAATGCACGAGTCATCCACAAAAAAGTCCCAGACAAGCCCCACGTGGAACATAAAAAGAAGCAAAATCAACAACAATTTGATCACTGCTGCCTGTCTCATCCGCATTTCCTTAAGGAGACATTATCATCCGGTACACCTCAAGCGTTGCTTGCGCTGTTTGTTGCCAGGAGAATTTGGTCGATTGCCGTAGTCCCTGTTCTTGTAGATGCGCGCGCAGCGTAGGGTTATTTAGCAATTGCCCCAGCGCCGAAGCGATACTCTCGACCTGAACCGGATTAAAGGTCAGTGCCGCCTCGCCAACAATCTCCGGTAAACTGGAAGTATTTGAACACGCCACCGGCACACCGCATGCCATCGCTTCCAGCACCGGTAGGCCAAAACCTTCGTGTTCTGAGGGAAAGACAAAAGCTGTCGCTCCACTGTACAACGTCGGCATATCTTTTTCGAGTATCGGACCCAGGAAACGAACAGATCCAGCCAACCCTAATTCTCTGATCCGCGCTTTCGCCTCGGGATAGCGGTTATCCCACACCCCGGCAATGAGTAGCGTGTAGGGTTGCGGCTGGAGCCTGGCCCAGGCCTCAAGCAACCGTAGCAGGTTCTTATGGGGTTTATTTGAACCCAAGTAAAGGACATACAGCTCTGGCAAATTCAGACGGGTACGTAAAGTGGTAATCTTTAATGCAGGTAAAGGCTGAAAAGTCGGATCAGGGGCCAGGTGAATTGTCGAAATTTTTGCGGGTGAAATATGAAACCGGTCAAGGAAATCATGCCGGGTTGCCTGGGAAATAGCGACAACATGAGCGGCAGTCCGCAGAGCCAAAGACGTTGTCCAACGGAAAAGTAAACGCGCTTGCGCTGAAACGTGTTGCGGATAAAGCAGCGGAATCAAATCATACACGGTTAAAACCGTGGGTACACCCGGCCGGTAGGACATTAAATAATAAGGGCTGTGGTAAACATCGGTGCCGCTACGCCGCAATAAATTGGGGAGAAGCCATTGTTGTCGTACAGAAAAGGGTGATAAGGGTATGCCTACTATTTGGACTCGTTCGCTGGTTAAAGCAGCCAGATTCCACGGAGAGGATTGGTGTGGATCACGCAACAAGATCAACTGTTCGTTTTTATTGAGCAGTGGTATCATTGCCCGGGCCAGATTGAACACATAGCGGCCAATACCGGGAAAATGGTCAGTTGCGGTGCGAGCATCAAGAACGAAACACATAAATTTCTCGATAAATCTCACGGGTTTGCCGTGCTGTCGCCTCCCAGGTAAAACGGGCCGCCTGGCGTAAACCACGCTGGCGCAGGTCAGCCTGTAACGTAGCATTTTGAGTCACCTGAGTCATTGCTTCAACCCAAGCTCTAACATCGGTTGGCGGCAATAAGATCGCCGCACTCCCGGTCACCTCCGGCAAGCTGGAAGTATCACTGCACAAGACCGGCGTTCCGCAAGCCATAGCTTCCAGAATAGGCAGGCCAAAACCTTCATATAATGAGGGATATATAAAACCTTGGGCCAAAGTGTATAGGGCGGGTAAATGCTCATCTGGCACAAAATTAGTAAAAATAACCTGTTCACGCAATCCCAGCGATTGTACCACAGCAAAGATGTCAGTATAAAGCCAACCTTTCTTGCCGGCAAGAACCAATTTAACATCGGGTATGATATCCTGGGCCTGTTTAAAGGCTTCAAAAAGTATGAGAAGGTTTTTACGCGGTTCAATGGTGCCTACATAAAGCAGGAAACAGTCGGGCAAATGATAACAACGACGAACGGCCTCGAGTAAGGATGGCTCTGTAACCTGGCAGAATTGTCGGCCAACGGCCGGATAAACTACATACCCCTTATTATGGAGAGCCGGATAGACCATCGCCGCTTCACGCAGGGTAGAATGTGAAATAGCCAACACAGCGTCGGCCTGGCGAATAAAATGGGGCATCATTAAACGCAAATAGGTGCGGTTGAGACAGGAATGGGTCTGAGGATGGGAGATAAAGGTGACATCGCCTAAAGTAAAAATGGCCCGGCTGCCGGTTAAATAAGGCAAAACATGGTCGGTAGCCAAAAAAACATCTGGCCGGCCCAGTAGCCTATCTTGAGAGAGACGAAGAAATTGAGCCAACAAGACCCAAAAACGCCAGGGTTTGGCAGCTAGGGGCAAACAGCAGGCCGACAAAGCCGATAGCGAAGCCGGGGGTGGGCGGCGTTGCGAGTCAATATAAAATAATTCGAGGCGTTCATCGGCGGGCAAGGTGAGATATAAAGCCCTGGTCAATTCGGCGGCGTAGCGACCCAGGCCAGCCTGACTTTGTAGGGTAGGGGTGAGGTCAATCGTTATACGTATCATCGATTTATAGAAGTAGCTGCTTGTTCGTAATTTCACCAAAAATGCCAACGTTTTTGGGTTCTGGCAAAATGGTCACCGCCGCCTTTAAAAAACTTTACAGCAAATTTAAGTGTCGCTCTAAGTATCCCGGGGATAGTGTGGTACCCTTGCTCTTTTAAGACGAGAACGTGATAGCATAACAAACAAGCAGTATATATGTCATGCACTCCAAAAATATCGGCACGAATTCGTAAGGTATTAAAAAGAAGGTTATAACCTATAATTGCTCGATTATCTTTGGGCTTATTGGGATTTTTAGCGATTACCTCGGCCACATACTCTTCAAAATGATTGAGTTGACCAATTTTCATTATAGCATCAACCACCGTGGCATACATTTCAGACGATTGAATAGCGGCGACCTTAACCGCATAGAGTATGGCTGCTTTTATATCAACATCTAAATTAGCTGCTGCGGGGAGGTGTTCTTTAGCCTGAAGCAATACTTCAGCCGTTAGAATGGCTACCGATGGCGCTTGGACTAATTGTGGGTGAAAGGGGATATCATTTTCAGAAATATATTTCTGATACGCTTGCAGGTTTCGTATCTCGCCAAGCTGAGAAGCGCCATTACTATGATGAGACATACCATTCACTGTATAGGGTTGAAATGAATAATAATAATTTTTAGTGGCACACGCTATCACTACACCAGCATAAGCATCAGGAGTGACAGAGTGAAAGAACTTACCAGAGGCCTTCGTAACACGTTCTATAACGCTTGAATGCACAAAACTATTATACAGATTAGGAAGCATAGAGTATAGAGCTTTGAACTGAGCTACCTTCGCCAACATTTTCTTAGAGTTAAATTTGCTCAAAGAATTTCCCATTGGAATCAATAAGCGATTACGCTCACTTTTATTAAGGTGAGTAGGCCAACCATAAGCTGCTGTCTTCCAGGCAATGGCTTCTACCTCTTCACCAAGATTAACAATTAACCAGTTAAGACGCACCAAAATATTGGGAAGTAAGCCATCATCATCACCAATAATCGTTACATATCCGTCCTTTATATATGACAGGCCAAATTCCCAATTTGATGTCATACTAACCCGTTTGCCTGTATTGACATAGTGAATTCGACTATCTCCAAAAGACTCGACAACTGCTCGTGTCTCATCATGGCTGAAGTTATCGCTTACAATTATTTCGAAATTATCATAATCCTGAGTAATACATGTTTTAAGTGTATGTATCAACGTATCACATCGTTCACGGGTTGGAATTAGGACAGTAAATTTTATTTCACTGCTAAGTTTAGCCTGGAAAGTTGAAGCAATAGAATTAATCATTTATAAACCTCTTTATCACGCAATCAACATGCTAACTTCTCATCGTAGAAGTTGCTGTGATAGCTTTTTAATCCAGTTGGGCCGACTATAGGGTTGACCTGATAAAAGCTTTGAAATGTATTTACCAAAGATCGATAAGCCTAAAAAAACAGTTAAACCCTGAAAAAATCCTCCCTGCCTCATTGTATTTCTGATTAAAAGACGAAATCGTTTATAATCTCCTTGACGATACCACTTTACAGCTTCGGTGAGTAAACATCCAATGCGGAGTTTTTTAACTAGAGGATATAACTCCGGATAACGAGCCTCCAAAATAGAATACACTATGAGTTCATATTCATGAAACAACTTCTTGGCCGCTTGATCATCTGTAACATTCTGACTATGTCTTCGATATCGTACCAGAGGTTCATCAATGGCTAAAAGGTCGCCATTTCGGAAAACCTCAATAAAAAACAATAATTCACTAAGATACTTCAATCGTTCATCAAATCCATGAAGAGGGCAGGCACTCGAATAACTCATAAATGAGGACGGAATGCTAAAATATCTTGGCTTCAGGCAATTTTGAATTTTTCCTTGCCTCAATTTAGAAGAACCATTGTATAATTTGCAGAGAGAACCCAAAACCTGACCTGTTGTCGACTCAAAAACTTCTGCATCATGATAACAACCAATTGCCTCAGGGTGATTTTGTAGGAGTCTTACCTGTTTCTCTATCTTTTGGGGCAGCATCAGGTCGTCGCCATCCAGCCAAGCGGTTAGCTCGCCGGTGCGCAGGGCTAACGCCCGGTTGATATTGCCGGGGATGCCAATGTTTTTTTCACCCAGAGCCAATTTAATCTTATTAGGAAAACGGGCAGCATATTCCTGAAGAATCCGAGGCGTATCATCGGTAGAGCCATCATCGGCAAAAATAATCTCAATATGGGGATAGGTTTGATTGAGAATACTCTCAACCGTTTCACGAATAAAGGCTTGTTGGTTGTAGGTACCGACAACAATACTAACTTTAGGACTATAACTGAGCATTAGTTTCTTCAATTACCTGATATAAAATGTTTTCTAACCTGATGACACATTTTTCCCAAGCTAAATGGTCAACTACAAACTGACGACCATACTGGGATATGACCCCCCAATTTTCATGATTTAATAATGAAATAACCCTGTCTGCAAATTCCATTGGAGTATCAGTCACATAGAGGTGCTTGCCTGAAGTTGCTCCTATCCCAACATTACCGGCTGAAGTAGTAACAACTGGAGTTCCACAGGCTAAGGCCTCTAATACTTTAGTTTGCGAACCTAACTTAAGTCGAATTGGACAAACACTAACCATGGCCCTGGACAGGTAGGACCGAACATCAGGTACAAAACCGGTCACATTAATTTGCTCATTCTTAGCACACCTGGTAATGGCGGGTACCGGATTAGCACCAATTATCCACAAGTTAGCAGATGGTACTTGCTGTCGAATAATTGGAAAGATGTGTTCACAAAAATATTCTACTCCATCCACGTTGGGGGGATGATTCATATTGCCGGTAATGACAATCATACCTTCTTGACGTATCTGAGATATGGGAGAGAAAAAGTCTGTATCAATACCGTAAGGAACCCAATCAAAGTTTATTCCAGTATACAGATGTTGGTAATCCTGAATATCTGACGGGTTAATTAGTAGGACACGATGAAATTGACGACCATGCCGTTGTTCATACCGTCTCAATCGCTTTCTCTCGTAGTCAGTCCACAGGCGGGTATACCAGGAAAATCGCCGAATTGAGGCCATTCGTTCATATTCTACTACACGTGGATTTTCTAAACTTAGAATAGCTCCCCCCTTATAACGCTGAGGTTTGAATTGAGCCATCTCAGTTAACTGAAAAATTACCACATCATAATCATTTTTATAAAGATAATGGTTGATCAGTTTCTTTGCTTTGGGCGTAGCATAATGGGAGACTGGTAGAGGCCAATCTGTTATCAGACCGAGACCCATTTTAAGAATAACCTCCCAACGGGGAGGATGGTCTAATAGTTCAATTTGGTTGCACCAATTCATTAAATCTGTTGAGCTAATATTCCCTTTATGACAAAATGATATTAAATCAACTGAATGATTTCTGGCTAAATACTTGAGATAGTTATAAGCAATCAAAGCACTGCCACTTTGTTTAGCAGGAAGATTAGGGGTAACAAAAAGTATTTTCATTTAGCCTGTTTAAAATCCAATACAGGCGAATTTACTCCACTCCACCCTGTCATTATTTCAATTATTCTCGCCGAAAAAGGAATTGAGTGAAAACCGATATACCGCGCCAAACGAAAACGAGGGGAAAAGACGTCCATATCTCTGCGGGCTTTAAATATACGTTTGGCAATCGTTCGAAAAACGGGTGGATTGTGAAATGAACTTAGAGCCATAACAAGTGGAACCACATGAGCAACAGCTTTAGAATTCATCCCGTGTGTTTCAATATCTCTCAAGGTACAAAGCTGTCTGTTTACTAAAAATTGGGTTAAATAGCGAATTGCATAATGTTCCATACAAGCAAATTTCATGCGAGTTATACTATTATTGGCTGAACTGGCCGCATTTGTTTCGTGGATACGGTACATTACTGTGGATTCATTTCCAAATATAAATCCTCCCTGTACCATAAGTTGGGTCATTATTAATAAATCAATGGGTATAAAATTCGGTGGTCCCCAAAATAAATCTGTCAATGCTTTACGTTTACATACGATTGTCACCAGCGTCCCAGGTGTATCTTGACCCAGAAACTTGATTGCATCTTGAGGTGGAAAAAATATTCGTGATGTATCTATATCAGTGATTGCCGCTGGGCGCAAGTGTACTCTTTTTTCTGGCAACACTGTTTGGCCAAATAACATGGCCGGGCAAGCATAATAGATAGCTGCTGGATATTCATACAAAGCGTTTAAGGCGTTCGCTAAATGATTCGCTAGATAAAGATCATCATCTGAGAGGATGGCAATGAGTTCGGCATTAGACGTTTCAAGAGACTGTTGAACAATTGATTGAAGATTTGCTGATAGACCAATATTTCTATCTTGACGATAATAATGTATTCGTCTATCCTGAAAGCCAGAGACTATCCTATTTGTATCATCATTAGAGGCATTATCCGAAATGAATATTTCAAAATTTGTAAAGGTTTGAGCTAAAATACTTTGAACTGATTCAAGTAAAAAATTTGCTCGATTGAAGGTTGGGATACAAACGGCAATCTTGGGAGACATAATTTATTCGTCCATCTCACATCGAATCGGGTACGCGCCTCGTCATCAGTCCTCGAAAAACTAACCACCCCTGCCAAATCTCAAATGGGGTAAATAAACCCAATAACAAAAAAGAAGATGGTAAACATAAGACTAGTAATAATTTTACTATGATAAGAGTTGAAAAAGTTAATTGGGGCAGAAACAGACCAACGATAAGCAAGCAAAATTGCACGACAATAGCTATAGTCAATTTTTTTATCGGATATGGTATTGGAAATCGCTTTCGTAGGAGGAAATATAATAATACGACGGGTATACCATAGCCTATCAAGGTGGCCACCGTTGCTCCCCACACACCATACTGAGGAATAAGGATGAAATTCGAAATAATGTTAACCACGGCTCCAATCACAGTAGCTATGCTTATCTCTTTAAGCCGTTTATCGGCTAGGGCATTAGTATATAATACCGTACTGATAGCGCTAAATACATAAATGTAGGCTAAGAAACCCACATAAGGTGCCGCCGGCAGATAGGCTACACGAGTAAAAACTCGTAAAATCTCCTGAGCAAATAACCCCAGTCCCAACCCGCCAATTAATACTACACTAATAAAGTAACGCGACATAATAGCATATCGCTGTCTGGAAATAGGGTCGCTTAAGAAAGATAACGAAAGCGGTGTCCAAACGACTACAATTGGCCCTATCATGACCTGTAGCAACGATGCCACTTTGCCAGCAATGGCATAATACCCCAGAGCCTCTGTCGAAACATAGTTTATCAAGAAGAACCGATCAATTAATAACAGTGCCCACGAGGCAATTAACGTTGGAAATAACACTGCCCCAGAGTAAAACAACATTTTTATCAAATTTAAAGAGGGACGGCCAATTAACCCATGCATGACTAGTAAGCTAACCAGGCTAACACTGATGCTCGTAAATACAGGAGTCAGGATAATCCCTGTAGCGCCCAATCTTAAGACAATAATAAACAGAATATTGCCTATTACTGTAGCCATAATGGTTGTGGCGCTAAAAATCATGCCCCAGCGGATTTTTAACTTCGCTTGAGCTGCGGTGGGCAAGATATTCATAATAACGCCAAAAGTTACCGCGCCCCCAATAAGTTGGAATAAATGCGCATAGTTTAGGTTGTTATAAGTATGTTGAGCAATAGATGGAGCCAGTAAAAATATTAACAATCCTATCGGAATACCTATGATTAGGGCTAGGGTTAAGACGCTCCCAAGTAAACGACGCTGCCATTCTTCATTAGGCTGATCATTAAAATGGGTCATTAATGTCTGGGGCATGGCAAAAAGG
This sequence comes from Anaerolineae bacterium, assembly GCA_016926805.1. Classification (GTDB taxonomy): domain Bacteria; phylum Chloroflexota; class Anaerolineae; order 4572-78; family J111; genus JAFGNV01. Next base: position 16,855 of record JAFGNV010000206.1, read on the forward strand.
GATATTACTCCCAACGCCGAAGCCACGGTTAAAGCAAAATCGGCCACACCATAATCACTAGGACTAAGAATACGGGTAATGATTGGCGTGAAGATAAACGATAGCAGGGGACCAGCCCATTGCACTGTTCCATAGCCTATTGTCATTTTGAAAAGACGTTTTAGAATTTGGCTCATAGCAACTAACACACACAGAGGCTACAATTACCGTAATACGAAAAACAATACTCCTGACTTTTATTTAACCCGTTTTAACCATGCCCCAGGCCAATGGGTAACATTTTGGTTTAACTCACTTTCATTAAATGGCCAGTCAGGTTGCTCTATGATAAAAATCGGATGCTTTTGAGCAAATTCGATGGCCGCTGCCGATGGGTTATTCCAGATCCATTCCGGTTTACCACATGGGGTGTCGTATAGATCTTTCATACTGCCATCTGTGGCCACAATATAAGAATCAGGGGGAACCAGGTCATGGTAAGCTTCTAACTCATTAAGTACATGCTGTTTGGTATGATTAGAGTCCAGAATCACCATAACCACATCACCCGGCTTTACTAAAGATCTCACTTGGCTTATAATCTCAGGCTCAGTCGAGCTACCTTCAACCAGAGTAATCCAAGGAAATAGAGGATGACCTTCGATAGCTTGGCGGTTATGAGGCCGAATCTCAATATCAATTCCGATGACTCGACCTTTTCCCAAGATTTTGCATAAGCTGGCGTAATAAATTAATGAACCTCCATGAGCCACTCCCGTTTCAATGATAACATCAGGTTTAATTTGGTAAATCACCTCCTGTACTCGCACCATATCCTCTGGCAATTGGATAATCGGACGTCCTAACCAACTAAAAACGTACGGATATTTTTGATTCCAGCCCACTTTAAGCCAGTGATAAGAGATTAGCTCAAACGACTCTTTAGAATAAAGCTCATATTCGGTCGTTTGTCCGTTTTCCTCTTTGATAATTTTTTGATTATCGGTATCTATCATAATCTTCATTAGTTAATTCCTACTCATTTTTAGGTATCTGGTTAAGCCACCAGTTAATCGTTTGAGATATACCTGTCTCCAAGGTATATTTAGGTTGCCATTTAACCTCGTTTTGGAGACGTTGTACACAGGCTAACAATAAAGGGGGGTCGTTAATGGCGGGAATGGCTCCCAATTCTATCAAATCAGGCTGATTGAAATGGGTCGCAATTTTGTAAATAACTTCTTTCAGGCTGACCGGCTGGCCAGAAGCAATATTAACCGTGCCAGCCACCTCGCTATCTAATAAGGCGACAAAAGCATCTGCTACATCTTGTACATACAAAAAGTCCCTAATCTGTTGACCGTGCGAGCAACGAGCCGCTTCACCGGCTATCAGTGCCCGGATAACCGCCGCTATTAGCCGGTCGGGATATTCATACGGGCCATATAAAAAGAAGATTCTTCCCCAGGCAGCGCTTAAATTAGCTTGAGCAGCATACGCTTGCATAATTAGCTGTAGGGCATGTTTACATGTTCCATAAAAAGTAGCCGGTTTTAAGGGAGTTGTCCCTTCGACACAGTATCCATAGCTCCAATCATACTCAGCACAAGTGCCGGCCAGCACGACTCGTTGACCGCCATAGGCAGCAAAGTTTTGGAGTAAATGCAGGCTGGCCTGTACCCAGGATAGGTTGGTAGGGTCTGTCCAATATGTACCAGGTTGGACATCCCAGGCAAGATGCAATAAATGTGTCGGTTTCACCTGCGCCAGCAGACTTTCAACTTGCAGTCTATCCAACAAGTCTGCTTGATGCCACTGCACAACTGGTAACGTATCAAATTTGACAGGATGTTTTAAAAACACGGCATGAACTTGATAACCAGCAGCCAGTAATGAAGCCAAACAATGTCGGCCAATAAAACCGCTGGCACCGGTCAACAGAACTCGTTTCACCATACAAAATCTGGATACTCCCAGTCTTTAGGGGTTATAATTAAACCTTGGGTAAAGGGCCAGGTAATAGCAAAGGTCGGGTCGTTCCAACGTACTCCTCGAGCGCATTCAGAGTGATAGAATTCGGACATCTGGTAAAAAACTTCAGTGTTGTCTACTAGTGTCTGAAAACCATGTGCAAATCCCTCTGGAATGTAAAGCATCACCCGATTCTCAGCAGTTAACTCGACGGCGGCCCATTGTTTGAAAGTTGGTGAGCCGGGCCGCAAATCAATAATCACATCATAAATCGCGCCCATTATACAGCGTACAAGTTTAGCCTCGGCGTGTGGAGGTATCTGGTAGTGCATTCCCCGTAAGGTACCACTCTTTTTGTTAAATGAGATATTACATTGTACTAACCGAGGGTTTAGACCATGAGCCTCAACTTCACGTTGACACCAGGTACGAGCAAAAAAGCCACGCTCATCTGAAATGAGCTCCGGTTCAATGATATATGCACCGGCCAATTTCGTCTGGGTAAAAATCATACAACTCTCAACTCAGGAATAGGGATGATAAATTTTCCGCCTCGCGCTCGGTATTCGGTTTGTTGGGCTAATATCTCATCGGCAAAGTTCCATGTTAGCAGTAGAACATAATCGGGCACTTTCTCTAGTAATTTTTCTGGGGCATAGATAGGCAAATGCGTACCAGGCGTGTAGTATCCTTGTTTAACTGTGCTACGATCCACGACAAAATCAAGTGTTTCCTGGCCGATGCCAAAATAATTTAACAATGTGCTACCCTTGGCGGACGCACCATAAACCGCGATTTGCTTACCTTGGGTTTTTAAGTCAGCCAAGAGAGCTAATAAGTTGGCTTTTAATTTTTTTACTTTATTACCAAAATTTTGATAAAAGGCAGCTTGGCCTACGCCCCATTCGCATTCCTTGGCTAACAATTTGTGTACTCTCGTTATTCCCTCTTTTTGACAGGCTTTAGGGTTATCTTGATGCCCGACAAATACCCTCAATGATCCGCCATGGATGGGAATTCGCTCTACGTCTACAATCATTAATCTATGTTTTCGAAATAGGTAAGATAAGGCCGAAAGAGAGAAGTAACAGAGGTGTTCATGGTAGATGGTGTCAAATTCTATATGATCAATCAGGTCTTTTACATAAGGAACTTCAACAACAGCCAGGCCATTTTCTTTTAATAGTGATCTTATACCCGCTACTACACTGTTCAGGTTCGCTACATGAGCCAAAACATTGTTGGCATGAATAATATCGGTTTGCTTGCCCTGATTGCGAAGGTGTCTGGCCAAAGGTTCACTAAAAAACTCACATATGGTTGGAATGCCGCGTTCTTCGGCCACTTGGGCAATATTAACTGCTGGCTCGATACCCAATACGGGGATATTTCGCCGCTGATAATATTGTAAAAGGTAACCATCATTACTGGCTACTTCTGCTACTAGGCTATTCTGGTTTAACTGGCACCGGTCAATTAGGCGATTAGCAATTTGTTCGGCATGTTCCAAAGTCGTGTTGGAGAAAGATGAAAAGTAGAAATATTCCAGAAATAGCACTTCGGGAGAGACCGTTTCGGTAATTTGCACTAGAGTACAATGAGGACAGAAAACCAGCTCAAGGGGATAGAATGGCTCTGGTTGATTGAGTTGTTCTGTGGTAAGTAAAGCATTAGCTAACGGTGTTTCGCCCAATGAAAGAACTGATTCTAAGCCGGGTCGCTCACAACCTCGACAAAGAAACACAGGGTTTTTCATCTTGAGGCTCCTAAAAAGTTGGTATACCAATCAATGGTGCGTTGTAATCCTTCTTCAAGTGTAAAAAGGGGGTGCCATCCCAATATGTCTCTGGCTTTAGCTGCACTTAGGTATTGCCGCCGAATTTCGTGGCTGGCTTCATTATGTATATCGGGTTTTAAATTAGATTGTAGAAGCGACAAAATTTTCTCAACCAATTCTAAGACAGTAATTTGGATTTCATTGGAGAAATTAAAAGCCTGACCCCATAAATTGGAATTTTGAGCCAGTTGTTCGGCCAGCAGCATATAGGCGGCTGCCCCATCTTCTACATAAAAATAATCGCGTACAAACTGTCCATCGGAGCGAATGATTGGGCGTTGTCCACGGATTATGGAACGTATAGTACCGGGTATAATCCGATTCCAGTTGAGGTCACCACCGCCATAGAAGTTGCCACAGCGGGTGATGACCACCGGCAAACTGTAAGTTGTAGCATACGATTGCGCAATCAAGTCGGCGCACGATTTACTGACATCATAAGGGTGGCGTCCCTGCAAGGGAGTTTCCTCATCGTAAGGAAGTATTTCCTGGTTGCCATAAGCTTTATCAGATGAGGCTAACACAATTTGTTTAATGGTTGGGCTACGCCGACAAGCTTCCAATAGAATCCAGGTTCCACCGATATTGGTTTCAAAAGTGGTGATAGGATTGCGATTAGCAATAGGAACAATGGTTTGAGCCGCCAAATGGATAACGGTATCAATCTCGTATTCCCCCAAAATGCGCTCTAATAGAGCTTGGTCACGCACATCACCGCGAACCACGCGGATCCGATCAACCAGTCGGGTTTGCACCAATTCAGATTGGGGCACCCAGTCACGCACCAAACATACTAATTCAGCTTTAGCTTCTAGTAACCGGCGCACCAGCCAACTACCCACCAAGCCTGTTGCGCCGGTAACAAAGGTGGGGCGGTCTCGCCAAAAGTTGTTTAGTTCCAGACTTTCCATGGGGCCCGTTTTTGCTGCCATAAACTTTCTAAAAGATGTTTATCACGTAAAGTATCCATACATTGCCAAAAGTGCGGGTGACGAAAGGCCATCAATTGGCGCTCTTTAGCAAGTTGTTCCATAACATCCGCTTCCAAGCTATCGTTATCCTTTTGAAAATAATTAAGTATTGCTGGCTCGAAGACCATAAAACCCCCGTTAATCCAACCTTCTCCAATTTGGGGTTTCTCGGTAAAATTGGTAACTAAATTGCCATCAAACACCAAACCGCCAAAACGAGCTGGGGGACGAACTGCGGTCACAGTAGCTATGCGCCCATGCGACTTATGAAATTCCAATAATTCCTGTAAGTTCAGGTTACATACCCCATCCCCATAAGTTACCATAAAAGTTTCATCTTGAAGATATGATTGCAAGTGTCTAATCCGCCCTCCAGTCATCGTAGTCAATCCTGTATCAATCAAGTGTACTATCCAATCCTCACGTTGACCATGATGCACTTGCACCTCGCCATTAGCCAGGTTAATTGACATATTACTATTTAAAGAATAGTAATCTAAAAAATAACGCTTAATTACTTCACCCTTGTAACCCAAGGCTATAAAAAATTCCTCAAATCCGTAATGGGCGTAATGCTTCATAATATGCCACAAAATCGGCCACCCACCGATTTCGACCATCGGTTTGGGAATCACCTCGGTTTCTTCGGCTAGACGAGTACCAAAGCCCCCCGCAAGAATAACCACTTTCATTTAAGTACAAGTACCTCTTTTTGTTACGATTGATTTAGTCTCCGGCCAATCCAACACCGTCTTTAACCCCTCAGTCCTCAACACCGGATACGCTCTATCAACCTCTGCCTTAACTTTAACCTGCGCTTCCAAACAACTCAAATACACAATCTCGGCCAGATCACCGTCACCTTGGATACAAACTGCATCATATCCCGCCTGCTGAACTTCATCAAGAAACTTTTTCGAAGCCTCCCGCGTCACCCGGTACCAATGCAACGACATCTGCATAAATTCTTTGGTCAGCCGAGTCTTCTCGGCTACCCCTTGAGGGGTCAGTAAATAGCGCAAACGGCGACGTTGCATCTGGGTAGCTTTAACATATCCTTTACTAATCAACCGCTTGATATACCAGTTAACGCTACCCACGGCCACCCCCAACTGCGTGGCTAAATCGGCCTGGGTGGTATCGGGGTTGTCTTCGAGGTGGTTTAATATTTGAAGGTCGTGATTTTCCAGGATTTTCAAAATACTCACCGATGGGGGAGTCTCTAAAATTCAATATCTGAATTTCAATAAGTGAATTATAAGGGATTAGCGTACATTGGAAAAGATGACTTTAGTCCTGTATCTGGTGGAAATCTACGGCCGGGCAAACATCTCCTGGAATTTCATGGCCAGGGTAACATCACCCTCCACTCTTATTTTACCGGCCATAAATAAATTTATCGGATTGGCCTGGCCATTCACCAGAGCCACATAGTCACTGGCTGGCATGCCTAGCGTTAGGTCAGGTGAACCGGCCTCTTTCTCCTCCACCGAGATTTTCCCGTCGGCAATTCTCAGAGTCCACTGCCCGCCGCCTTCCCCGCTCAGGTCGATGACAATGGTCTTGGTTAGACCAGCCGCCTGTTCCGGCATAAAGGCTTCGGGCATTTTCTCAAAAATTTCCTTTATATCATCGGTTATACTCATCATTGGCCTCCTGAGGGTAATTGCGCTTCAGTATAGCCTGACTCGCGTTATCCTGTCAACGATTAAGCCGAAAAACCACAAAATGTCGAGGCGCGGTTGACGATACCCGGCCAAATCAGTAGAATAAGGCGAATTCAAGGACGCAAGATTTTACCCTTTAGGAGACGTTTTATGGAATTGAAAGTCACCCCCTGGCGTAAAGAGACTCCTCCCACCGAGGCGGAATTGCGGGCTACCCTGGAAGATCAGCAATTGAAAGTTTACCGCTGGTCAAACGCTCCGGAGGATGTTTATGCCAGCCATACCCACGGTTATAACAAAATTATTTGTGTGGTTCAGGGAAGTATTCGTTTTGATCTGCCTACCCGGCATGAAACACTCAATCTTAAGGCCGGTGACCAGTTCGAACTACCCGCTGGTATCCGGCATAGCGCCATTGTCGGCCCTGAAGGCGTTACCTGCCTTGAGGCGCACGTTTATTGACCCAATCTTAGATTCCAATGGTTGGAGTGGATGACCAGGATTTTGGGGACAAAGTCTGATTTTTGGGTCGGATTAAATCAACCGAAAATATCTTGTTAATCCTGTAAATACTACAATCTCGCTTTGCGATTAAGGATAGCTTTATGGGAGGGCTGCCTGATGACAATAGAACCTTCGGCCATTTATCATCCCACCATTCTCGACTTCCCGCTTGACGAGCGCCCCCGCGAGCGGCTGCAAAATTATGGTGCAGCCGCTTTGTCTAATGCGGAATTGCTGGCAATTCTGTTAAGAGTTGGTTCGCCGGGTGAAAATGCGGTAGCCCTGGGGACTCGTCTGCTGACCGAATTTGGCGGATTGGCCGGTCTGGCCAGGGCCGGTTTCCGGGAGTTAACGGCCATTAAAGGCGTAAATACCGCCAAAGCCGCTCAACTCAAGGCCGGTTTGGAACTGGGACGGCGTCTTCTTCTAACCTCACCCGATGCCAGACCCCAAGTTACCTCTCCGATGGATGTTGCCAACTTGTTGATGCTGGAAATGGGCAGCCTGGAACAGGAACATTTGCGTGTCTTGTTGCTTGATACCAAGAACCGGGTGATGGATAGCCCCACCATTTACGTGGGAAACGTCAATTGTTCAATTATCCGGGTCAGCGAAATCTTCCGCGAGGCGGTCAGGCAAAATGCCACTGCTTTAATCATGGCCCATAATCATCCCTCCGGCGATCCGACCCCTTCGCCGGAGGATGTCCAGGTAACTCGCACGGTGATAGAAGCCGGAACCCTGCTTGGCATCGAAGTGCTCGATCATCTGGTTATTGGCCATCAACGTTTTGTCAGCCTTAAAGAGCGAGGCTTGGGTTTTGGTGGATAAGTTTTGGTCAACTCATCTGCCGGTCAGGCTTCAAACAACCGGGTAATGGGTTACGGATTAACCAAAACGGTGTCTGGACAATATTTTACAAAATATAATCCAGATGTTATACTTTGACCCATCAACCGACGGTTGGCACTCTGGGCCAGGGATTAGATAACCTCCCCACCTTATTATCCATTCCCCATTGATTTTTGTTTGGCTTGTGGAAGTTATGTAATCCCCAATTCTTTGCAAAGCTATCAAAAGAGGGAAGGATTATCGTATGGCTTTTCCACGTGACGGCAGCAATCCTATTGCCTGGCGTATTGAACAAATGAATGAACGGGTGCGCTCGGCCAAAGAGCAAGACCTGTATCTCTATATGCAACCGGCAGAAGCGGTAGACGGTATGCACGTCACCATCAATGGCCGTAAAATGCTGCAATTTGCCTCGTATGCTTACCTTAACTTGCTGGGGCACCCCAAAATCCAGGCCGCGGCCCGCGCCGCCCTGGATGAATTCGGCTCTGGTACGCATGGGGTTCGTATTTTGGCCGGAACTACCCGCCTTCATGTTGAGCTGGAAGAAACCATCGCCCGCTTCAAGGGCACCGAAGACGCGTTGGCCCTGGCCAGCGGTTACGCTACCAATCTGGGCACCATTTCCGCCCTCCTCGGGCGCGGTGACGTGGTTATTTCCGACAAACTCAACCACGCCAGCATTGTGGATGGGTGTTTGCTCTCCCGCTCCAAATTTATCCGGTTTGAACACAACAATATGGAAGCCCTAGAAAAGGCCCTGGCCGATGTACCCCCCAAAGCCGGTAAGCTGGTGGTCACTGATGCTGTTTTCAGCATGGATGGCGACATCGTCAATCTGCCCGAAATGATTCGCCTGTGCCAGCAGTACGACGCCCTGCTGATGGTGGACGAAGCGCACTCGGTGGGCGTGCTGGGAGAAACAGGGCACGGCGCTGTAGAATATTTTGGCCTTGACGTGAACGATATTGACATCCACATGGGCACCCTGAGTAAAACCATCCCCAGTATTGGCGGTTATATCGCCGGCCGGTCCGAACTTGTTTCCTATCTGCGGCATACCGTTCGCGCTTACGTGTTTTCTGCCGCGTTGCCGCCGGCCTCCGCTGCCGCAGCCAAAGCCTCTTTTGAAGTAATTGAAGAAGAGCCGGAACGGGTCAAAGCGCTGCAAGCCAATGTTAACTACTTCATCAAGGGGTTACAGGAACGCGGCTTTAACACCCTCAACAGCGAAACGCCTATTGTGCCCATCATTGCCGGTGACGACGAACGGGCCTGGTTGATGGCCAAACTCTCTCAGGAAAAAGACATCTTTGTCTTACCCATCGTTTCTCCGGCAGTGCCCGCCAATACCGCCCGTCTTCGGGCCAATGTAACCGCCGGTCACACCATCGCCGAAATCGAGCAGGCCATGGATGTATTTGAAGAAGCGGGCAAAGCCGTGGGCGTGTTACCCGGTTAATTGGCCCAGAATAGTGGCGATTGAAGCAAACTAAAGGCCGTGGGTGGTGCCGAAGCACAACTAAGCGGCCTTTTTCAATCGAATAGAGGCAAGGGGAGAACTCCAGATGGATCGCATCAAAGTAATCCTGAACCCCACCGGGGGGCGGTGGACCGGCCAGACCAAAATCGATCGGGTGAAACAGGCTTTGCGCGCCGCTGGCCTTGATTATAACCTGGAAGTGACCGAAACCCTGCAACAGGGTGCAGCAACCGTCCAAAAGGCTGTTCAGCAAGGCTGGCCGGTTATTGTAGCTGCCGGGGGCGATGGCACCATCAATGGCGTGGTCAATGGCTTGATGCAGGCCGGAGGCCGGGCCGAAGTTGGTACCCTGGGCATTATCCCCGTTGGCACAGCCAACGATCTGGCCGATATGTTGGGCCTGCCCAATGACATTTCGCTCGCCTGCCAGCGGTTGATGGCCGGTAACACCCGGGTGATTGATGTGGGCGTGGTCAATGGTTGCTATTTTGCCAACAATTCGGCCATTGGTCTGGAACCGATGGTCACTCTGGCCCAGGAGCGCATGCGTTGGTTCAAGGGCGATCTGCGCTATCTTCTGGCGGCAGTCAAGACCATTGCCACGGCTCAATCGTGGACGGCTCAACTAAACTGGGACAACGGCGAGTACCACGGCCCCATCGACCTGGTTTCGGTGGGAAATAGCCCTCGGACCGGAGGTGTGTTCTATATGACCCCTGAAGCTGTATTGGATGATGGCCTGCTTGATTTTGTTTACGCCGAAGGTCTCAGCCGCTGGCAAATGTTAACTCTGCTGCCCAAAACCTTCAAGGGCCAACATATTCATCATCCTTTGGTAACAAATATCAAAACAACCTCCCTGTTTATCACCGCCTCTCCTGGCACTCCCATCCAGGCCGACGGCGTTGTCATTGATAAAAATGCCACCCAAATCAACTACCGCATCATCCCCCACAAACTCCGGGTGATTGTCTAATTTGTCCATTATCTCATGGTTATGTTTCCACGTTGGCTCATCAAACTCGGCTTTCATCTGCTCTATAATCAATTGGCCTGGACCTACGATCTGGTAGCCTGGTTGGTTTCCTTTGGCCAGTGGCCTGCCTGGTGTCGATTAGCCATGCAATTTATGCAGCCGGGAACAACCCTGGAACTGGCTTATGGTACGGGCGCCTTTTTTGTTGATACCCTGGCGGCAGGTTATCAGCCGGTTGGGGTCGACCTATCACCCTACATGGCGCGGCTGGCCAGTAAACGGTTGCACCGCCAAAACTATACGCTTTGCCTCAGCCAGGCCGATGTCCGGGCGCTCCCCTTTCCCGCCGGTTTTTTCAACAACGTTGTCGCCACCTTCCCCACCGATTATATGCTGCATCCCCAAGTTATCTCCGAGGTCCACCGGGTTTTGAAAGACCCAACCGGCGCTTCCGTCCCGGCTCGACTGGTGGTTGTGGTCGAAGGGAGATTGCGCGGTCCCTGGCCCTTACGGCCATTGATCGACTGGCTCTACCACGCTACCGGCCAGCGCGATCTCCCGCGCGAAAAACCCCTGGCCATGCTCGCCGCGCAGAAATTCAACGCTCGTTGGGAAACGGTGGAACACGCCGGGGTTACGGCCCATCTCGTCATCGCCGACAAGCTTCACTAGACCGCCTGTTTATCTGATGCGGTTCGTTATTCCACTTTTTTCTTTAACCCCCACCCAATGGTATAATGAACCGCCGGATAGCTACCTTGCTATCTGCCACCTTGATTGTTGAAAAAGAGTTTTTCTGGACGCCTATATATACACCCGGCCAGACCCAAATATGGAGTATTACTTTTGAGCGAAATAACCAATCCCTATCGACCGGGCCAGCCGGTTGTTGAGGCCGCCATGCTGTTTGGCCGCCAGGAAGCCGCCGATTGGGTTGAATTGCAAATTGGCAATAATGCCCGCACGCTCGTTTTGAGCGGACAGCCGTTGATTGGCAAAACCTCGTTTATCCGGCACGTCGGCACGCTGCAAAATCTGGCGGCCTTTAACTTGCTGGTTTCCGTGCCCGAGTCTTCCACCTTCCGCCCGCCAACCACCGATAAGCAAAAAAAGTCGCCCCGAGAACAACAGCGTCTGCCGGCAACCGTCGATGTTGTCTTGCGGCAGGTTATCGAGCAACTGATACCGCAGCTAACTCAACTCAATCTGGTTTCAGCCCAACCTTCTGACCCCTCAACGTCTGCCACGGCGATCCTGCACGAATTGTTGATGCAGGCTGACCGGCAATCCGGCCAAATGCGACTGGTATTGTATCTCGACGATTTGCACCGGCTTGTCACCGATGATATGGCCCTGGTAGCAACTTTTCTATCGGCCTTTATTCCGGTGTTGGATACCTGTCCCCGGCTGCATTTGGTTTTTGTTATCAATCAAGACCACCTGAGAAACATCAGGCATCCGTTGTTGGATGGCGCGCCAACGTTTAATCTTGCTATTCTCACCGCCGATGCCTCGGTTGAAATGATCACCCAGCCGGTCAAAAATATCCTCCGTTTTGATTATGGTATCCCGCGCCGCATTGCCGAAATCAATTCGCACCACCCTTATTATCTGTGCTTGTTTGGCCACACCCTGCTCAACCGGCAGGTCCACGATGGCTGGGTCAACCAGCGAGATTTTGACTCCGCCCTGGCCGAAGTGTTGGATTCGTCTATCGAACCCTTTGAGCAAATTTGGGAACAGTCGAGTTGGGTCGAGCGAGCCGTGCTGGCCGGCATGGCCGCCATGCAGGGCAAACATGGCCCGATGACCCAAGAAGAAGTTGTTCGTTTCCTGCAACGTCAAGATAACGCGGTCGTTCCCGAAGTTGTCATCGATGCTCTGCAAACCCTGGCCCGGCGAGGCGTCCTGGCCCCCATGGGCGCGGTCAGCTACCGTTTTTACGTGGAGTTGCTGCGTTACTGGCTGCGTGAATATACCCAACCGGCTGAAATTCTTAGAGAAGTAAACTGGAGCCGTCTTGCCGCCCAGGTGAAATTGCAGACTCCCAAACCCCAACCGGTTACCGTCGGTCGCGCCCGTCTGGTAGACCAACCGGCCAGACCTGCCAGAAGGCGAATCTTGGGGCCGATATTACTTTTATTGATGGTTATCTTGTGTCTGGCCACGGTGTCGGCAATTTTTGCCGTTCAATATCTGGACTTGCCTTCACCTCTGGCCTTCCTGACCACCCCAACCGCCACGCCCACGGCCACCCCCAAAAACCAGGCTGCCGCCGCACCCGCGACCGGCGCCCCATCGACCGGCCAGGTTACCCCCACCGGACCGACTCCCACTGTTACTCCCACCCCAGCGTTGGTGGTGGCCCGGACGCTGCCCTCCATCACCTATATGGGACGAGACATTGACCAGAGTTGGCGGGTTTATGTGATGGATGCCGACGGGTCCAACGTGACCGTCCTCTCCCCAGAAGGCTTGGACGACACCGCGCCCACCTGGTCCCCCGATGGTAAAAGAATAGCGTTTGTTTCCCAACGCGACGGCAACCGGGAAATATACGTTATGGAGACCAACTGCTTTGAGTTACCCGATGGTTGCGCCCAAAACGCCGCCAATGTTACCCGCCACCCGGCCGATGACTGGACTCCCGCCTGGTCGCCGGACGGCACGCAACTGGCCTTTTCATCCCTGCGCGATGGGGGCTGGGAAATTTACGTGATGGATACCGTCTGCCTGGACGCGCCGGACACCTGCCGGGACAATTTGCGGCAAATCACCGCCGACGGTAATCTGAATATCTCGCCGGTCTGGTCGCCCGACGGCAGCCGGTTTGCCTTTAACAGCAAAGCCGCCGGCAATTGGGATATTTACACCATGGCCGTGGACGGTTCGGATATTCGCCAGGTAACCGTGGCCCCGGAAAACGACCTGTCCCCGGCCTGGTCGCCCGACGGCACCCGAATTGCGTTTGAAACCAACCGCGACGGCAATGTAGAGATTTACGTGGTTGATGCCAACGGCACTACTCCCCCTCAAAACCTGAGTAATTTCTCTACTGCCAACGACCACGGCCCCAGCTGGTCGCCCGACGGGCAACTCATTGTGTTTTACTCCAACCGGGAAGGCAACTGGGACGTGTTCTCAACCACGCTCGACGGTAACACGGTCAACAATCTCACTCAAACCCCCGGTCGTGATGAGCAAACACCGGCCTGGCGGCCCTGAAGCGAAAATATGGTTCATTTACCGGTTCAACTTGTCACAGACGTTAAGTTAGTGTTATAATGGTGTTCAAAGATAGTTACCGGGAGTCAGTTGCATGCCCACATTAGAAGACGCCATCAATGTCATCAGAACAGGCGATAGAGAAAAAGGCCGTGAACTTCTCGAAGAGATTCTTGAAATCGATGAGAGCAATGAGGATGTCTGGCTCTGGTTGAGTTCAGTTGTCGACACCGATGAGGATCGTGAGATCTGTCTGGAAAATGTTCTGGCGTTAAACCCCGATAATGTTGTGGCCCGAAAAGGGTTGGAGGCATTACGATCCGGCACGTTCAACGTACACGATATCATGAGCGAAGCCGTTGAGGAAATGGAGGAAACAGGGGTAGAGGCAGAAGACGCATATTCTGAAGCCACTTTTCTTGATGAGTTTCAACTGGCCGAGGACGCCGACCAGGAAGACGACCTTGAGTATCCCAGTACCATGAAGCGCGCCAGGGCGGTCAGGAAAAAAGGCGGGTTGCCCGTTCGAATTATCCTGCTGGTGGTTTTCGTTTTGTGTGTTGTGCTGGCGTTGGGCGGCGCAGCGGCCTATACCTATTTGACGGACGGCGAGGGCGGCGCGCAGTCAACCCAGGAGCAACCAGGCCCGGCTCAATCTGAAACTACCGAAGTGCCGCCAACCTCCACCCCCACGCCAATTCCTCCCACCAAAACGCCCTTCCAGCTCCCTACCCGCGAGCCAACTGGTTTACCAACGCCAACGGCCACCCCGGTAGTTTCGCCAACTCCTCTCCAGGGGAAATAAAAGATATTCGTTGCCCCCACAGGCTGAAGAAGAATATCTTGATGGGAGACAGAAAATTTGTCTCCCATCTTGTTATTGAATCTAAGCTTGCTATCTGGAATTCGTTAGAGTATACTCTTCAGCTAATCCAGACACCACTGCCAAGGAGAACGCCGTAGGCCGGGGGGCTTGGGGGGCAGTTTCCCCCAACTTGTTCCCTTGTTTTCCTTGCCAAAAGAATGATGCAACGCATCGGGGAATATTAACCTGAAAAAATCTCTGGGGAAAAAATTGAACCTAAATTTACGACGTGGCGGTAGGAAATTACGTAATGGAATCCCAAAGCCCGGCTTTGGCTACCTGCCCCATCATATCCAAGTCAAGCCCACCCAATTATTATTTTTTGCCGTTGTAATCCTTGCTTTAACTCTGCCGACGTTAATTATCCTGGCCCAGGATTTTCCTGACGTTTGCTTGCAGCCCGAAAGCCTGTTGCCGAACTGCGGTTTTGATAACGGTCTGGATCGCTGGCAGAGCTTTACCGAGGATGGTTCGGCCGCTTTTTCCGTATTACAGGGTGGCGGCGAATGTCATGCGCCGCGCTGCCCGGCGGCCTACATTGTTACGGAAAGTTTTTTTATAGGCGGCATCTACCAGCAAGTTCCCGTTGCGGCGGGTAACACCTATTATGCCAACATTGTCTGGCTCACCTTTGACTCGCTGGTGAACGATGCCTCAATCAATCAAACCGTGGGGGGGGGCATCGGACGCCGGATCGGGATCGATCCATTGGGTGGCACCGATCCTCGCTCTCCCAACATTGTCTGGGGACCCGACAACTGGCGCAACGACTGCAAAATCTGCGAAAACCAGACAGTTATCGCCACCGCTCAGGCCGATACCATCACCATTTTTATTCGCCTCGAAGATACCTGGCGATTACGCGCGGCGGAAAAAGGCTTTCAGGTCCCCCCCAGCAAAGACCAGTTCTGGCTGGATGATGTCGGCCTCAAACAGATTGCGGGCGATGCTGTGCCCCTGGCCAATCCCACCGAGTCTCCCCCCACCGACACCCCACCGCCGACCGCTACACCCCAACCAGAATCACCCACCTCAACCCCTGTACCGGCCACCGACACACCCACCGTCACCCCGGAGGAAGTGGCTCAAACCGAACTAACGCCGGATGTCGGGTCGGTTTCACCCCTCAATACCCCCACGGCAAAGGCCGTGGTCGCTCCACCGACTCTGACGCCCACCGCTACGTCACTACCACCCCCCACGCTCATCCCCCGTCCCTCGCCGGTCTCTCTACCCAACCGCCATCCGACCGCCGCGCCCGTTGCCTCATCCATTATCCCGCTAGAATTTCTTGGCGTGGCCGGCACCACCATCTGTGTGGGCGGTGTGGCTTTATTAATGATGGCTGTGGTTGTGGCCGGCCTGGTCTGGCTTTATCGGCTGGGCTGGGGCAATGTGGACCACGACGAAACTGATGATTTTGGCGACGACGACATCGATGATGGTGAACCTATCGTGGTTGAAATTGTCGAAGACGAAGATTAAGGAAGCGCAGAAAATGCCCGTAACCAACGCACCCACTACCATTTCCCTGCAATGTATTCGCTGCCAGAACTCGTATCCGGCCGATGAAGTTCGCTATTTGTGCGACTGTGGCGGGCTGCTCGATGTGTGGCACGATCTAGAAGCCTTGCGTCCGCAAGTTAGCCGCGGCCTTTTCGACGGTCGTTTGAGCGGCGCACCCGGCCCGCGAGTCGCGCCGACCGTCAATTCCGGGGTCTGGCGCTACCGTGAAATCATTTTACCGGCCACCGTCGGCAACATTGTTTCCCGTCCCGAAGGCAATACGCCGCTGTACGAACATCCCCGCCTGTCCAAATGGGTCGGCTCCGCCTGTCTCTTCCTCAAACACGAAGGCGAAAATCCTACCGGCTCATTCAAAGACCGGGGGATGACCGTCGGCGTGACGCAGGCCAAATTGATGGATGCCAGAGCCGTAGCCTGCGCCTCAACCGGCAACACCTCCGCCTCCCTGGCGGCCTATGCAGCCCTGGCCGGTATTCCAGCCTTAATTTTTATTCCCGCCGGAAAAATTGCCGCTGGGAAGTTGGCGCAAGCCTTGGCCTACGGGGCGCATACCTTTCAGATTCAGGGCGACTTCGACGACGCGATGCAGTTAGTCCGCCAGGTGAGCAACGAGATGGGTATCTATTTGCTCAACTCTCTCAACCCCTTCCGGCTGGAAGGCCAAAAGTCTATTGTGTTTGAAATATTGCAAGGCTTTCACTGGCAACCACCCGATTGGATTGTGCTGCCTGCCGGAAACCTGGGCAACACCGCCGCCTTTGGTAAAGCCCTTTACGAAGCCCAACAACTGGGCCTGGTGGACCGCATCCCCCGCATTGCTGCGGTGCAGGCCAAAGGCGCCAGCCCTTTTTACCAGAGCTACCAGAACAACTTTGCTCAACGCACAACCGTCAAGGCCCAAACGGTGGCCACGGCCATCCGCATCGGCAATCCGGTGAGCTATGAACGCGCCATCCGCACCCTCGGCTGGACCAACGGCCTGGTGACCGCCGTCAGCGACGAAGAAATTATGGATGCCAAAGCGATGATCGATGGCGTGGGCATTGGTTGCGAACCGGCTTCGGCGGCTTCGGTGGCCGGCATCCGCCAGTTGATTGCCAACGGCGTGATCAAACCAGAAGAAACCGTTATCGGTATTCTCACCGGCAATCTGCTCAAAGACCCTACCGCCACGGTTGACTACCACACCGGCGCCTGGCCCGATGCCCAATTTGCCAACCGGCCGGTGCAGGTGGCCGCGGAAATTGAGGCGGTACGGGAGATGTTAGCGCAGAGGCTGTGATAAAGATTCTCGATGGGGGACCAAAAGCTGTTTTTGTTAACCCGAGAATCTGGGATTGACTTGTATCAGTATAAAAATGGAGGTGGTGGTGAATAAGTAAGTGATGGTCATGTCATTTCGAACGAACGAAGTGAGAGAGAAATCCCTCGAAACTGGTCTAGCACACATAATTTTGAGGGATTCCTCGTCGCATTAGTCGTTTCAGCCGCTGCGCTTCCTTCGCTTCCAAGCTCCTCGGAATGACAAGTCAATATTTCCTCATCACCTATAACTTAATCACTACCAAGATGAAGGGGGCTTTTATGTATCCACGCAAAACAATCGCCGACTTTCTGGGTGATCGCGTCATCTATCGCAGTTTGAACCCGCCCGACCCGGCCTTACCCAGACTGACCGACATCTGGCAAGAGATTGGGCCGGATGACTTCAGGGTGCCGCGCAAAACCGAGCCAATTTACGCCGCCGCCGCCTATCACTTTTTGCGGGCCGCCCAGGCCCAACGCGGCTTACCCCCGCTTAAGCGGCTGCTCTTTATCGGAGACTTGCCGATAAACGACGGTACCTCGGCCCGCAATCTGGGCGAGTATCTGCCCATGCGCGGCTTTATTGGCCACGAAGAGTTGAGCGAGGAAAAACAGATTAACCTGGAAGGCTCGTTGATGCTGGCCAATCGCTGGCAAGCCCTGACCGATTATCTGGCCTGGGTCCAGGACGAAGGTTTTATCTTTGATGAACAAACCGCTCTGGTGCTGGATTTGGACAAAACCACCTTTGCCCCCCGCGGTCGCAATGATACCGTCATTGACCAGGCCCGGGTGACCGCTCTCCGGCAGACCGTTGAGCAAGGTTTGGGCGATGACTTTGATGAAGATACCCTATATGAAGTTTATACCGAACTCAACCAGACTAAATATCACCCCTTCACTCGCGATAATCAGGATTACCTGGCTTATATCTGTTTAATGGTGGTGGGGCAAATCTACACCGCCAACCGCCTGTGGGCCGACCTGGCCAAAGGACGCCTGACCGGGTTTCGCCAATTTGTAACTCTCTGCGACGCCCGGCAGGCTCAGATGAATAAAGGGTTGCGGGCCGCCCACCGGGAAGTCACCGGCAATATGACTCATGGCGACCCGACCCCTTTCAAAAGTTTCCGTCTGCGTGAATATCAGGCCACGGTTGCTTTAATGGACTTTTTGCCCGACGACACGCCTCTCGCCGATTTACTGGCCCAGGAAATTACCATAACCGGCGAGGTTGTCGAGGTAGTTGAGCAGTTGACTGCTCACGGCGTCCTCACCTTTGGCCTGAGCGACAAACCCGACGAAGCCTCAATTCCCTCACCGCAAGCCGCCGCCCAGGGCGCCTTACCCCTGCACCGCATGACGATGAAGGTAGTGGGCGAACTTGATAGGAGTTGAGAGCGAGTTAGGGTTAGGAGGAAGAAATCCACCGCAGGATGGCATCCCTATACCGTCTGCTGACGCGTAGAATGCGCCAGCTACTTACCATAATAAACTAATAAAATAGCTCAGGAGGGGATCAAAGCATGACGACGGAGCAAAATCTCAGTGTTGAGCAAAGTGGTGCCTCGGGCAAAGGCACAGGCCGGATTATTTTGGGGTTAACCCTACTGGCGCCGGCCATCATCTGCTGTATCAGCGAGCTGGCTGTGCCCACCTTCAAAACCCTCATCACTAGTCTGCAAGAAACGAATCCGCTGGGGCAAGAGGCTAAATTTGTTGGCCTGGAAAATTATTCTCGTTTGTTCCAGGATGAAATTTTTACCGGCGCGTTGGGATTCACCATGTTGTGGCTGATGGTGCGGCTGCTGGTAGTAGCGCTGATCCCGTTGCTGCTGGCCCTCATCGTGAATCAATTTGGCCGCCGGGTGCGGATTCCCCTCCGGCTGTTGTACGCGATTCCGGTGGTTTTATTCGGGCCGCTTTTGATGGCCCTGGCCTGGCCCCTGACCCTTCAGCCCAGTTTCGGCATTTTCCAGGGACAGGTCTTGCTGGCAGATCGAGAGCAGGTGAGGCAAACCTTCCTATCAATTGATGCGCTCTACGTTTTGGGGTTGGCCAGTGGCATAGGTTTGGTTGTCTATCTGGCTGCATTGCGCTCCGAGGCTGAAGCAGCGCCCTCGCGCCTGAAAGCACTTATCCCCCTGGGGGCCAGTTGGCTCATTGGCCTGCTGGCAACCGGTGCCCTAACCCTGCAATCCTTTATCTGGAGTTTCGCCCTCACCCGCGGCGGTCCGGCCAACGTCACCACTACGTTGGGTCTTTATCAGTACAAAATGACTTTTCAACATTTTAGATTCGGATTCGGCGCGGCCGTGGCCAGTTTGAGTTTGATGGCATTGGTATTATTGGGGATAATGGCGGGGTTGATTATCATATTTGCCGGGCTGAAACTGAAAACCCTTTCCCCGGGTCAGGGGACAACTTTGTTGAGCGGTATGAACAAGCCTCTGGCTATCATTTTATTGGTGCTCATCCTGCTTGTCAGTTTGAGTCTTGGCGCGCTTAGCGTGCTACCCTTACTGTGGAATGCGTTGACTTCTTTCAAAAGTCCGGCTGAACTGGCTCAGGCTTCAAGCCTATGGCCAACCTCGCCCACTCTGGAAGCTTACGCCCGACTCGGGAAAATGATCCCTCTGGGCCGAGCATTGATCAACTCAACGATGCCATTACTGGCCGCCTTGTTATTGCTCCAACTACCGGTGGCCTATCTGGGTGCGTTGGGGATTGGCGCGCTGCGTCCCCTGGGCCGGTGGAGCGAACTGCTCCTGCTGTTATTTAGCCCCTGGCTGTTTGTTGCCATCGGGCCGCTGAGCCTGCCTGCATTCGAAGGGATGCGCCAGGCCGGAATCCTAGATACGTTCATAGGGCTGGCCCCTCCTATTCTCATCAGCGTCCCCATTTTATTTATTCTGACGCTATTTTTTAAAGGGCGAGCCTCCACCTGGCAAGCGGCGCAAGCAGAGGGTCAGCCAGCGACCGGCGCATTTTTCAAAACATTAATCCTACCCTCGCTGCCGCTGGTTGTGCTACTGGCATTCGCCGCGTTTTTCATTGGATTGCAAGAAACGCTGTGGCCTTTGGTGGTAACCAGGGGGCCGGAACAGGGCACTATTACCACCACCTTGCTCAGCCTGCAAGGCCAGTTTAGGTCAATGGCTCCGCTGCTGGCCGCCGCCGTGACGTTATTCTGGTTGCCCTTCTCCCTGTTTTTTGGGGTGATCTTGGCGATTTTCCAAATCTTTTATCTGGAACGATTGTCTTTATCCTGAACCCCAAGCATTGAATTTGGAGGTCATTCAGTTATGAGTCTAAAAGTAGCCGTTATTGGCAGCGGGTCATCCTACACCCCCGAGTTAATCAATGGTTTTTTGGATCGGGTCGATACCTTCCCCCTTACCAACCTGTGGCTGATGGACATTTCTCAGGAGCGGCAGGAGATTGTGGGCAAATTTGCCCAGCGAATGGTCCAAGCCAAAGGCGCGCCCTTTGCCGTGCATTTAACCACCGATCAGCGTGAGGCGGTCGCCGGAGCCAGTTACGTCATCACCCAGTTACGCGTGGGCGGCATGGAGGCCCGGCGCAAGGATGAATATATGGGTCGGCGGCACGGCCTGATTGGCCAGGAAACCACCGGCATTGGCGGCATGGCCAAGGCAATGCGCACCATTCCGGTTATTCTGAATCTGGCCGAAGATATGGTTGAACTGGCTCCCGGCGCGCTGCTGGTGAATTTTGCCAACCCCGCCGGACTTGTCACTGAAGCCCTCAGCCGGTATGCCCCCAACGTGCCTTCGGTCGGGGTCTGCAATGTGCCGATGATAAAAATGGATATGCTGGAAGAATTGGAAAAACGTTATGGGATCAAGGGCGACCCGCGCCAGACTCAACTGAACACCCTGGGCCTGAACCATTTGTCGTGGCATCGGGGACTGATGATTGATGGGCAGGAGTACTGGCCCCAGGTTCTGGAAATATATCTTGACCGGCTGAAAGCAGAAGAGAATCCACCCGTAGAGCCGCGGATTGTGGAAGTGCTGGGCATGCTCCCCAATTATTACCTGCAATATTACTATCACACCGACCGCAAGCTGGCCGCCCAGCAAAAATGGCCCCCTTCCCGCGCCGAAGAAGTGATGAAAGTGGAGGCCGGTTTGCTGGCCCAATACGCCGAACCGGACCGAACCGAACCACCGGCGGAGCTGATGCAGCGCGGCGGCAAATATTACTCCACCATTGCCACCCAACTCCTCGCCGCCCATTACAATGATCTGGGCGAAACGCACGTGGTGAATGTGCGGCACAATGGCACCGTGCCGGGCTGGCCGGAAGACTGGGTGTTGGAAATGCCCTGCCGGGTGAGTCGCAGCAGGATTCAGCCGCTGCCGGCCGAACCGCTGCCGCCGGTCTGTTTTGGCCTGCTGGCCCAGGTTAAAATGTTTGAAATCTTGACCGTCGAGGCTGCCATTCGTGGCGACCGGGAGGCCGCTTACCAGGCTCTGTTGGCCCATCCCCTGGGGCCGACGGGCGATAAAGTTCAGCTTGTGCTGGACGACATGCTGGCAACCCACCGCGCTCACCTGCCCCAATTTTGGGGGGCGTAATGACTGCTTACTTTTTGGGCGTCGACACCGGGGCGACCAAAAGCCACGCGTTAGTTGCCGATGAAGCTGGCCGGGCGCTTGGCCTGGCAGCAGGCGGCCCGGGCAATCCCATGTCCATTGGCTACGAGGCCTTTGCCGGGTTATTGGCTGACCTCACCCATCAGGCCGTAACAGCGGCGGGTATTAACAAGGACCAAATTGTCGGCGCAGGGTTTGGGATTGGCGGCTACGATTGGCCCTCTCAGCGAGCGGATGCTTTGGTCGCTATCGACGCCATTGGCCTGCAAGCCCAGGTCGATATTGTCAACGACGCCGTCATTGGCCTGCTGGCCGGGACCGCCGCAGGCTGGGGCGTGGGCGTGGTTGCCGGGACAAGTTGCAACGCCTGGGGTCTGGACAGGCAACTGCGCAGGGGCCGGATGACCGGATTTTCCTGGTTGGGCGAAGCCGCCGGAGGGCACGAATTGGTGCTCAAGGCGTTGCAGGCCGTGGCCCACGAGTGGACCCGGCGTGGTCCCGCCACCCGTTTGAGCCAGGCGCTTGCCGAATATGCCGGGGTGAAAGATGTGGAGGCATTGCTGACCGGCCTGACCTTGGACACTTTGGAAGTGGGGCCAGAGGCAGCGCCCGTGGTATTTCGGGTGGCGGCTGAAGGCGACCTGGTGGCCGAAGAATTGATTCGCTGGGCCGGGCGGGAATTGGCCAGTATGGCCATTGGCGTGATTCGCCAGCTTAATTTTGAAGCGGAAACGTTTGAGGTGGTGCTGGCCGGCAGTTTCTTCAAAGGCAGTCCGGTGTTGGCCGACGTGATGCGCCAGACGATTCACGTGGTCGCTCCGGGGGCCAGGTTCGTTCGGTTGGACGTGCCGCCGGTGGTTGGCGGAGTGGTGCTGGGAATGAAACTGGCCGGTTTAGATACCGCTGCCGTCCGGGCAGCGCTCGTCAAATCGACCGAGGGGTTACTGCGTCAACATCTCATTTTTTAACTGCACCCGCTTTTACCGGATCAAAGTCCACCGGCCATTTTGTGGTGTAACCACTGTAGGTAGCCCCCCTTAAGTCGGTTTCGTTCAGGTTTGCTCCACTCAAATCGGCTCCTTTCAGATCAGCCCATCTCAAATTGGCCTCGCTCAGATCGGCCTCACGCAAACCAGCCTGAAAGAGATAAGCGCGGCTCAGGTTGGCGCCGTGCAAATCCGTTCCGTTCAGATTGGCTTCAGTCAGAGTCACCCCCTGCAAATTGGCCCGGGATAGATTGGCTTTGCTCAGATTCACCTGGCGCAGGTTGGCGTCGCTCAAATCAGCTTCGCTCAGATCGGCTCGGAACAGGCCCATATTGCTAAGATCCATTTTGCTGAGGTTTGGGGTTTCGCCCTTTTCACGAGCGTGCGTAATGATCTGTTCAATGTCTTTACGGGTTAGTGCCTTGGCCATAAAACATCTCCTGCCGGGCTGAAGCCCCGGCCATACGGAACTTTTTTCTTCGACGGCCCTATTGTATCACGCTAGTTGTCTGCTGACAATGTTTTGACATAGCGGGAGCATCCCAAATTTTTGGACGCATTGCGCCGCAAGCCGGGGGCTTGGGGTGTCCCTTATTATTGACAACTTGACATAAATGTTATACTATGGATCTATACGCTGGTGGTCAAACAAGGCAGTGGCCTTTATGAAGGGAAACTCACCGTGGCCAAACTGTATAAATTAGTTGTAACGGGCGCCTTTAACGCCGGTAAAACTACCTTTGTCAACACCCTCTCCCAGATCAAGGTGGTGAATACCGACAAAACAACCCATCTTAAAACCGAAGCCCGGATCAAATCGGCTACCACGGTTGCGTTGGATTACAGCCAGGCCAGAATTAATGGCGGTCTTAAGGTTCATCTCTTTGGTACGCCCGGTCAAATGCGGTTTGATTTTATGCACCAGTTATTGGCCGAGGGGATGCACGGTTTTATCTTTCTGGTCGATACCACCGACCGGAGCATGCTCAAGCAGTCCACCGAATTGCTCAACCTTTTTAGAAAACGGGGCAATGTGCCTTATCTTTTGGTGGCCAACAAGGTTGACCGCCAGGGGTTGAGCGCCGAAGAAATCAGGCAACATTTCAAGCTGCCGCCCCGGCAACCGGTTATGTCCTGTGTGGCCACCAACAGGGCCTCGGTTCAGGCTGTTGTCGAACGTCTGGTGGCGATGATTCAAGCTGCCGCGTAATCCGGAACCATATTGATGCTCTAACTCCAACGGCAAGTTTTTATGTATCTTCTCAATAAATAGGGGCGAATTCATATATTTACTCGGTAGAGACAGAATATTATTCTGTCCCTACCCCCCAAATATTGAGAAGATACGTTTTTATGACGGATGTTGTTTGACACGTATATCTACCCTGGTGAGTAAAGGCATGGTTTCTCAAGATAATCGTTATCGCTGGTTTGTCGTGGCTATTTTCTTTGGTTTTATGCTCCTGCACCAGGCTGATAAACTCCTCATTGGTCCCCTTACCCCCGACATTCTCAAGGAATTCCAGATCAGCAAAACCCAGATGGGCGCAGTTACCTCGGGCGCGCTGCTGGTGGCCTCTATCTTATACCCCTTGTGGGGTTACCTTTACGATCGTTACTCGCGGGCCAGGCTGCTGGCCCTGGCTTCTTTGATTTGGGGCGTAACCACCTCGCTGAGCGCGATGGCGCGCACCTATTCGGCCTTTCTGATGGCTCGCGCCTCGACCGGCATTGACGACTCCTCCTATCCCGGCCTGTTCACTCTAATGGCCGATTATTTTGGCCCGACCACTCGCGGCAAAATTTACGGCGTTTTGCAACTGGCCCAACCCATCGGTTATCTGGCCGGCATGATCCTGGCGCTTTTATTGGGGCCACGTCTTGGCTGGCGCAACATCTTCTACCTCACCGGTGGGCTGGGGGTGGTTCTGTCGGTGGTTATCTTCCTGGGAGTTAAAGAGATGCCGCGGGGCCGGGCTGAGCCGGAGTTTGCGGGCATGACCGAGATGCCCCAATTCCACTTTGCCTGGTCAGAAGCCAAACAGGTGCTGCGGAAGCGCACCATGTGGTTTGTCTTTTTGCAGGGCTTTGCCGGGGTCTTTCCGTGGAACGTCATCACCTTCTGGTTCTTCACCTATCTGGCCGAAGAACGCGGTTACAATGAGGAAAGTATCTTATTGACCATGGCCCCGGTAATTTTGATTCTGGCCGGGGGATATCTTGTCGGCGGGTCGCTGGGCGATTGGGCCTTCAAACGCACGCCGCGAGGTCGAGTGGGCATCTCTATTTTTGGGGTATTGATGGGCGCGATTTTTCTATTTTTGGCCATGCAAACCCCTGGCGAGGCCCGGTTGATGTTCTTTGGGCTGATGAGCCTGACTGCCATTTTTATGCCCTTTGCCGCGCCCAATGTTATTGCCACGGTTTACGATGTGACGGTGCCGGAGGTCCGCAGTACGGCCCAGTCCGTTGAATATTTTGTCGAGAATAGCGGCGCGGCGCTGGCCCCCCTCATGGCCGGTTATATTGCCGATATTTACAATTTACACACCGCTATTTTGTGGATCTGTATCACGGCCTGGGTGCTGTGTGTCTGTTTCTACCTGGGGGCGTTGATTTACATTCCGGGCGACTACCAGACCTTACGTGACGAGATGGCCCGCCGCGCCCGGGCAGGGGTCTATCGGTAGGGGTTTGTCGCCGACAACCCCCCACGCCGGGCCGGGCTTATCTATTTGCTGGTCGGTGGCCTCAATTTGACGTTGCCGCATGGTTTTGGCCTGGGGTGTTTGGGGTTGGTTGAGTTGTTGGTACAGGGTGAGCATTTGCTCTACCAAAGATACCATTTTATCGTGCTTGGTTTTGTCGGTGGGGTTAAACTTGATAGATACTTAATTCTGGAATGTATCGGAAATCTTTTTTGTTAAGGGTATAAAGCTCGAGGTTGTGCCTTAAAGCAGTTGCGGCAATCAGGGCGTCAGGTAGGCTTAATCTGTGGCTTAACGAAAAAGTTTCCATAAGCTGCAAAAAAATAGCCGATGTGATTTTATCAATAGGGAAACGATGAACCAGTTGTAGATGCCTTTTTATTTTTTGTAACTCAGTTGTATCCAACGCGCCATAATACAGTTCAGCTTGAGTGACAATGCTGATAGCCAGTTGTTCCTGGCCTATGCGTTGTAACGTTTGGGTTATCATCGGATTGTTTTTGTAAAATTCAATGAGGATATTGGTATCACACAGAATCATAAGGCTGCCTCGGCCACCCCTGGCGACGAATTGACTCCAGGGTTATGTCTCTACCGGCCCATAAACCGGCCAAAGCAAAAAAATCTGCCGATGCTGTGGGCGCGGCCTGAGTTTCGTCGGCGCTATCGGTTTTTACCAATTCCACAAAATCCAACGCGCCTAATAACTCCAGCAGGAGATGGGCTTTTTCTTTGTTTTTAACCCAAATTTGTATCTGTTCCATTGGGCTTACCCTGCGCTTTCTTCAATAATTTTTATTTCCTCATCACTTAAATTATACAACGCATACACCAGCTTATCAATTTGCCGGTCGGTGGCCTCAATTTGACGTTGCCGCATGGTTTTGGCCTGGGGCGTTTGGGGTTGGTTGAGTTGTTGGTGCAGGGTGAGCATTTGCTCCACCAACGATACCATTTTATCGTGTTTGGCTTTGTCGGTGGGGTCATCAAAGTTGATGGTGCGAATGGGTAAACGTTCTATGTATTGCCGATTGTAGGCGTAATATCCACCACTGAACTGGCTGCTTGTTTGTTTCAGCACCCAATCAAGCAATCTTGAATTTAGTAAACCAAGCAAATAAGGGTATGCCAGAAATGAGAATTCTTCTTTAAGTGTAATTCCATAGCCACCGCCACCACCGCCACCACTTCCAACAAAGTAATAATAGTCAGTCTTATCAAGAGTAAATGATGCATGACTTGCAATGCTGGGGGTTAGAATTTTCTCTTGTTCCATCTCGCTTAGATTCTGTGTACGTCCAAAAGCATACCACTTATCATGTTTCCATTTTCCTCTTTCGCGTGCCTCAAGCCTCGAACGATTTTCTTTCAAATATCTCCAAACCTTTGGGTAATTTTGTGCCAATTCCTGAGTACTTAACAATTGAGCTTGCTTACCAATGAGTTTATATGGGAAAAGAATAGATTTGGTAATTTCGGAAACATAATAACGTCTCAAGTTAACAGAACCTTTACAAAGTGGATGCATTAGCTCCGGTTCCAGTTCGTAAATCTTTTCTGTAGCATCTGACCTAAATGTAATCTCTGAAATAGTATCCAGTATAAATACAGGGTCTGCGCCTGTAACCAATCCTTGAAATATCTTTTGCGTTACATCGCCTAACGTGGTAGGTATTTCTCCTAGCCTATTAAATAAATTTGCCCCTGGCCCTACAACGAAATTCCATTCTTTCGCTGTAACATAACTGGTTGGAATTTCTCCCTCCACCTGCGGAATCCCTAGTCGCCAATCAGAAAGACTATCAGTCTGAACAAAATTAATTTGTCCGGTAGGTTGTTTATTCAGGAATAACAAACAGGTATAGGTCATCGCATTAGCAAAAATCTGTTGGTCGCCAAAGTGAACAATATTGCTCAAGTGCTTGCCTTGGGCCAGCAAACCGCGTAAGGGTTCGCCATACTGGGCATTAAAAAACTTATGAGGCAGAATAAACCCTAACCGGCCTTGTTTATTGAGTAAACTTAACCCCTTCTCCACAAACACCACATAAATGTCATAATTGCCTTTGCTGGCGGCGATATAGCGTTGTTTGTAAAATTCAACTTCCTTTGAGGTCCATTCTTTCATTGCCTGGATGCGGATGTAGGGCGGATTGCCAATCACTGCGTCAAAGCCGCCGAGGTGGCCCTCACCCCCGGCCCCTCTCCCGCCGGGAGAGGGGGGAAGCCCGCCGGGAGAGGGGGGAAGCGGCTGTTCCCCTCGCCCCCTGGGAGAGGGGTTAGGGGTGAGGGCCTCAGGGGTGAGGGCCTCCCAGATTGCCTCTAAAACAGCTTGCGTGTTTTGCAATACCTCGTTATTCCAAAATCGCAGCACCTTAACGCCCTGGTCGGCCAACTTTTTTGTTCGCTCGGCATCATAGCGGGCCTGTTCGGCTTCGGCGTGACCGCCGCCGTCCAATTCAACCGCCAGTTTGGCTTCGTGGCAGTAAAAGTCAAGGATGTAACCGGCCAGAAGATGTTGGCGGCGGAATTTGGCCCCGCCAAGTTGGCGATTGCGCAAGAGTTGCCACAACAGTTGTTCGGCGTCGGTGGCGTTTTGGCGCAATTCGCGGCAGCGTTGGAGTAGGGAGGGAGGAAAAGGAGGTTTGGCAATAAAACCCTCACCCCCGGCCCCTCTCCCGCCAGGAGAGGGGGGAAGTCCGGTGGGAGAGGGGGGAAGCGGCTGTTCCCCTCGCCCCCTGGGAGAGGGGTTAGGGGTGAGGGCCTGCGGCGCAAACACCTGGGGAAATTCCTTTTGCCAGTCAAAAGCGTTAATGCGGTATTGTTCGTCTTCGTCAAACAGCCCCAAGCCCATTTGCTGGCCGTCGTAAAAATCATAACCAATCAGAGAGTTGCCACACTTAATGTTTTGGTCAAGGTCGGGCAATACTCGCTCTTGTTCCAAACTTAATTGTTTAGGTACGCTTTGCTCATTTTCCAGCACCTTCAACAGCAAAGAGAGTTTGGTCACTTCCACGGCCTGGGGGTCAATGTCTACGCCAAAAATGTGGGTCAGCAAAATACGCTTGCGCTCGTCAACCGTCAATCGCCAGTTGGGAATGTCGGGGTCGGTGGTCGGAGTCCCACCATAGGTGGGAGTCCCACCATAGGTGGGGGCGGGGTAAATGGGCGCGTTTTTCTGGGTAGCCCGTTTGCCGGGGTCGTTGTTGACGTACCAGTTGAGATACCAGTCCAGCAAGA
>JAFGNV010000020.1 GCA_016926805.1 Anaerolineae bacterium
AAGAGGAAATACAGCCATCAGACACGCAAGAGCATATTTTGACCATAAAAACAGAAGTGACGGAAGAACAGTTGAAGCTATCCATTGTCGATACCGGCCCTGGCATTTCCTCGGAGGTACTCCCCTACATTTTTGAGCCGTTATACAGCACCAAGGGGTTTGGCGTGGGTTTGGGTTTGCCGGTGGTTCAGGGTATTGTTAAACAACACGGAGGCAAGGTTGAGATCAATAGTGAAATGGGAAGGGAAACCCAGGTGATGGTGTGGTTGCCTCTGAGAGGTGAGGTTTGATTTCGCACCATCAAAAATACCTTTATTGTGGAAAGAAATATCTTATGAAGAATCGTAAAGTAACAAGCCACCCTACCCCGGCCAACGCTGCTTCCCTGCGGTCCAATGCCCGGCCGGTGATTGGCTTTTTGTGTCCAAGGGTTAATTATTCAATTACGCAAGAACTTTGGGCCGGGATAAGTGACGTGGTGGCGGAGCAAGGGGCCAACCTGGTCTGTTTGGCCGGGTCGGGCGAGAACTTAACCGATGAGTCCCTGGACCGGCGGGCTGTTCTTTTTAATTTGATTGACCCTCGCAATTTTGATGGCTTGATTCTGTGGGGGAGTGCCTTATTCCACCACCTTGAGGTAGAGGAGACGCTTGCTTTCTGCGCCCGTTACCGGCCTCTACCGCTAGTCAGTATTGGCAATACCCTGGCAAAGATTCCTGAAATTTTGGTCAACAACTACCAGGGGATGTATAACGCCGTCGTCCATTTGATTGAGGCGCATGGCTATCAAAAGATAGCCTTTATCCGGGGGCCTGAAGGTCATCCCGAAGGGGAGGAACGGTTTCGCGCCTATACCGATGCGTTGGCAGCATTTAGTCTGGCGGTTGATCCGCATCTGGTATTGCCCGGCACATTCCTTTACGAATCGGGCGTAGCAGCAGCCAAAATATTGCTCGATGAACGAAAATTGCGCCCGCGCACAGATTTTGAAGCTATTGTGGCTGCCAACGACGAGATGATTCTGGCCGTAGCCGGGGTATTCCAGGAGCGAGGCATCCGCAAGCCCGACGAAGTGGCCCTGGTCGGCTTTGATGATTCGCCTGAAGCCCGGCTGGCGCTCCCTCCTTTGACCACTGTACGGCAGCCGATGTACGAAAACGGCAGACGGGCTGCTGAAATACTGTTTGCGCTGCTGGCCGGTAAAGAAGTACCCCTCCAAACCAAAATACCTACCGAACTGGTCATCCGCCAGTCGTGCGGCTGCGTCTCTCCCCGTGTCATCGCGGCCGGTATAGGCTCCATTCAGCGGGTAACTCAACCCTTGGCCACGGCTATGGTCGAACGGCAAGAAAAAATCCGCACAGAGATAGCCCGGATTATGGGGGCGTCGGCCACTGCCGCGGCGTGGGCCGGGCCATTGTTGGATAGCCTGGTAGCCGATTTGTCGGCTGGGCCGGGTGATGCACCCTCATTGTTGTCTCCCTTTTTAGTAACCTTGCAGCGCGCTTTACGCCAGGCAGCCGCAGCGGGAGAGGATATAATTGCCTGGCAAGAAATGATGTCGGTTCTGGGTCATTCTTTATGGCCCTATCTGGACGAACAGCAGCTCTTACAATCTCTTGATCTGTGGCAGCAAGCCCGGGTGATGGTGAGTGAAATGGCCTGGCAAGTTCAATCTAACCAGACCTTGCACGCGAAAAAACAGGCCGAAGTATTGCGCGAAATCAGCCATTTGTTGAGCACCTCGTTTGAAGTAGAAGAATTGCTGAACGTACTGGTGCGGAGCTTGCCCCTGTTAGAGATTCCCAGTTGTTATCTTTTTTTATATGAGAATCCGGCCAGGCCAACCGAGTGGTCGCAGCTGGTGCTGGCTTATAGAAATAACCAACGCCTGGCCCTGGAGCCGGAGAACTGCCGTTTCCCTTCTCGTCAATTGATGCCGGAGGGTCTTTTGCCGCCGGGACAATTATACAGGATGGTGGTTATCCCTCTCTTTTTCAGATACCAGCAATGGGGGTATGTATTTTTTGAGGCCAAACCACGCGAGGGGAATCTTTATGAAGTAGTGGGCGGGGAAATTAGCACGGCCTTACAGGGAGCCTTGTTAATGAAACAGGAGGAAAGTCGCTCCCGGCAATTGCAAACTGTGGCGGAGGTGAGCACGGCCGTCTCTACCGTGTTGGATACCACTGACCTTTTGCAACGTGTTGTCAACCTGACCAAAGCGCGTTTTGGATTATATCATGCCCATATCTACTTGCTTAATGAAAGCCAGGACAAACTGGTTTTGGCCGCCGGAGCCGGGGAGGTTGGGCGGCAAATGGTAGCGCAGGATTGGTCTATTCCCCTGGACGCCGAACAATCGCTGGTCGCGCGAGCAGCCCGAATCCGGCGAGGAGAAGTCATCAACAATGTAAAGGCAAATCCTCATTGGTTGCCCAATCCGCTTCTGCTGGATACTTGCTCCGAACTGGCTGTCCCCTTAATTGTAGGCGAGCAGGTGCTGGGCGTGCTCGATGTGCAGGCCGACCAAATTAACTACTTCACCGAAGATGACGTTCGTATCCAAAGCAC
This sequence comes from Anaerolineae bacterium, assembly GCA_016926805.1. Taxonomy (GTDB): domain Bacteria; phylum Chloroflexota; class Anaerolineae; order 4572-78; family J111; genus JAFGNV01. Next base: position 2,575 of record JAFGNV010000020.1, read on the forward strand.
TCTGGCGGCGCAGGTAGCTGTGGCCCTTAAAAATGCCCAACTATACCGCGAGGAAGCCCAAAGAGTACAAGAATTGGCCCAATTGAATGCGGACCTAAAGGCTGTGCAAGCCGAACTACTTCGCCAGGAGCGGCTGGCGACGCTGGGACAATTGACCGCCACCGTTAGCCACGAAATTCGCAATCCCCTGGCCACCATTCGCGCTTCGGCCTTTGTTATTGATCGCCAAACACGCGACAGGGGACTTGGCGTTGAACCCGCTTTGGATCGCATCGAGCGTAATATCACTCGCTGTGATAGTATCATTACTGAACTGCTTGATTACACTCGTATGGGCAAGCTCAACCCGCAAGCTGTTTTGTTTGACGACTGGTTGCAGCAGGTATTGGATGAACAAACCTGTCCAAAGGGGATTACTCTCTCTAAAGAGATGGCTGCCGGGGTAGAAATATCGCTGGACCCGGAGCGTTTTCGGCGCGTGATTATCAACCTGATTGACAACGCCTGCCAAGCAATGTTAGAATGGAGGCAATCAAATGACAGATCACTGGTTTTGAGTATCCAATCAAAGGTGGTAGACCAGAAATTGAGGCTATCAATTTCGGATACCGGCCCTGGTATTCCACCCGACGTGCTGCCTCATATTTTCGACCCCCTCTACAGCACCAAAGGATTTGGCGCTGGGTTAGGCTTGCCAATCGCCAGAGAAATCGTAAACCAGCATAGTGGTAAACTCGAAATCACCAGTGAACTTGGAAAAGGTACTCAGGCCATCTTGTGGCTGCCACTACTTCGACCAGAAAGAGATAAAGAATAAATGAGGCCATTAAAAATTTTTATTGTTGACGACAGCCAAGACTTTGCCGAAAGTTTAGCCGATATTTTGAAGCTGGAAGGTCATCAAGTTGAGCTGGCCTTTGATGGCGAAACGGCTATCGAGAAATTCCGCGAGAAAAATTTCGACATCACCTTTATGGATGTTAGACTCCCCGGTATGAATGGCGTGGACAGCTTTTTTGAAATCCGCAAAATTAACCCCCGCGCCAAAGTGGTGATGATGACCGGTTATAGTGTTGAACGGCTTTTAAGCCAGGCCATCGAACATGGGGCGCTGGGTGTTCTACGCAAACCACTTGAGATATCCGAATTATTAGAACTACTGGAAGAACTACGGCCAGGCGGAATCATTCTCTTGGCCGACGACGATCAAGATTTTGTTGACAGTCTGGAAGATTTTTTAACCGACTATGGATATCTGGTTGCTGTCGCTCACACCGGGCCAGAAGCGGTAGACGGAGTTTTGGCTAACAATATTGACATTTTGATCCTTGACTTAAAATTGCCTCTTCTCAGCGGCCTGGAAGTCTATCTAACGCTGAAGAAGCATAATCGTGTTGTGCCAACCATTATTGTCACTGCTTATGCTGTTGAGGAGGCCGATAACATTGATAAACTGCGCACGATGTCCGTTTCAGATTGTTTTATCAAACCCTTTGACCCGGAAGATTTATTAGAAGCCATCAGAATCATTATGAAGGGGAAAACTAAACATTCCACCTCCATTTCTGATTAACAGGAGATTGATGTGCCAGGGAATCGCCGCGTGCTGATTGTAGATGACGATATTGATTTTGCCGACTCGCTGCAAGATATTCTGGAAGCAGAAGACTATCTGACTAAAATTTCCAATAATATCAGCGACGCACTGTCGGAAGCAAAAACATTCGCTCCCCATGTTGCCTTGCTCGATGTTCGGCTGGGTCAGACCAGCGGGCTTGACCTGCTCACCGCCCTCAAACAAAAATATCCCCACCTGCTTTGCCTTATCATAACAGCCTATGCCAATGTTGAAAGTGCCGTGAGAGCCTTGCAATATGGCGCCTATGATTATCTCCGCAAACCCGTATATCCCGAGGAGTTGACCGCCACCCTGGACCGCTGCTTTGAAAAAATTGGGTTAGAACAAAAAAGTCAGCAGGCGTTCGCCGCCTTGCAAGCCAGCGAGGAACGCTACCGCTCGATTTTTGAAAATGCCGTGGAAGGAATTTTTCGTTACAAACCCGGAGGAGGGTTTATTGATGCCAACCCGGCTCTGGTACAAATGTTAGGCTATAGCTCTAAAGCGGAAGTGCTGGCCCTTGATCCTAAAAAAGAGGTCTATGTTAAGGCCGACCAATTTCAATATGTGCTTGACCAAATTCAGGCCAGAAAGATAATAAAGAATTTAGAACTATCCTGGCAAACTAAAAATGGCGAACACATTACCGTCAACCTGAATGGCCGGGTGGTCCAAGATGCGCAGGGAGAAGTTTTATTCTGCGAAGGCATGGTCCAGGATATTAGTGAGCGCAAACAGGCCGAGGAGGAGATTTACCGCCGCAACCGTGAACTGGCCCTGCTCAACCGGGTTATCGGTGCTACTGCCACCAGTTCTGATACGGTTGCTATTTTGAATACAGTGTGCCGGGAATTGGCTTTGGCCTTTGAGGTTCCTCATGCCACAGCCACCTTGTTGAATCAGGATCAATCTCTGGGCACGGTGGTGGCTGACTATAGGGCCAAAGACGAGCCTACCTTTCTGAACGAAAATATTCCTGTCGAAAACAATCCCATTATTCAATATCTATTAACCCACAAAACTCCTCTGGTGGCCGAGGACGCCCAAAATGACCTTCGTCTTGCCTCAATGTACGATTTATTGCGCCGACTTCATACTGCCTCAGCTCTTATCCTACCACTCGTGGTGGAACAAGAAATGATCGGTAGCCTGAATATCGCCACTGTAGAACCCCGTTCCTTTTCCGACGAAGAAGTCAGCCTGGCGCAACGTGTGGCCGAACAAGTAACCGGAACACTGCTTCGCATTCGGCTGGATGAACAGCACCGGCAGTTAGAAGATCAGCTTCGCCAGTCGCAAAAGATGGAGGCTATTGGCCGGTTGGCCGGGGGCATGGCCCACGACTTTAACAATTTACTCACTGTCATCACCGGCTATAGCGAACTTCTCTTGTATCGCCACATGGCTAAAAATGACCCCCAATACCGAGATGTTGAACAAATTCGTAAAGCAGGCGAACGAGCCTCAACCTTAACCCGCCAATTGTTGGCCTTTAGCCGCCAGCAAGTAATCCAGCCGGAGGTTCTGGACCTTAATACCGTCATCACCGATTTAAGCAGAATGCTGCGGCGATTGGTGAGTGAGGATATTGAGCTAATAACCCATCTTGATTCATCATCAGGCCATGTCAAGGCAGACATCGGGCAAATGGAGCAGGTTATTATGAATTTGGTGGTCAATGCCGCAGATGCGATGCCCCAGGGTGGTAAGCTAACCATAAAAACATCCAGGGTTGATGTGGATGAAGACTACGCCAGCCGGCACATTGGCTTAAAACCCGGGGCATACGTCATGCTTACCATTAGCGACACAGGCGTTGGGATGGATAAAGAAACTCAGTTGCACATTTTTGAACCTTTTTTTACCACCAAAGAAAAAGGCAAAGGCACCGGCCTGGGATTGGCCACCGTTTATGGGATTGTCCAGCAAAACGAGGGTTACATCTCCGTAAACAGTCAGTTAGGGCAGGGGACAACCTTTCGAATCTATCTTCCCCGCCTTCGACAGGCTGCCGAGTCCGCCAGCCAGAGTCAAACCCCGGCTGAGTCGAAACGAGGAACAGAAACCATCTTGCTGGTTGAAGATGAAGAAATGGTGCGAGAGTTGGCGCGTCATGTTCTGCTTCAAGATGGCTACCAGATACTGGAGGCCCACAATGGTCGGGAAGCGTTGAAAATTAGCGAACAATACGATGCGCCTATTCATCTGCTCCTGACTGATGTTGTTATGCCTGGCGGGTTGGATGGTCAGAAAGTGGCTCAACAATTGCTCGCCATCCACCCGGAGATAAAAGTTCTCTACATGTCGGGGTATGTAGATGAGGCTGTTGCCCAATATGGGATCATAGATTCGGGCGCAACCTTTTTGCAGAAACCTTTTTCTCCCGTTACTCTGTCGCTTAGAGTGCGTGAGATATTAGACGCTTAACCCAGGTGACAGTCACTTTAAGCCCTAAATTCAGGGCAACTTTAGCACATAAGCCACATGTTTACCCGGTTTAAGTGGCTGTCACCTGTCAATTTAGCTGCCAAAATATTTGTGTGGAGTTTTCGGGATGTTATGCCGTACCTGTTGGATGCGGATAAAATGTACGATCTGATCATTCGCAATTGCCATGTGCTGACCCCAACTGCCAATGTCCGGCGCAACTGCGATATTGTGATTAACGCCGGCAAAATCGCCGACATCCAGCCCACCGGCCAAACCAGCCCGACCCAGGCCCGCGAACTGGTGGTGGCCAACGAGCAGTTAGCCATGCCCGGCCTGATCAACACCCACGCTCACGTGCCCATGGTCATCTTTCGCGGTCTGGCTGAAGATGTGTCTCTTGAGCGCTGGTTTAATGAGTTTATGTGGCCGCTGGAAAGCAACCTGGTGGAAGAGGATGTTTACTGGGGCATGTTACTGGGTTTGGTGGAAATGATTGAAGGCGGTGTGACGACCGTGGCCGACCATTACTTTTTTATGGACAAAGCAGCCCAGGCCGTGCAGGAGGCAGGCACACGGGCTGCTTTGGGTTGGGCGGTTTTTGGCAACCAGGGGTATGATGCTTTGGCCAAGACGGCTGCTTTTGTGGAGCGCTGGCAGGGGCAGGCCGAAGGTCGCTTGACAACCTGGATGGCCCCTCACGCCCCTTACACCTGCGATGACGATTTTCTGCGAGCCGCGGTGGCCCATGCCAGGCGTCTGAATGTAGGTATCCACATTCACGCTGCGGAAGAGATGGGCCAGACTCAGACCAGCCTGGCCAAACGCGGGTTGACCCCCATCCAGGTTTTGGAGCAAACCGGCGTGTTCGAGGTGCCGGTGATTATCGCCCACGGTTGCGGGCTGTTGCCGGAGGATATAACGTTGCTTCAGCGTGGCGGTTACCGGGTGGGTGTGGCCCACGCACCCAAAACCTACCTCAAACTGGGCATGGGCCTGACCCCGATTCTGGCGCTGCGCCAGGCCGGTATTCCCGTTGGATTAGCCACCGACGGGGCGGTCAGCAACAACACCCTGGACGTGTGGGAGAGTTTACGGCTGATGGCCATGCTGCAAAAGCACGAGGCCCGCAACCCGGAGGTGATGACCATTTCCCAGAGCTTGCACATCGCCACCCAGGGCAGCGCCGCCGTGCTTGGCCTGGCCGACCGTCTGGGCCAGTTGGCCCCCGGCTATCTGGCCGATCTCATTTTGGTTGACCTGCAAGGAGCGCATCACCAGCCGTTGCATAGCGTCACCGCCAGTCTGGTTTATAACGCCCGCGCCAGCGATGTGCAGACGGTCATTGTCAATGGCCGGGTCATCATGCGCAACCGCCAGCTTTTAACCCTGGACAAAGCCGAGATAATCCGCCAGGTTAGCCGGGGTATGACCCGCCTGGCTCAACGGGTGCCAGAAAAGCGAATTCAGGTTTACAATCCTTAAATGATCCATCTGGTCAGACCTGCGTTCCATTTTTCTGCTTGCGCTGCTCTCAAGCCGGAACGGCCAGTTGGTGAATCCAGCGCTGCGAAAAAACCCGCCACAAGCCCAAAGATAACTTGACTACTTCTTCAGCCATCACCAGTAGATAGACTGCGTACACCGGCCAGTGCCAGACAAAGGCCCCCATCATGGCCAGCGGTACTCCAACCACCCAGATCGCCCCCGCATCAATGAAAAAGCCAAAACGAGTGTCACCCCCGCTCCGCAATACTCCAATCAAGAGCAGCATGTTCGATACCCGCACCGCCAATAGCAGGGCGATGACCACCAGAATCCGATAAGCATAGCCTCTTGTCAAGTCTGAAACCTGGTACAACCCCAAAATAGGATTGGCAATGAGCATCAGTAACGCTCCTACGGCCACAGCAACCAACGGCCCCAGTACCAGAAATCGCCGAGCATAAACCATCGCCCGGTCTCGTCCTCCCGCCCCAATCTGATTGCCGATCATGATTGCCGCGGCGTGGGCCATCCCGATGAAAATGACAAACATCACCCGGTCGATACTCAGGGCAATATTAACCGCGGCAATCGCCTCGGTGCCAATCCGGGCATAAACCACGTGGTAAGTGGTCACCCCCAACGACCACAAGATTTCGGTCAGTACCACGGGCAGGCTGGTCTTGAAATACTGGGGCAGGGAGATTGCGGTCCAATGGAACAGTTCGGACAGGCGGGCAGCCAGTGGCAATCGGCGGTGATAGATCGCCAGTAATAGAAGACTGCACTCCAACCAGCGAGCACCGGTGGTGGCAATGGCCGCGCCGTCCACTCCCAAGGCCGGCAGTCCAAAGTGGCCAAAGATCAACCCATAATTCAGGATCGTGTTGACCCCCACCGCCAGCAGGCTGATAACCATGGGTAGTTTAACTTGCTCAATACTCCTGAGCACTCCGCCGTAACTATAGGTGATGGCTGTGGCTATAAAACCAAGCGCCACCAGACGCAGGTAACCCTCCCCGGTCGCAATCACGGCTGGATCGGTTGAATAGATACCCAGCACCTGAGTTGGTAGAAGCAGGCCGACCAGGGTAAAAGCCAGCCCACCGGTCAGGCTGAGCAAGAGACCCAGCCCCAACACACTCCGAATCCGCCGAACGTCTCGCCGGCCCCAATACTGGGCGGTGAAGATAGCGGCGCCACTGCTAATGCCAAACAGCAGGAGAAACAACAGGAAGAAGACCTGATTGGCCAGCCCAACCCCGGCCACCGCCACATCTCCCAGTTGGCCGATCATTAGCATATCAATCAGCCCCAGCAAAACCATTACCAGTTGTTGCAGGATGATCGGCCCGGCCAGCCTGACCATTCTGACCAGGAATTCTTTATCGGTTACGAAGAAAGTCAGCATAATGGGTTATTCCTGTTCAAACGTACCTGAATTTGCTTGATGGCCCAGAGGGCATGCTCTCGAATGAGTGGTTCTGGCTCTTGTTTTACGGTTTGTTCCAGGATGGGCAGAGCTTCCGGACCGCCCCCATTGCTCAGGGCTACAGCCACATTACGCAACAGCCCCCGTCGCTTGGCGCGTTGCAGGGGTGTTCCCTTAAAGCGGGCGCGAAAAGCGGCATCATCCAGCCTCATCAGATCAGTTAATTTGGGAATAGCGAATTCGGGGTTATAGCTCAAGAATTTTTCCCGCGTTGGTTGGGCGTACCGCCGGACCCAGGGGCATATTTCCTGGCAGGCGTCGCAGCCAAAAATCCAGTTGCCCAGCAAGGGGCGCAGTTCAATAGGGATTTTCCCCTTAAGTTCGATGGTCAGGTAAGAAATGCAGCGATTGCTGTCTAAGATGTATGGGGCCGGCAGGGCGTGGGTAGGACAGGTTTCCAGGCAACGGGTGCAGTTACCACAGGTGCCGACACGTTTGGGCTGACCGGGGGAGGTGGTTTGGCAACTCGCGCCGTTGTCGATGGCCGGTTCGTCGTACGCCAGTTCCCGGTCAATCAGGATTTCACCCAGAAACAAGTAGGAGCCTATTTTGGGATGGATGAGCATGGTATTCTTGCCGATGAAACCCAAGCCCGCTTGTGCAGCGAAGTCACGTTCCAGCACCGGGCCGGTATCAACGTAGGCGCGCTGGTTGAGGGAGTGGCCGATTTCCCTCTCGGCAAAATCGCCCAACTCGTGCAGGCGCGGTAGCATGATAGAGTGGTAATCCAGGCCCCAGGCATAGCGAGCGATACGCCCGCGAGACGGGTCATTCCACAATTCGGGCGGCGGGTCGAGCAAAAAATAGGAGAGACCAACTACAACCACGGATTGGGCGTGGGGAAGCACCAGGCGAGGGTTCTCACGGCGATGCGGGTCACAACTCAACCATTTCATCTCGGCGGCGTGGCCCTGCGCCACCCAGCGACGAAAGGCATCGGCATGGGGGGCGCGGTCAGCCGGGGCAACGCCGATGAGATCAAAACCCAGGTCATACGCTTTCTCTTTGATTTGTTGAGTGAGGGAGATGGTCATATTGTAAATAAGTGATTTGAATTGATAGCTGTAGGATTATATCACGCCCTCCGGGTAATAAAAAGACCATCCGATAATTACGAAGCATAAAAAACGGCCTCCGTATCCAGCAGAGGCCGTTGGATTTGGTTGCTCCCAAAATCTACTTATCGTTGTCCGAAGAAAAATTCTTCCCCAGGTAGCGCACTACCGACCGGAAGGAAATGACCCTGTCGGGTTTGCCTTCATCGTCCACAATAGGAATATGGCGCAAGTGGTGGAGAGACATAAGGTGCAGGGCGTGGGCAATCGGGGCGTCACATTTTAGGGTGGTGACCGGGGTGGTCATGTAGTCTCTAACCTTTTCCTCCTGCATCATCTCCACTTTACAGGCTATCTTGGTGAAAACGTCGCCCTCCGTGAAAGCACCAACCAGCTTGCCCTTGTTGTCGACCAGGGCCATAAAACCAACATTAAGTTTCTTCAGTTTGTCTACTGCCTCGGCCAGCGAGATGTCCACATGGGCGATGAGCGGTTTGGGTGGATTGAGAGCGGCCACGGTGTCTGTTTCCAATGAAGGTGGGGGTTTGGGCATAGTCTCTTCTTCGTAGAAAACGCGAGTGTCTTTCTCGTCGAACTCGTTGGGGCCGGGTTTCTCTTCACCAACTTTGTGGCCGTTATCAAGGTCGGCGTCGGGAAAGACTTGCCAGGTATCGGCGGAGTGATAAAGTTTGCGTAAGTCGCCTTTGCCTTTGCTCTTGATGGCTTTGTCGATTTGCCGCAGCACCCCTTCTTCGTACACCGGCTCTTTAGTGGCGCGGAAAACGCCGATAGGTTCGGGATAGTCTGGATTACGCATGCGGCTTAACATATAGGCCAGGCTGGAAGGGGCGCGTTCGTTATGCCACAGCAGATCATCTTCATTTACCTCATTCAGGGAGACAACTTCCGGTTCCAGGCAACCGCGCAAGGCGATACCTTTATCTCGATTTTTGCCAAAGATCATCGGTTTGCCGTCTTCCAGTTCCAAGATATTATCATCTTTGGTATCGCGGTCTGTAGCGTAAGCCCAGGTGCCATCGTTAAAGATTACGCAGTTCTGGTAGACCTCCACAAACGAGGTGCCGTGATGTTCGGCGGCGCGGCGGAAGATTTCGGCCATATGCTTCACGTTCGAGTCGACGGTACGCGCTACAAACGTTGCTTCTGCGCCAATGGCCACCGAAATGGGATTGAAGGAATGTTCAACCGTCCCCATTGGCGAAGATTTGGTTTTGGTACCCCGCAATGAGGTAGGCGAGTATTGGCCTTTGGTCAGGCCGTAGATACGGTTGTTGAACAAAATGATGTTGAGGTCAACATTGCGGCGGATGACGTGCAACAGATGATTGCCACCAATAGAGAGACCATCGCCATCACCCGTAATTACCCACACGCTCAGGTTAGGATTGGCGATTTTCAGGCCTGTGGCCAGGGTGGGAGCGCGCCCGTGAATGCTGTGGATGCCGTAGGTGTTCATGTAGTAAGGAAAGCGGCTGGAACAACCGATACCGGAGATAAAGACAAAATTCTCTCGGGGAATGCCCAACTCTGGCAAAACTTTCTGCATTTGGGCCAGAATGGCGTAATCGCCACAACCGGGACACCAGCGTACAGTTTGGTCGGACACAAAATCTTTGCGGGTTAATTCTTTTACTTCACTCATTACTCTCTCCCTTGTTAAGCCAACATCGATTCTATTACCAATTCAATTTCTTTGATGGCAAATGGGCGTCCCTGCACTTTAGAGAAGGGGATAAAGTTGTGCGTGCCGTATTTGCCCCGGAGTAGAATAACTAGCTGGCCCATGTTCATCTCCGGTACTAAAATCCGCTCAAAGCGGCTGAGGATGTCACCCAGGTTGCGCGAGAAGGGGTTGATGTGTCGAATGTGGGCATGTGAAACCCGCAGGCCGCGTTTCTGCAAACGTAATACCGCCGAACGAGTCGCACCAAAGGTGCTCCCCCAACTGACCACCAACAGGTCGCCCTGTTGAGGCCCAAATAGGGGTTGGTCGGGAATAATGTCGGCCAGACGGGCAACTTTGACGACTCGCTCTTCTACCATTTGTTCGTGTTCGTGGGGCACGTAAGACACGTTGCCCGTTTCTGGTTGTTTGGCCAGACCACCCAGCCGGTGTTCCAGGCCGGGCGTGCCCGGAACGGCCCAGGGTCGGCCCAGTGTTTTGGGGTCTCGTTTGTAGGGCTTGAACTCGTTGGGACCGGAACCATTGCTGGAAGCCATGGGATGCTTGACCTCAATGGGTTCGATCTCGTCTGGATCGGGAATGAGCCAAGGTTCGGAACTGTTGCCCAGGTAGCCGTCGCTCAAGATAAAGACCGGGCTGCTGATGCGCACGGCCATTCGGAAGGCCTCGATGGCCGTGTCGAAGCAGTTGGCTGGCGAGCATGGCGCCAGGATAGGAATGGGACTTTCGCCGTTGCGGCCATACATGGCCTGTAATAAGTCTGACTGCTCTGTTTTGGTGGGTAGACCAGTGCTGGGGCCACCCCGCTGCACATTGATGATGACCATCGGTAGTTCCAGCGTCAGGGCCAGGTTGATAGCCTCGCTCTTCAGAGCCACACCCGGGCCGCTGGTCCCGGTAACGGCAAACATGCCGCCAAAAGCCGCTCCAATTACCGACCCCATCGCCGCGATTTCATCTTCGGCCTGGAAGGTACGTACATCAAACTGTTTCAGGGCCGCCAGGCTATGCAAAATGTCGCTGGCGGGGGTGATGGGGTACGAACCATAAAAGAGGGGTTTGTTTGCTTTAATAGCCGCCGTCACCAGGCCCATGGCCATCGCTTCGTTGCCGGTCACTTTGCGATAGACGCCAGGCGTCAGATGAGCGCGACTGATGCGATAGCGGGTCTGGAAGGCTTCGGTATTGTGTCCCACACTGTAGCCAGCCCGCAGGGCTTTTTGATTGGCCCGTACCAGGGCCGGTTTTTTGGCAAATTTTTTGGCGATGTAATTCAACGAGGTATCTAACGAGCGGTCGTAGATCCAAAATGTCAGTCCCAGGGCAAAGAAGTTTTTGCAACGGTCAACATCTTTGGCGCTCAAACCTTCAATACCTTCCAGGGCATGACGGTTGAGGGTGGTGATCGGGAGTTTGTGGATTTCGTAACCCCTCAGGCTGCCGTCCTCCAACGGGTTATTATCGTAATTGGCTCTTTTGAGATTGCTTTCGGTAAAAGCATCGGTGTTGACAATGATTTTTCCACCGGGTTCCAGATCGGGCAGGTTGGTTTTGAGCGCCGCCGGGTTCATGGCCACCAGTACCCGGGGCGCGTCGCCAGGGGTCAGGATGTCTTCGCTGGAAAAATTGACCTGAAACCCGCTCACCCCGGCCAGGGTACCTGCCGGTGCTCGGATTTCGGCCGGAAAGTCCGGCATAGTGCTGATATCGTTGCCGAACACGGCGTTCGTATCGGTGAACTGGGTTCCGGTCAGTTGCATGCCGTCACCGGAGTCACCGGCAAACCGGATGGTAATTGAATCGACATCTTCAAATTCCATATGTCTGAAGTCAACCATTTTTTCTCTCCTTAAAATTACTTAGGTACCATTTCGCTTTTTCTGGGTACCTGGTCGGGGTTGGGTGGCGGGTTATAGATGGAGTTAGTGGGGAAACGATCGCTCAGATATTTGATGATGGCGTAATGAGTTATATTGCCCATCACCTTGCCATCGTCGTCTAATACCGGAACGTTGCGAAAGTGTTTAAAGTCCATCAGGGCCAGGGCCAGATCGGCCCGATCCTTGATTTGAACGGTAAGTGGAGCCGGGGTCATTACGTCATCAATGGGTAAATCCCAGGATTCGCGGGAGTCGACCACCTTCCGTAGAATATCCCGGTCGGTAAAAATACCAGCCAGGGAACCTTTGTCCAAAATAATCGCACAATGCTGGTTTTCTTGACGCATTTTGGTAATGGTTGTTTTGACCGACGTCCCAATTTCAACTGTCGTAAAATTCTTCAAATCGAACTGACCAACCTGTTCCCACTGTAAATCACGTTCAGGACTCATCTCGTCTCCTTTTCGCCTGTGTTGATTTGGGTGTTCAAACATAATTATTGTAGCCAGAGGTTAATGAAAATTTAAATAAAAGCGGTTTGTTTATTTGATGATATGCATAAAAAAACCTCACCATTCCAGGGTGAGGAAGACTCCGGTTATGGGCTGTTATCAACATTGATAATTCTGCCAAACATGTCTGTTTTATCGACTTACCTGGAATAAGACCAGCCAGCCTTATCCCCTCTACATCTAGGGATTATACCCAAAGGGGCTTTTGAGTCAAGGAAATAGAAATATTCATCTCGAGATACTCCAATTTTGGTGAGCCTGGCAAACGGGCTTATAATCTGGGGTCGATTGGCCGAGTCTGGCTGTGATTTTTATAGACCTTCTGTACCGCCTGATTTGCCTTCTGGTGAATATCATCTTATGATGACCCTGAATGTGCCCAGAACCGTGAGCGCCGATTGCTCGACGCGAGTGCTTTTGAGTTGAGGTATTGTCAAAAAGGATAGTGTCTTTATTGTCATGAGGATTAAAGAGTATAGCCGTTACGAACTCAAATATTTATTGACCAGAGAGCAGCAGGACGACTTTATTGAAGCACTGAAGGAATTTATGGTGCCTGATATTATGGGTGATGCGTATGGTCGCTACCCGATCAGTAGTCTCTACTTTGACACGGTTGACTATCGAGCCTACTGGGACAAAGTCGAGGGCCACAAATTTCGGCGTAAAGTGCGGGTACGAGTGTATGGCAATCAGGCAGTCACCGCGGAGACACCTGTTTTTGCCGAAATCAAACAGCGGATTGATAAAACCTTACAGAAAAAACGAGTCCAGCTTCCCTATGCCGAAGCGATAGCTTTGTGTGGGGCGGGGCAGGCTGTTGCTGATGTGTCTGCAACTGAGCAGGCTGTGGTTGAGGAAATTCAATACCTGTATTATACTCTGCAACTTCAACCGGCATGCGTGGTGAGTTATCATCGGGTGGCTTTTAATGGCAGTGAATATGACCCGGGGTTGCGGGTAACCTTTGATACCAACCTGAAATGTCGGACGCACGCGTTAACTTTGCTCTCCGAGCAGCATGGCGAAAGCCGGCTATTTGTGCCGCCGGATTGGTGCGTTATGGAGGTGAAAGTGAATTATCGCGTGCCTTACTGGCTTACCGAACTAATTGGTAGGCATCGCTGCACGCTACGTCGCATTAGCAAATATTGTACTGCTTTAGAGCAGAGTAAGGTATTATTACAATATCAAGAGATCTTTTACTAGAGTGAGGATATACTATGGATTTTACAACGTTTCTCGAAAGCCTTCAGGATGCCACTAATGTTTTTACCACCGGCGATGTGGTTTTTGTTATCATTTTGAGCTTTCTACTTTCGTTAGTGATTGCCTGGGCTTACCGGATTACTTACCAGGGAGTCTCGTACACCCAGTCTTATGTTCATACCCTGATTATGCTGAGTATGGTGGTGGCCATTGTGATGCTGGTCATCGGCTCTAACATTGCTCGGGCCTTTTCCCTGGTTGGAGCGCTATCTATTGTGCGTTTTCGTAATGCGGTAAAAGATACCCGCGACGTTGGTTTCATATTTTTTGCAATGGTTGTTGGCATGGCCGTAGGAACTCGTTTTTATTTGCTGGCCATTATCGGGACCCTCATTATCTCTTTTATCTGGTGGGGCATGGTTACCCTGAACCTATTTGCCAAAGATATTAGAGAACAAATTCTCAGAATTAGAGTCCCGGCTGATATGCGTTATGAAACTCTATTTGATGACCTGTTCGCCCGCTATCTGAATCGTTTCAATTTGATTGCCGTCGAAACCGTTCAGGCAGGTACGCAAACTGAACTGGTGTATGGCATCGAACTGAAAAGACAGCAAGAAACTCAGACCTTGCTGGCCGAGTTGCGCAAGCTCAATGATAACAATAAAGTTGCTTTACTTACCGGTCATCACGAGGTTGATTTGTAGATTGAGTTAGCCATCAGGAAACCTTAAAAGTTTCACAAACCTTTAGGGTCTGACTCACCCAAGGTTAACGTTAGCTTTGATATTTTGCAGTCTAATCCGGTTGTAGAAATTTATGGTTCCATCTTCCCCTACGCTTTCAGTCGTTATTCCTCTCTTAAATGAGGAAGGAAATTTAGAGCGGTTGCATCAAAAGCTAACCGAGACGTTGGCCCTGGTCGGCCAGCCCTATGAAATTATTTTTATTAATGATGGCAGCACCGATAGCTCTTCCGAAATTCTGGAAAGCCTCTTTGAGCGTGACCCGGTCGTTCAGGTTATTCATTTTCAACAAAACTTTGGCAAAACAGCGGCACTTACAGCCGGTTTTCGTCACAGCCAGGGGGAGATCATCATCACCCTTGATGCCGATTTGCAGGACGATCCGGCCGAAATTCCTGCAATGCTGGCCAAACTCCACGAAGGTTATGATTTGGTGGCGGCGTGGCGCTATCAGCGCCAGGATACGGTTGATAAAACTCTCTCTTCCCGTGTCTTCAATTGGGCCGCAACTACGTTTAGTGGTATAAAATTGCACGATTTCAATTGTGGCTTCAAGGTATATCGCCGTGCGGTGACCGAGCAGATGCCGCTGTATAGCGATTTTCACCGTTATATTCCGGTGTTGGCGGCGAACCAGGGCTTTCGCATTACCGAACTGCCGGTGCAACATCATCCCCGTTACTCGGGTATATCTAAATACGGGAATTTTGGTCGGGCTGTTCGGGGTACATTTGATCTCATTACGGTGCTTTTTCTGATGAAATATCTTAAGCATCCACTTCGATTATTTGGCGCCGGTGGATTGATGATGTTTGGCCTGGGGGTCATTATCGAGCTTTACCTGACCGGATTGTGGATGCTGCGTGCTCTTGCCTTGGCCGAGATCGGCCCTATTGGCACCCGCCCCCTCTTCACGGTTGGTGTCTTGGCGATGATTTTGGGGATTCAACTCTTCTCTATTGGCCTGTTGGGCGAGATGCTGCGTTATTTTACCTACCGTCCCGAACAGGAATATGTCATCCAGGAAATCCTCAAACATAATGAACCATTACGGAAATCGGCAGAAACATCTTAATCCCAACCCCTTACAGCGCGCTCTATTGGATAGATTTCATCGAAGAATTACAGCACTGGTGCGGCAGACAGGGGCGGTTCGCCTGCTTGATGCCGGTTGCGGCGAAGGTTTTGTAATCCGGCATTTAGGTCAGCAGAATATAAGCCTTACTTTTGTAGGCGGTGACTTTGATACTGAGGCGCTACTGTGGGGTCGGCGTAATATCACCCCCAATATGCCCCTGGTTAATTTTGATCTTCACCGTCTCCCCTTTCCCAATAATAGTTTTCCCCTGGTGATCTGTTTGGAGGTGTTGGAGCATTTGCCCGACTCAACGATAGGTTTGCGTGAGTTGGCTCGGGTGTCCTCCGAGTATGTCCTGGTGAGTGTGCCTCACGAACCCTGGTTTCGTGGCGTCAACTTTCTGCGTGGCAAGCATCTATTTGTTTTTGGCAACGACCCAGAGCATCTGCACAACTATACTGGCCGCAGCTTTCGACAGATGCTAGATTTTGTTGTCGATGTTGTCTGGCACGGTTATGCTTTCCCCTGGCAGATTGCCTTGGGACGCAAGCGAGGCTGAGAAGCGTTTCAGCCTTATCTCCTCATTATGAATGATTTGGGTCATTCGTCCATTCGTGTTATTCGTGATTTGAGATTGTGAAATCAAGCCTGGGAGATTTTGCAGTGAGAATGGCCTGGTGCAGAGGCGGCATCCACAAAGTAGCTATCTCCTCCGACAGTACATCAATCAAAGCAGGAACGTCCGTAGTTGCGGTATCGTGCAGGCCCTCGCTGACGATGAGTACGCGCTTGGTTTTTGGCCTCACCACCGAACGACGACTCTGCCGGAACGTCCAGCGCCGGGCGTGGACGTGATTCGTGGCGTCGACAAAAATAATTTCTTGGGCCGGGGGGATTTCTATCTCACCGCTGAAAGCCAGGTACTCCTCGACGCCGTTGGCGTGCCGGACTTCCAAATATTTCTCCACCTGATCCAGGTCAAACACTGCCACCGGCAGGGCATAAGCCAGTGACACTGCGTTACACAAATCCACCAGGGGATGCAGTCGTGGTAACTCGTCCTCCCGCCGGAATCGTCGCAGTAGCGCCTCTGCCGCCGAGCGGTACTGGGTGGGTTTGAGGCCCATTTGGGCGTAGGCCCGCCGCCAGGCTGAAACCTCGGCCAGGTGGGACTCTGTCCCCTGGCTTAATCGCTGACGGGCACGGTGAAGATGGGGTTGCAGTCGTTCTTCAACCTCAACTTGGGGCCGGATGCCATCTGCAATTAACAAACTTGCAGCCAGTTGGGGAAATTCTTGCCAGATTTTGGGGGAATGACAGAAGTGCATAGTGCCGTCCTTGTTGAAAAAATGATGGCCTATGATACGACGAACATGAACTTTGCGCAATCTCACATGCGAGCAAAATTATGTTGATTGGACTCCTTTATTCCTTGAGAATTGGCTCTACTAAAAAGCAAATGAGTGTTTTATAATCAGGCCAATTATGTCCAATTTTGGGCTAAAAAATGGAGGAATGAATGGAGTTTATCAATGCTTATGAGGATACCCGGCGGGCAGAAGCCTATGCTAAGTTGGAGTTTCCTGGCACATATTATTTGGCTTATCGAGATTTGCCCGACATCATACTTAGACACGTCAAGGGAAGAAAGGCCATAGATTTTGGATGTGGCACGGGGCGGTCTAGCAGATTTCTGCAAGGGCTCGGATTTAATGTCACCGGCGTTGATGTAGCCGCGGATATGATAAAACTGGCGCAAACCAGAGACCCCAACGGAGCATATTGTCTTGTTGAGGATGGCAACCTGGGCCAATTTCAAGCTGACGCTTTTGATCTGGTTCTATCTGTATTTACCTTTGATAATATTCCTACAGTGGCAAAAAAAGTTGCGATATTCAGGGAGTTCGGCAGACTTTTGAAAAGTGAAGGGATAATTGTCAACCTGGTTTCATCGCCTCAAATATATGTCAATGAATGGGCCTCATTTACTACCAAAAATTTTCCAGAAAATAAATACGCCAGGAGTGGGGAGAAGGTAAAAATAATCATAACCGACATAGAGGACCAACGGCCGGTAGAGGATATTGTTTGGACCGATAAGGCTTATCAGGAGGTCTTTAAGAGGGCTGGCTTACAAATAGTTGACACGTATAGGCCGCTGGCCAAAGAGAGCGAACCTTATCAATGGGTCAGTGAAACCAGGATTGCCCCCTGGGTTATTTATGTATTAAAAAGGGATTGAAAAAACCTCTTGTCATTTATACCGGCCTGGCAATGACAATCACCCGGTGGGTATTGTTGTTGTATGGCCAGCAGGTCACCAAGGTCAGGCGCTCTTCATTAAAAGGGCCAATCCACCTGGCGTTGGCCCGGCGGACAGATTCCGGTTCGCCTTTGTCCTTCACAATGAATTTATCGTTAACCGCGTAATCATACCGTTGATCACCGACGTAAAGGCTAACCACGTCACCCACTTCCAAATCGACAATGTACCGGAAAACCTCGCCTTTGATGTTGTGATGGCCAGAGAGCACAATGTTCCCCCCCTGCCCCGGCAACGCCGAGTTTTCATGCCAGCCAGCCGCATAATCCACCACCACCCAAACGTTGGTGGCTACTCCGTCTTGAACCACTTCTTGCCACCCTGTCTCGACAACCGGCGCATCCAGGCTGATGCTCTCGGCCACAATCCGGGTGGGCGGTGATGTAATCACATCGGCGCCTGGACTTTCGAATTCTATTTGGGTTGAAGCGTCATCTTCCACTACTACCAGCGGATTGTCGGCCAAGGAAGGAATTGCGGCTTCAGTTGTTTGGTCTGCGCTGAGGAGCGTTTCCTCGGTAAACTTATCTTCTGCGAGCGCTATTTCTTCCGGCGGGAGGGGAGGCGTTCCCATCGCCATCTCAGGTGGAATAATGTTCTCATTTTCAGGAGGAGTTGCCAGAGCAGCGCTGAAAGCCTGGGCGGTTGTAGGTGCAGAGGTCGGTGTATCAGGAGGTACGGCCACGGTGGCCTCAACATTTACCGGCTGTGAAATCGCAGCCGGTTCAACTTTGGCCGGACTCGGCGGCACCGTTGGAGGGGCAATATCTTCAATAACCGGGGCTTCGATAATACGAGCCGGGGGATTGGCTAATTCTGCCTGCTGCCGGAAAAATGTCCAGCCGCCCCAGGCCATAATGGCCAAGCCGCTGATAATCAACACCAGGCCAGTAACCTGCCACACTTTGGCTTGAATCGAACGCAGGGGATGTAACTCTGGTGGTTTGGGAAATTGGGTTGATGGGTTTTCACTCACGGTTGCTGCCTCAGACTTGGTCTGACGGTATGGTATCTTCCCCTGTAGATTCTGTCAAAATTTTAGGACGCATTGCGCCGCAGGCCGGGGGGTTTGGGGGGTGTCCCCCCAAACCCCCCCTGGTCTGCCCAAAATTTGGGACAGACCCTAAAATGAATCGCCAATTGACAAAGGATTGCCTCTTTGATATAGTAGCTTTTCTTGAATGGTAGAAGCAGGTCCCGGGCCTGTCTCTGCCGGAAAGCGTAAAATTCTCTACCCTGTTGTCAGTGAGTTTTTTTACCGTGACTAACAGCGCGTCAAGAACAGCCGTTTGGGGTGGCGCTTTATTGCTGATTATCGCCGCTCTCTACCTGTTCACCCTCGATAACGGCCTGCGTCCGGATGAATTGACCGGGGGCGACCTGATTACCCACCAATACGCCCAGGTTGAAGCCCGCCCCGGTAACGCCCCTGGCTATCCACTCTATACCATAGGCGGCTGGCTGTGGTTTCGCCTGGGGCGAACTTTGTTTGGTTGGGGGCTAAACCCCATCCAAATCCTGTCACTCTACTCGACTCTGTGGGCGCTGGCCGCATTATGGGTGTTGTATCTGATTCTGCATCAGGTAAGCAATCGGCAGAGGCCCGTGGCCCTGTTGCTGACCGCTTTTTACGCCGTTACCTATTTTTTCTGGTATTACAGTGTCACCACCGAACAATACACCAGCGCGGTTTTGCAAACCCTCCTCGTCATCTGGCTGGCGTTAAAATGGGACGAGTCGCCCCGTGATTCTCTTTTGCTCTGGCTGGCCTTTATCTGCGGCACAATGCTGGCCAATATGGTCACCACCTTGTTCATTTTGCCGCCATTGGTTTGGTTCATTTTTTCCCGTCGAGTTTCGCCAGACGACCGGGAGTTCCTGTGGTACCACTACCTCAAAAAACCGAAATTCATTTTGTTGGCCGTTGGTTTGACCTGTCTGCCGTTATTCAGTTACGCCTACGTTTACCTTCGTGGGGTGTTGCACCCGGAATGGCGCGGCGAAGGCCAGTGGCCAAATGCGTGGACCTGGTTTGTCCAATTCTTGACCATTCGGCAGGGGCGTGATGAGTTAGCCCCCGGTCTGACCCTGCAAAATTTTTTTACCGGCGAATTTCCATCGTTGCTGTGGCAGGAATTAACCGGGCTTGTTTTCTGGATTGGCCTCGTTGGCCTGGCTTTTTTGGGACGACGACGGGCGATTTTTTTGTACAGCACGCTGGTTATTTACTTTGTCTTTTCCTGGAGCTACCGCTTTGGCAACTGGTTTCAGGTGATTATCCCGGCTTACCCGATTTTTATTATCGGCTTTGCGGCGGGGATTACCAGAATTGGCGAATGGGCAAATTACAAATCACAATTCGTCCTTCATCCCTTCAGCTTCGTTCAGGGCAAGCCTTCGTTCCTTCGGCTTCAGTCGTTTCGCTTCCTTCGCCCGGGGCAGGCCTTCATCTTACTTCTTTTGATCGGCTTGCTGGTTTATCGATTCACTACCAATTTGCCTCGGGCCAACCAGCACAACTTACCCGCCGACACAGGGTTGGACCCCGGCTGGGCGATTCTGGCCGATAATCCGGTGACTCCGGCAATTATTTCTGGCGATTTTGCCGAGCGGGTGGCCCTGCAATATTTGACCACGGTGTGGGGGGCCGCGGCCAACCTCTATCCCACCGTGGCGGGTGATTTCAGCCCGCCGCCGGGAGTCGACAATACTGAGTTGGCGGTTTATATCAGTCGGCGGGCGGCGGCCATGGGGTCTGATGCAATTCTGGGCAGGTATCCGCAGGCCGCCGGAGAGCAGTTGATTGCCTTGTGGCCGGCTCCTCGTACCGATCTACCAGCCGGAGTTGCACCACTTGAGATTGACCTGGGAGAGCAATTAAGACTGGTCGGTTGGGAACAGATAGACATCAACGACTCCTTGCCCGCCGGAGTTGATCCCCTGCGGCAACGGTCCAACTGGCAGCTTGCCCTTTACTGGCAAACCCGGGAGAAATTGAGCGTAGATTACACCATTTCGGTGCGCCCGTTAGTGGGGGGACAGGTTATCAGCCGGGGCGGAGAAAACATCATTCAAGACCACCCGCCGGTGTGGGGTATCTACCCAACCAGCCGGTGGGTGGCGGGTGAAATTGTGCGTGATGTTTATGCGTTTTCGTTGCCGGAAGGGTCAATTCCTGAAGCCGCCCAGATTGTGGTCTACTGGGCCACCGGAACCGGGTTTAAAAACCTGGCCGATACGGTTATCTATTTGGAGTGACCGGCGTCCGCTCGAATGAATGGCAGCGAGGGCAGGGCGTATCGGCCTCGAGATAATTGGCCTCGTGACGCATCGCTTTGATGACCCTGGAAATCCGATCAGCCAAAGGCGTCTTGGCGATGGCGCCTTTGGCGTAACGAATATACTCGGCTTCGGCGATTCCAAAGGGAACTTCATGGCCCATTGCAGCATAAGTGGTTTGAGCGCGAAGTCGAATTTCGTCGCTATCTAAACCTTCCCAATCTGGGTCAATTTCATAATTACACGCGGCACAGGTATATTTGGGCAGCATGGCCAGATTCCAGAGGGTATCAATGGGGTTTGTCTCCCAATCGAGCAACAGATTGTGTTCCATACTTCTCCTCAATTTTCCACGTTGTTTTGCATCATCTCGGCGGCTTCTTGGGGCGTTAGTTCGCCGTCGATGACACCTCGCAGTGGTTCGCGCATCGCGTTGAGTAATTCTTCAACATTGATGCCGGGGGGCACGGTTCGACCGGCCTGCATTTGGCTGCTACTGATGCGCAGGGCGGAGTCATTCACAATTAACACGTCGTCAAGGGCCTGGAGACGGGTGGGTAACAGGCCAAATTGAACCGTTTGTTGTAATTGTTTCTCTGGCTGCGTAATATACTCCAAAAAGGCCGCAGACGCCAATGCCCGGTCGCCGGTTGCTTTCCGGCTGACCACCCAGTAGCGGGCCAGCACCAGTGGGGCCGCCGGTTGACTCTTTTCGGCTTCACCCACATTGGGTAGCAGGGCTACCCCCCAATTGAGTTTGTCGGCCCGGGCCAATTCGGCCATGGCCCATTCGCCGTCGATCATCATGGCAATATCGCCATTTAGAAAACGATGGCGGACCTCCTCATAAGTGGCCACAGGCGCAATCCCGGTGAGCCGGCCTTGCCAGCTCAAGTAGAGGGTGATGGCCGATTCCATGGCGGGCGTGTTAAGAGTTGGCTGGCCGTTTTCGTCGGTGAGCCAGCCGCCGTAAGGAGCCAGCCAGGGCACTACCCAGAGAGGATCGTAGCTGTTGACGGCCAATCCCCAGCGTGGACCCTTATTGTTTGCCTGGTTGTTTTTGGTGAGTTCCTGAGCCAGACTGATTAATCCGTCGGTAGTGGTTGGCGGCGTGTCGACCAAATCACGGTTGTAAAAAAGTAACAGGTGGAATCCGGCCGTGTCGGGTAAGCCCCACAAGCTGCCGTTTCGAGTGGCCCCCAGAAGTGGCACTCGGGCAAAGTCTTTGGTGAAACTGGCCGGGAAAAAGTCCGACATCGGCGCGATTTGTTCGGTGGCCCACAAATTGCCCAGCAGCACTGGCGATACCAGGGCCAGGTCGAATTCCAGTTCTCCGGCGATCAGGGAAGACGTAAAATTTTCCGGGCTGGCGTAATGCTGTTGCGTAACGGCGTATGGGGGGAATTCGTTCTGAAAGGACTCGATATGGTTGGCCAGGCCTTGGGCCTGTGCTTCCGGCAAATTCTCCCAGATGGTAATGTTTATTTGGGGAGCGGTGAGGGCAGGAGTATCCGGGATGGATGTTGGGGGCGTAAGGGGCGGCGTCTTTTCTGGAGGGACGGCGGTTTCAAATTGAACCGAGATAACGGTTGGTGTGGGCCAGGGAGTCGGTGATGGCGGCGGGGTTGGCGGCGGGGTTGGCGGCGTACAGGCTACCAATAGAACCAGTAAACCGGCTAACATGCCGGTCAATGTTGGGCACAGTTGGCCAGGTGATTTAATCAGGTTGTATTGGGCATTGGGCCGAACCATAGCCGCCAGTTTAGCGCAGCAAGAGAAGCGTGTCAAACTGAAAGTGCGAGAAGAGTTTTTGTGGCGAACATTGACAATAGATCGGTCAAATTTTCAGGGTAATTTGTAGAGCGTTTGCCCGTTTGATTCCAAATGTTTGATCTGCCCGTCAGTGATCATACTTTCCAGCCGATTCAGGGTGTTACTTTCAGGGAGTCCTACCGCATCTGAAATTGTTGCCAGGTCGGCCTGACCTAACCTATCCAACACCTTGATAATGTCTTGCCGGCGTTCGACTGATTTCTGGTACGTGTCGGGATAAAGCTCCCGCATGCAGTCAGGGCAGAGGCCGTGGCTAAATTCTGCTTCGGAGTGGCGCTCGATGTAAATTTCGACTTGTTGCCAGTATCCCTTGTCATCACGAATCTTCTTGCAATTGCTGCAAATCGGCAGCAGGCCGCTGAGCGTTTTTACCTGGGCCAGGGCTTGATCGAGTTTCTGGTTGTGCTCTTGAAGTTCGGCGTTCAGCCGATGCAACTCTTGCAGGTCATCAAAACGAGCCAGCGCCACAATAATCGCTCGTTCGACCTGGTTCTTACTCGGCGGTTTGACCAGGTACGCGCCGATCCCGGCCGTACTGGCTTCTTGCAGAAGTTCTGGCGTTTCGTAGGCGGTCAAAACTACCACGGGGGTAGGGCAGCACCTTTGGATGTTCCGGGTGGCTTCAAGGCCGTTCATCCGGGGCATTTCGATGTCCATGAGCACGATATCGGGGTGCAGAGATTGCGTCATTTCAACGGCTTGCGCCCCATCCGTAGCTTTACCAATTACCCGGTACTGCAAATCCTCCAATATTCCCTGGACCATCTCGCCCACCAGAGAATCGTCTTCGGCAACTAATACGCGTGTCTGTTCTTCCATCCTGGCCCTCTAAACCTTGTGCCTCCCATTCTATATTTATATATCTTATTGCCCAGGTTGCAAAATTTGTCTGGTGTTCAGGGTTGGCTGGTTCTGCTTGTTGTAGCTGTATTTGTGCCCGTACGCTGGATGATGTAAAATCAGCCGCATTCTAGCCAGTTTTAATTTTGACGGAATAAAAATTTGGACGATTCAGGCTCTGTTCCCAGTAGCAAGGGGCGTTGGCCCCCACGCTCACGTTGGATGATGACCAACAGAATATAAACCCCGGTTGGCAAACTGTGGATGAATTGCCTCCGGGGAATCAAAACCGGAGGTGATTCATGGAGCAACTGGTCCTCGATGATGTACTTGCGCAGATTCGTACTGCCCTCGAAGAAAATGACCTCGCCACAGCCTCATCGGTAATTGAGGCTTTACGACCGGCAGACCAGGCTGAAATTTTTGCCGATTTGGATGACCATCAACAAACAGCTCTGCTTCCCCAAATAAACCCCGCCGATGCAGCCGACATCATTGAAGAACTTTATGATGAAGAAGCGGCCGAACTGGCCGTACAATTACCTCTTAGCACGCTGGTCCGTATAGTCGATGAGATGGAGCCGGACGAGGCGGCTGACCTGTTGGACGACTTAAAGCCGGAGCAGGCGCAAGAGGTTCTGGCCCGGTTAGAGGCGGCGCACCAGGTTAAGCACCTCATTGACTACCCCGACGACACCGCCGGCGGCCTGATGACCTCCGCCTTCCTCTTTCTGCAACGCCGGTGGACGGCTGCGCAAAGTATCGCCGCTATCAGGGCCTGGCATCCCGACGAAGAAACAATCTACTATCTCTTTGTCACCGACCGTTTGCAACGGCTGGCCGGTCTGGTCAACCTGCGCCAACTCATCGTCGCCGATCCCAAAACCACTATTGCCGAAATCATGGAACCGGACGTTATCTACGTGACCCCCGATACGGACCAGGAACATTGCGCCGAGTTGATGCTGCGTTACGACTTGCTGGCCCTACCCGTGGTGGATGCTGAAAATAAGTATTTGTTGGGCGTCATCACCATTGACGACCTGGTCGATGTGCTGCAAAATGAGGCCTCTGAAGACATCCAACGCCTGGGTGGTACCTTACCATTGGATCGGGCTTATCTGGATACCGGCATCCTGGCTATCACCGGCAAACGGATTGGGTGGTTGTTGATTTTGTTCTTTACCGCAACGTTAACCGGGGGAGTGATGGCTATGTTTCAGGGGACGTTAGAGGCGGTGGTGGCGCTGAGTATTTTTATCCCTCTCCTGATTGGTACGGGAGGTAATGCCGGCTCGCAAACCACAACCACCATCATCCGCGCGATGGCCATTGGCGATGTGGAGTGGGCCGATGGCTGGCGGGTTTTTTGGCACGAGTTGGGTGTCGGATTTGTGTTAGGGTTAGGAATGGGGATTATTGCCTTCATTTTGGCGATGGTTTGGGTAGGAGACTTGCAATTGGCTCTGGCGGTTGGTATATCGATTCTTTGTATTGTGACCTGGGCCACCAGCGCCGGGTCGCTCTTGCCGCTTGTTGTCGCCCGGATAGGCATTGACCCCACGGTTGTTTCCGGCCCGGTGATGAGCACGTTGGTCGACGCGACCGGACTGTTTATTTATTTCACCGTAGCCACCACTATTTTGAGGTTGTAAGTAGCAGGGGCGAGGCACTTAACCTAGTGGCTGTTTGCCCCAGACGCCGTCTATACAAATTGCCTCGCCCTTACCGCGTGGTATAATGTGGATGCGGAGAGGAATGGCTTGAAGAAATCACTCGATGCGTTCATTTTATTCATTCTTGTTATCGCCCGGGTTCGCATTGACACGCTAGCCGATGTGGTTGCTTTGCCTCAGCGTCACGAGGATGCCCGGCGGCTGGTGGAAGGGTGGTGGCCCGCCTGGAGCCTGGATTTGTTGGCTCATCCCGAAATCGACCCGGTCAGTATGCTGCTGGTGGTTACTGCCTTTGGCCTGTTGGGGTTGTACCTTGTTGCGGATTTTTTTGGCAATGAACCATCGGCCCGGGCCACGCATTACCTGAAGCTCGGCCTCATTTACGGAATTATTGTACTGTTAGTTGGGGGCAAAACGGTGTTGCTCATCAACTTGCGGCAGTTGCGCGGACCGGCCAGCTATGCCCACGATGGCGGGGTCATTCAAACCGAAGCGGCCATCGATTATTTCGGCAAGGGGTTGAACCCGTATGTTGAAGATTACGTCGATACGCCGATGGCCGAATGGGGCTATGCCGAATATCGCACTGCGCTGTACCACTATCCCTATTTGCCCTGGACGTTCATTTTTTCGACAGCTATTTATTGGCCGGGCCGGTTGCTCCTGGGTTGGTTTGACGAGCGTTTGGTTTACCTGTTGTTGTTTGGTTTGACCCTGATTCTGACCCAGTGGATGGTCCGCCATCCCCAAGAAAAACGAATCGCCGTGGCTGTGATGGGCCTCAATCCAATTTTGGCGGTCAGTTTGATCTATGGCGAAAACGACCTGTTTGTGCTGGCCTGGATTGTGTTGGCGGTGTGTTTGATCCGGCCAAATTTGGGGCGACAAAACATGCCTCGATATTTGGCCGGTTCGGCGATTTTTGGTCTGGCCTGCGCTAGCAAGCCCACGGCCTGGTTTTTGACCCCTTTCTGGCTGCTCTATTTGTTGCGCGACCAGTGGGGGGACCGGCTGTTTCCGCCGCCCGTTACCTGGTCGACGTTATTTGCCATCCTGCTCCGGCGCGCTTGGACCTTACCCGTTGTTTTTCTGATTGTCGTTGGGCCGTGGTTGGTCTGGAATCCGGCGGCCATGTACGACGATGTGTGGCGTTGGGCTGCCGGCCAGGGTAACACCGGCTACCAAATTTGGGGTTGGGGCGCCAGCAATTACGTGCTGGGGTTGGGCTGGGTGGCGGACCGATTTGAGTATTGGCCGTTTATGATTCCCCAACTCATTATCTGTGCGCCGCTGCTTATTTTCCTGTTATGGCGACAGACCCGCTTGAACACGCCGGGGATGATGTTGTGGGGTTATGGGGTGTTATTATTGGTGTATGCTTATCTTTCGCGCTTTTTTCAACCCAATTACCTGGGCTTTATGCTGGGAGTTTTAACGTTGGCGGTATTTGTCAACCATAAAACCGGGCCATAGCTAACGGACCAAAAAAGGTATTGAGTGAAATAATTTCAGAAGAGGAGTGACCGATGTTAAACGAAAACGATGTAGCCCCCGATTTTGAGTTATTAAACGACGAGGGTAATCCAACCAGCTTGTCCCATTTTAAGGGCAAACGAGTTGTACTGTATTTCTTTCCCAAGGCCCTGACCGGCGGCTGAACCATTCAGGCGCAGGGAATCCGTGATGATTTCCCGCAATATCAAGCTGCCGATGTGGTGGTCATTGGGGTCAGCCCCGATTCGGTCAAACGTCAGGCTCAATTCAAGAAGAAGGAAAATCTCCCCTTTATGCTGCTGGCCGACGAAAATCACGAGGTAGCCGAAAAATACGGGGTGTGGGTCGAGAAATCAATGTATGGCAAAAAGTATTGGGGTGTGGAGCGCACCACCTTTTTAATCGACCCCGCGGGTCGGATTGAACAGATTTTCCGCAACGTTAAACCGCAAACTCACAGCGAGCAAGTTTTGGCGGCGTTGGCGGCAATTTAGTGAGAAATCGAATGTCAAATGCTATACCCGCAACCATTGCTAAAACCGACTGGCGCAATACTGTAACCTGGTACACCTATGAAACAGGTTTCACCCGCTTTATCAAAGCCATCCTCAGGCCTTTATCGCTGGCCCTGGCACACATCGAATTGGTCGGGCTTGAAAATGTTCCCGACAGTGGGCCGGGGATTATAGCCTGTAATCACTTTAGTTTATATGACGTGATTTATATGGGGGTAAACTTGCCCCGGCATCCGCACTTTATGGCCAAACGGGAATTGTATAAAAACCGCCTGTTTGGTTGGCTCATTCGCCAGTTTGGTTCGTTTCCGGTTTATCGGGGCGAGGGCGACCTCTGGGCGATGGAACAGGCCGGACGGGTGTTGGCTGCCGGTCAACTCCTGTTTATGTTTCCCGAAGGCACACGGGGCAGGCATAAAGCCCAATTGAAACGGGGTAAGGTCGGGGTGGTGAAGCTGGCCCTGGAACACGGCGTGCCGGTTATCCCGTGTGCAATTTGGGGCACAGAAAACTTTAAGGTTGGCTGGAAAAGCAACCAGATTCACATTCAGGTCGGCGAGCCGGTGGATATGGTGTCTCTGGCCGGCCCACCACCGCTCAAGCACGACGTTTCTCGCGAATTGACCACGGTGATGATGCAAAAAATCGCCGAGATGCTGCCGCCGGAGTATCGGGGAGGGTATGGTTAATTTGCGGAGTTGGCCAACTTGAGGTTTACCTGTTCTCCCAGGTCTTCAAAGCTGTCGTCAAGATAAGGATAAACATACCAAGCTGTCCCCACACCCAGAATGAAGCCGGTGAGGTTACGCAGAAACGGGCTACTCTGGTGCGGGCCAAAGAATTGGAGATAGATGAGGGCCAGCGGGCCAAAAGCAAAAAAAACATAACTGTGCCAGGTGAGATAATTTTGGCTATACAAGATACCGCTGGTAATGCCCAGGGCGATAAGACCAATTGCCCACAAGGTGATCATTGGAACACCGGCCGCTAACCACTCGCTGGCCATGGCCAGCCCGGCGTCCAGCGCTATGGGCATCATAAAAAAGACATACCAGCGTAAGGCTGGCGGCTTAAGTTGATGCCGGACAAGGCTGAACAGTAGTCCCCCAATCAGGAGCGTGCCATAAATGGCAATATCCCGCTGGCACAGGGCCACCTGCTCACCCAAAATAAAATAGGCCCGTGAAGGGAACTGGTGGCAGGCGGCGCTATAGAGCGAATAGATGGCGTCGGCAGCCTGGTAGAAACCGTTGGCCAACAGGAGAGGGGCCAGAAAGGGTAAGCCGACGTAAAGAAAGAGAAACGTATTGAAAACAGCCAGCCAGTGACGGGAAAGCCACCCGATTCGTCGATTCGTCCACAGCACCAGGCTGCGCCGGAAGCCGGTGACAGGTTGGTTTTGGACTAATTCGCTCATCAATCGATTCCCCTGTTGGGTGGTCATTCATGCGGTGTCAGGCTGGCTCACCGCCGCCACGCCGGTCAGATAACCCAGATAAACCGGAATGAGCGGCAACACACAAGGCGAGAGAAACGAGAGCAATCCGGCCAGGAAGGCAATGGGAATGGTGATGCCGCTGCTGGACAGAGAGGTTTCAAGTTGGTAAACCCACTCTGGCTGCTCGCCCAGGAAAGTGAAGTATTGGTTAAGGGTACTCAGCGTGCCGAAGACCAGCAAAAGGCCAATCCCGATGAGCAAAACCGCGCTGATTATCTCAACCACGTGGACATACCGATTCAAATATCGCAGAAAACCGCTGGTTCTATTCAGTATCCAGGCAACGATAAGGAACGGAATAGCCAGCCCCATTGAGTAGGCAAACAGCAACACGGTCGATTGCAGCACCGCCGTCGCTGGACTGGCATAGATAGAAACGTTCAGCGCCAAACCTAAAATTGCCCCTAAAAGCGGCCCCACACAGGGCGTCCAACCGGCGGCAAAAGCCATCCCCACCACCGCAGAGCGAATGAACCCCGGAGATTGACCATAACCGGCTTGTTTCCGTCGTTCCGGCAGAATCAGTTCATCCAATTTGCGGTCAATCCAGGCTAGCGGCTTTTGCAGGGAGGATATTTTGTCCAGGCGGCCAACCAGCCATTTGAGCGCCCCCAACATGTGAATGCCCAGCACAATCAGTAAAATTCCCCCCACAACAACCAGCCACTCTTGCACGTTAGTTTGGCCCAACGCCCCAAAAATAAGACCGGCCAGCGCGCCAAAAAACACCACAAACACCAGGGTAAACCCGGCAATAAACATCAAGGCGTGTCCCCATACGCTGCGTCGAGTATCAGGTTTCTGTACGGCAATTCCCATCATCCGTCTCCTTGTCGTCCGTCATTTTCTCTTATCTTGATATTACGACGCAAATCTAAGACATTTCTTACCGCCATAGAGGTTAGTGGAGAAAATAGCGCATCCCGGTATGGATCATCACCATGCCGTATTGATCGGCGGCGGCTGTTACTTCCGCATCACGCAGCGAGTTTCCGGCTTGAGCAACATACTGGACATTACTCCGGCTGGCGCGGTCGATATTGTCCCGGAAAGGGATGAACGCATCAGAACACAGGCAAATGCCGTTGAAATTTTTTAGCCATTCCAGGCGTTCTGTTTTGTCGATTGGTTCCGGGATGTGGGTTAACCCCGTCAACATGGCTTTTTCTTCCAGGTCGGACAATTGTTCCCACAACAGATACTGGTCGATCACGTTGGCCTTTTCCGGCTTCTTCAACCCCTCCCTAAATTGTAGACCCCGCACCCGGGGATGCTGCTGCAAGAACCACTTTTCGGCCTTGTCGCAGGCCAGACGGGTGCAGTGGATGCGAGATTGTTGACCGGCTCCCATCCCAATCACCTGCCCGTTGTAGGCCACCCCAACGGAGTTTGACTGGGTGTACTTCAGGGCAATGGTGCCCACCACCAGGGTTTCCAGCACGTCGGCGGGAATATCCTTTTTTACCGACACGGCATGGCGCAGCTGGTCTTTGGTGATCTGGGCCGTGTTCCGTTTTTGCCGCAAAACAAACCCAAAAACATCTCGGCGATCCAACTCCTCGGCGGGTTCATAGTCGGGGTCAATTTGGAGGACGAGGAAATTGCCTTGCTTTTTGGCTTTGAGAATTTCCAGCGCCTCCGGCTCGTAACCCGGCGCGATGATTAAATCCGAAACCTCTCCCTTCAGCAGATTGGCCAGCGAAACGTCAACTTGGTCACTGACGGCTACGGCGTCGCCAAAGGAACTCATCCTATCGCCTCCCCGCGCCCGGGCGTAAGCCGTAGCTACCGGCGAGTAGTCCATCTGAGGTAGCATCTGGGATTCCAGAAACGCCGGGTCTAAAGGTCGAGCGATGGCGGCGCCGGCCGGACTGGTGTGCTTGAATGAGGCCGCTCCCGGCAGCCCGGTGACGGCGCGCAACTCGCGCACCAACTGCCACGCCCCAAAAGCATCAAGTAGATTGATGTAACCGGGCACGCCATTCAATATCTGGAGCGGCGATGGCTCCGGCGTCATCAGGCGGGCCGGTTTCTGGTGGGGATTGCAGCCGTATTTTAATTCGATGTCCATGTTCTCTCCCTTTTGCGCATAGTCAAGTATTATTCCTGTTCGGCTTCATTTTGGACGAGTTGCTTCAGTGTGGTCATCTCTTTCTCCAGTTTTCGCTGGCGGTTGACCATGCTAAAGATCAATACAAATGATACAAGCCAAAAGACGGCGTAACCTGCAACCAGGTAGATCATATCATTCATCGGAAAGCCTCCTCATCTTTTGTCATGGCGTTATCATTTTAACCACGTCTAACTTTAAAGCAAGTCTCGATGGTGGTATACTGGGCGCAATCCAAATTCCCCTTAAAGGAGGCAGCCAAATCATGCAACTTGCGCCGCGAATGAACCGGCTGGGTACGGAAACCGCGTTTGATATTTTGGCCCGGGCCAAATCTCTGGAAGCCCAGGGCCGCGACATCATTCATCTGGAAATCGGCGAGCCGGATTTTGATACTCCGCCCCACATCGTCGAGGCGGCAGTGCTGGCTCTCCACCAGGGCCACACCCATTACACGCCCGCAGCTGGCATTCCAGCCCTTCGCCAGGCCATTGCCAGCCACGTTGGCCGGAGTCGGAACGTGGCGGTGCAGCCGGAACAGGTGGTGGTTACGCCAGGAGCCAAACCGATCATGTTCTTCATCATTCTCGCCCTCCTGGGGCCGGGTGACGAAGCCATTTATCCCAACCCCGGCTTTCCCATCTACGAGTCGATGATCAATTTTGTGGGGGCCAAACCTGTCGCGTTGCCTCTGCGTGAGAAAAAGGATTTCCGCTTTAATCCCGATGAATTCCGTAGCCTGGTATCGGAACGTACTCGTCTCATTATTTTAAACTCCCCCCAGAATCCTACCGGCGGCGTCCTCAGCCTAGATGATTTGGAAGTAGTAGCCGGGGCCGCCCGTGAATATGACCTTATGGTCTTGAGTGATGAGGTATATAATCAAATTCTCTACCAGGGCGAGCATGTCAGTATCCTTTCGTTGCCCGGCATGCAGCCCCGTACTATTCTGTTAGACGGTTTCTCCAAAACTTACGCCATGACCGGTTGGCGGTTGGGGTACGGGGTGATGCCGGTGGCCTTGGCGGAGCAGGTTACCAAGTTGATGGTCAACTCCAACTCGTGTACGGCTGCGTTTACGCAGCATGCCGGCATCGCTGCCCTGCACGGCCCTCAGGATAGCATAGGTGAGATGGTGACCGCGTTTCGAGAACGGCGGGAGGTGATTGTGAGCGGGTTGAACCAGATACCTGGCTTTCGTTGCCCCCAACCGGCGGGGGCTTTTTACGCCTTTCCAAACGTTGAAGGCACAGGGATGTCGTCTAAAGCTCTGGCCGATTATTTGCTGGAAACAGCTGGAGTGGCCGCGCTGGATGGCGGCTGTTTTGGCCGCTATGGCGAAGGTTATTTGCGTTTTAGCTATGCCAACTCGGTGGCCAATATTCAGCGGGCTTTGGAGCGAATTGACCAGGCAGTCAGAGTACGTTTGTAAAAATCAAGTTAAGTAGAGGAGATTAACGATGGAATTTGTTGAGCTTGTCAAACAACGGTACAGCGTCCGGGCTTACAAGCCCGACCCGGTGGAAGAAGAAAAGTTGCAGTTAGTGTTGGATGCGGCCCGGCTGGCTCCATCCGCGGTCAATCGGCAGCCGTTTCGACTGATCGTATTGCCCACCAAGGGGCGGGAGGCTGAACTACGGCGTATCTACCACCGCAGTTGGTTCAGTCAAGCGCCGTTCGTCATTTGTATCTGTAGTCTGCCGGGCGAGGCCTGGGTGCGCCGGGATGGTCAAAATTATCATCACGTGGATGCTGCCATCGCGATGGATCATTTGATTTTGGCTGCAACCAGTTTGGGACTGGGCACCTGTTGGGTGGCGGCCTTTGATGTTGAGGCGGCGCGGGAAGTACTCGGTTTACCGGAAGGCGTGGAGCCGGTGGCTTTTACGCCGTTGGGATACGCGGCTGACAAACTTGGCTCGAAAGATCGCAAGGATTTGTCGGCATTGGTGCGCTACGAGCGGTGGTGACGGAACTCTTTGGCCGGAAATAAAGCCGGACAAGTTCTGGGTCGCCAATAGAGGCCAAACCCTTGAGGTGGCTGGAGGTGGAAAGATGAAACAGATGGATTGGGACTATCTGGTGGTTGTTGCGCTGCTGCTGACCGGTCTCTATGTGGCAATAACAGGTTTAGTGATGGACCTGTTCGGCTTTCCCCGGTTTCTGTGGCACAACTATGTTGGCTATGCATGGGTTGTTTTGGGGGGTGTTCATCTGATTTTTAATTGGCCGCGGGTGACGGCCTATGTTAAGAGAAGATTCAGATCTGAGAGAGGTCCAACGTTATCGGCGCAGCCAAAGCCTGCCTCGGCCACGACAAGTCGGCGCTGGTTTCTGGCCTCTATTCTGACCGCTGTTGGTGGTTTTGTCCTGGGACGTCTGCTGCCTGAGTCCCAACTTATCCCAGATTTTTCTGGCGAAGGCATGGCCAATTTACCCGAAGGTGATGTGGGCGCGTTTTATCATCAGTGGAGTAAGCCAGGCTATGCCCGTTCGTTAGGGACGCTATTCAGTTGGGGCAGTCAACCGGCCCGTTATAAAACCTACCCGCACCCAAAACAAATCTATCTGCCTGCTCCGCCTGGCTACCAGGGCTTGAGCGTGGAAGAAGCCATCGCGCGCCGTCGGTCTCGGCGTAACTATGCGGGTGACTCGTTGTCGTTGACGGAAATTTCTGGGCTGTTGTATGCGGCCAGCGGTATCACCGATCCGGCCAGGGGGTTTCGGGCGGCGCCCTCGGCAGGCGCGCTCTACCCCATTGAAACTTATGCCGTGGTGCATAACGTGGCCGAGATGGAGCCGGGACTTTACCATTACAATGTCGCCAATCACGCTCTGGAGCAATTACGACTTGGAGATTTGCGTACAGAGATCACCGTAGCCGGAATTGGCCAGGAGATGCTGGCCCAAGCTCAGGTTTGTTTTGTCCTGTCCGCCATCTTTCAGCGCACTCGTTGGAAATATCGCCAACGGACTTATCGCTATGTGCAGTTAGAGGCCGGGCACATTGGGCAGAACCTCTACCTGGCGGCGACCTCAATGGGGTTGGGGGCTTGCGCCGTGGGCGCGTTTTTGGATGATGATCTCAACGATCTGTTGGGTGTGGATGGAGAGGAGGAAGCGGCGCTTTACATTATTGCGGTGGGCAAGGTGTAGACGATTATTTTTCTCCCTGGTCGTGGCGATGCCATCCAGGCTTGCGGAAGTCCGTCAAAACCACGTCAATCAAATTCTTGGAGTTAAAAAATGGATTATACCGAAGAAGAAAAAATCAGTATCAGCACAATCAGCGATAAACTGGATGACATTCGGCACCAGTTAATCGAACTTCGCCAAAACCATGCCGAAGAATTATTCGCCGAGCGTTTATTTTTGGAAGGGTTGGAGAGAACCATTGCCGGTTATTTGTACGAAAAATATGCCGATGAGGATATTGTTGACGACGACACATTTGAAGATTTTTCAGGCAGCCTGCATGAAGAATATAATTAATGTAACCTGTTAAACCGAGAAATTAGAGCGATGTTGGTTAAAGAGACAACGTAACTATTTACTTCGGTAATATCACTCTGACTCTGAGCGACCAGAGGGAGCGAAGGTCCCCAATACCGTGTCTTGCCAGAAATGTTGGGGGGATTCTTCACTCCGCTGCCATGCCGCCCCGTCCGATTTTTTGGATGATTTGGTATTGGCCGAGCGTGCGGCCGATCAGGTCTGTCATCTCAAATTCACCCCTTGAGTGATTGTCCAAAAATAACCTTGTATTTTCAGCATATTTTTCCGAGGAAAAGTGAAGAGTTACTTTTGGACAGTTCTTGGTGTTTGATATGGACCGATAGTTTCACGGCCCCCAGGCAGGAGCATTATCAGAGGCTGGATTGTTGGTCAGATTCATCAGCCCGCTGCCATCGATATTCATTACGTAAATTTCACTGTTACCATCGCGGAAGGACACGAATGCAATGTGACTACCATCTGGTGACCAGGTGGGGTGATTGTCAGTGGCCGGATTGTTTGTCAGACGGATTACCCCAGTGCCGTCGGCATTCATCAGGTAGATTTCGTTGTTGCCATCCCGGTCGGACTCAAAGGCAATATGGGTGCCGTCTGGTGACCAGGCCGGGTTCCAATCAAGATTTGGATAATCGGTCAAACGGGTTATCTGACTACCGTCAATGTTCATAAGGTAGATTTCGGTGTTGCCAACACCAGCAGATTCGAAAACAATTTTTGAACCATCTGGCGACCAATGGGGGTTATACTCACTACCTGGAGTGCCAGTCAAATTTTTAAGTCTACTACCGTCGGCGTTCATAATGTAGATGTCAGCGTTACGCATGAAGACAATGTACTTACCATCTGGTGACCAAGAAGGAAATGCGTCAGAGGCTGGGTCGTTCGTCAAGTTTGTCTGCCCACTCCCATCAGCGTTCATTACGTAAATCTCAACGTTATTAGCATCACCATCGCGGCCAGACTCGAAAGCTATACGTGAACCATCTGGCGACCAGGCGGGAAAGTGATCCCAGCCTGGATTGTTGGTCAGGTTTGTCTGTCCACTTCCGTTGGCATTCATTACGTAAATTTCGCTGTTGCCGTCGCGTTCGGAGGCGAAAGCGATACGTCCGCTATAAGACGGTCGAGTTGATGTTGAGGGGAGGGGGGTATTGGTTGGGGAAACACTCTCCTGTGCTGTGGTCGTATTGTTAAATGTAAATTCGCCGTTCATAATTCGTTGGGCGTCTTCATAGCTGGGGATACAAAGCAATGAGCCTATCTCTGGAATGATGTCGGGGTTTGATAGAGTCGCGTATCTATCGTCAACCTTAGCCGCCGCATTGGTCGCTTCATAGATGGCCGTGTAGGCCAGAACATCCCCATAATATTTGTCTGCAACTTTTGATAACCAATCATCTTCGCGAACAATGTAATCATCTTGACAAAATTTAACTGATGAGGCCGGCGTGGGGGTGTGAGTTGGTTTAGTCGTAGCAGTCCGGGTCGGGGTGCGGGTTGGCTTTGGCGATGGTGTTGGGGTGGCTGTCGGGGGAACGGGAGTATTGGTTGGAGTGGGTTTTGGCGTGTCGGTCGGCGTGGGTTCCGAGGTGGCGGTTAGCGTTGGGGCTTTGGTTGGCGCAGACGACAAGGTCGTCGGGGTCGCTGTGGCCGTGTCCATTGCGGGTAACATAGCCGCTTCCGGCGTGGTCGAGGCCGCGTTGAACCCGCTCCAATTCAGCCAACCGATGCCCGACCCGATGAGGCACAAAACAATCACGATGGCGATGGCACCCAAACCGGCTAACCACGGCCAGCCGAAAGCCGATTTCCGGGCCGGTGGTGGTGGCGTGGGTGGGGGTGGCCGGACAAGGGTCTCCTGCGCCTGAGCCACATGAGTTTCACTCACCGTCGTTTTGAGGGCAGCGGCCATCTCGCCCGCGCTGGCAAAACGATACTCCGGCTGGCGGGCCAGGGCCTTGAGAATGACCCGTTCCACGGCCTCGGGAATCTTGGGGTTGAGGTCGTGGGGCAAGGGCAGGGTTTCGTTGGCCCGTTTGAACACAATGGCCACCGGGGTTTCGGCGTCGTAGGGCAGTCGTCCGGTCATCATTTCAAACAGAATGGTGCCCAGGGCGTAGATGTCGGTGCGGTGGTCCACCACTCTGCCCTCCCCCTGCTCCGGCGACATATACGCCGGGGTGCCGATGCCCACGCCGGTGCCGGTCAGCCTGACCGAGGATTCGGTCATCTTGGCCAGCCCAAAATCGGTCAGCAAGGCCCAGTCGCCGTCCATCAGCACATTGCTGGGTTTGACATCTCGATGGATGATGCCCCGTTGGTGGGCGTAATCCAGCGCTCCGGCGATTTGGCCGATGATGTCGGCGGCCCGGTTGACCGGCAGGGGTGATTCCATCACCTCGCGCAGGGTGCGGGCGTTTTCAACGTAACGCATTACGATGTAGCTGTATTTGTTCTCTTGCCCGGAATCAAACACGGGCAGGATATTGGGGTGGTTGAGGTTGGCGATAGCTTCGGCCTCGCGCTGGAAGCGTTCGCTAAAGCCGGGTTGCTTGGCGTGAATGGGGGGTAGTACTTTAATAGCTACCTCCCGGTTGAGGCCGGGCTGGTAAGCTTTGTAAACTGTGGCCATGCCCCCTTCGCCAATTTGCTCCACAATGCGGTATTGGCCGAGCGTGCGGCCGATGAGATCAGTCATTTGATTCCCTCCTTAAGACACTCATTCCATCAATCTGTTTGATCGATTGTTTTGACAAATGCTGACTATTCGGTTGGGTTATGGCGTTGTTGACGAAAATTCAAAAGGTTAGGGTGGCTCTGGTTTGGTTCACCGGGTCGAGATGAGTTACTCTTGCGCTGGCGCGGTGGTGGGCGTGGCGGTGGGATAGGGTGTTGATTGAATAGACATTGTGCCAGGTTGTCCCGAGGCGACGATTGGATTGTAGCCGTCGACAAGTTTGCGAATGTTGCTGCCGTCGGCGTTGGCAACGTAGATGGCGTGGCCGCCATCTCGATTAGAATCAAACACAAGGGTTTGGCCGTCGGCAGTAAACGAGCCGGTCACTTGCCCCGGAGTATAGTCGGCCAAAAGCAATCGTTGGCTGCCGTCAACATTCATCACGTAAAAGGTAGTATAGCAGCAAGGGTCTTTATAGCCCAATCGCACCAGCAGCCGTTCGCCGTCGGGCGAAAAGTAACCGTTGAGATACCAATCGGCGCCATTGCTGCCGTCCATAATTTGTTGTAGTTGTTGACCATTAATGTTGACCAGATGCAGCCGGTAGGCGTCGCGACGTTTATCAATAATTATAACCGTTTGTTCGTCGGGGGCCAGGCTGCTCCAACTGGCGTATTGGCTGGGACCGAGCACTTCTTGTTTTTGCGCGCCGTCGGGGCTAATCAAGTACAGGCGATATTCATCGTCAGCATCTTTAATATCGGTTTCGACGTAAGCCATAAGCCAGGCGTCTTCGGGCGAGAATCTGGCCCCCACATAATCGCCGCTAAGCAGGCGTACCTTTTGTCCGCTGAAGGCGTCAACAATATATAACTCTTCAGGCATATCGCTTGTCTCTTGGACTTTAATTAACAGTTTTTCACCTGAGTGTGAAACGCTGTAAGCCCAGGCGTCGTACACGTTGGCAGCAAGTGCGGTAGCCTGGCTGCCGTCGGCATTGGCCAGATACAGCGTTTCGGTTTCGCCGTGGTCAACGGTGTAGGCCAACCGTTGGCCGTTCGCCAGCAGTTGGGGCGAATAAGAGTTTTCGGCCCCGCTGACAATGGTTTGTCGGTCGCTGCCGTCGCGATTGGCGACATAGAGATAGTATTCATCGCCTCGTTTGACGCTCAAAGCCACTTTTTGCCAGTCCTGGGCCCAACTGCGCGCAATGTATGAGCTGGCGCCGTTTACCAGCGTGACCTGATTCGTGCCGTCACTATCCAGCACCAGCAGGTTGTAGTCGTCCTCGTTGTTCCAGCGGATTTCAAGCTGGTCGCCCTCTGTAGAAAAATAGCCATAGGCCGAGTCGACATCACTCACCAACACCTGGCGGTCGCTGCCGTCGGGTTTCATCAAATAGAGCGTGTCTTTATCGTTTCGTTCCAGGTGCACCAAAACGTACTCTCCCTCGGGTGAGAAACGGCCATCCACCTCGTCAGCGCCGCTGGCCAGCAGATACGGCCCGGTCAGGTCAAGCGTGGTAGCATATAAACTTTCGCGGCTGTCCTCGCGCACTTTGTAGATGAGGCGATTGACCGGCGTGGCCGTGGGCGTTACCTCGGTTGTGGGCGGGCTTATGGCGGGCACGTCGGCTGATGCTGAGGCAGCGGCGGTTGGCGTAGATTGCTGCTCTATTGCGGCCGGGGTGCCAGAGGGCGTCTCTCTGCCTGCGGCTCTATAACCACCAATGCGACCGATGAGAAAAATCCCAAAGCCCATCACAACGCACAAAATTAAAATCGCTATGCCGCTGGCAAACATCAGCAAAGGCTTGGCCTTTGACTTGCGTTCGCGGGTGGCCGGGCCTGTGGCGGGCATCGTAATTTTGGCTTTGGTCAGGTCAGGCTCTGCTTCTGCTGCGGCTTGATGCAGCGCCTCGGCCAGTTCTCCGGCGGATTGGTAGCGATCATCGGGATTGACGGCCAGGGCTTTAAGGATGACGCGCTCTACGGCGGCGGGGATGTTGGGATTAATGGAACGTGGCAAGGGCAGCGGCTCGGTGGTTCGTTTGAGTACAATCGCAAAGGGGGTTTCCGCATCGTGCGGAATCTGGCCGGTCAACATTTCAAACAAAATAATGCCCAGGGCGTAGATGTCGGTGCGGTGGTCGACGGTGGCGCCTTTGCCTTGTTCCGGCGACATGTACGCGGGCGTGCCAATACCCACGCCGGTGCCGGTCAACTTCACCGAGGTTTCGGTCATTTTGGCCAGGCCAAAGTCGGTGAGTAAGGCCCAATCGCCATCCATTAATACGTTGCCAGGTTTAACGTCGCGGTGGACGACTCCCTGCCGGTGGGCGTAATCCAGGGCTGCTGCGATTTGTTCGACAATGTTGAGAGCTTGCTGCAAACTGAGTTGCGCCCCCATAACGGCTTTGAGCGTGCTTGCCCCGGCAACATAACGCATCACAATAAAACTGTGGCCGTTCTCCTGGCCGGAGTCGTAAACAGGCAAGATATTGGGGTGATTGAGACTGGCGATGGCTTTGGCTTCGCGTTGAAAACGTTCGCTAAAGCCGGGCTGTTTGGCATGAATGGGTGGCAAAACTTTGATAGCCACCTCACGGTCGAGGCCGGGCTGGTAGGCTTTGTAAACCGTGGCCATGCCGCCTTCGCCGATTTGTTCGATAATGCGGTATTGACCGAGGGTTTGGCCGATGAGGTCACTCATAAGCTACTCCTTTGTAGAAGTCTCTAGCGGGTCGCTATACCATTTTATCACACTTCTCCCCTTACCGGCAATCGTTTTTGTAACGTGATCGTTGACAACTTTACTATCGACTAAACCGAATAAGTGTGATAATCTATGGCACGTTTGCTCAACGTTTGAAGCGCAAAGCCCAACAGTGAATTTGGAAATGGAACAAAATCGTATTTGCCAATCGGCAAAGTTACGTTTTTTCGTAGCTAAACTACAATTATTCGGCGCGGGTAATCGCTATAATTGAGACTGGCTCAGGGTGAGTTTATGAAAATCGCATTTTATGGAGATAGCCTGACAGAGGCAATACTGGGAGTTTCATATATCAATTGTCTGCAAGTGTTTTTGCCTGGACATCAATTCATCAATTACGGTAAAGGCGGGGATACAGTTGTCAGCCTCTATCAAAGGATTGTCCAAAAAAAGCTAGACCAGCCGGTTGATTTATCTTTTTTATTTGTAGGGGTCAATGATGTGTTTGTGCATCTTTCCTGGAATTTCCCCATTCTAAAAGCGGTTTTCAGGCAACCTTGGGCAAAAGATGTTAATGAGTTTATCGGGTATTATCAGAAAACGCTAGATTTATTAACAGCCAGAGCGTCGCACGTATTTGCCGTTTCACCCTTGATTATTGGCGAAGATGTCTCCAATAAGTGGAACAAAAGACTGGAGGCACTATGTGAGGCGATCCGCAAAATCTCTGCTGATTATAAAAATGTTGACTATATCGACCTGAGAGCTAAATTTATTTCCTCTCTTAATGATCATCAGATTTCGCCTTATTTACCCAAAAGTGCGACCAGGGTTGTGTTAGACGGCTTACTTTTAAGGCGTAATGAGCAACTCGATCATCAAGCGGCCACCAGGGGGTTGCAATTAACCGTGGATGGCGTTCACTTGAATAGTCACGGGGCCAGGGTAGTGGCCGAAGGTTTTGCGGCGGCGATAGGGGGATTGAGTTACAAGGGGCCTGGCGGGAGGGTGTCTTATGAATAAAAGTTATCTATCATTGTTTGGCCGTTTTTTGGCGAAAGTTGTTCTGATAGTGTTGGTCGTATTTGTGGCCGTAAGTCTGGTATGCTGGTTTTTCGGCTGGCGTACGTCTCAAGATTATGGCAATGGGTTGTTTCTGGCCGGTCTTTTGGTGATGGTTATTGGAGGGATTAGTTTTTTGGGGATAATGAACCGTTTTGGAGATCCAAAATACTCATATTTTCAATCGGTTGCCTCGCGGCGTGACTTTGCCAATCGTACCCGCTTCATGTGGGGGGAGTTTTTGGAAAGCTATTCCTTTATACTTCTAACAGCCTCGGTGGGGATGGTGTTGTTGGTTATTAGTTTTTTGATTGCCATAGTTTTTCCAGGCGCCTAAAGATTTTTTGACCGTAGGAGATACGATATGAGTTTAACCGAAGCCCAAAAAACTTTTTTTAACAACCCATTCAGCGATTTTTGGCCTTTTATCGATCAATTTGATTTTGACCGGGACCCCATTTTCCACCAGATGGAGCAGCAGTATCAAGGTTACGGAGTGCATAGTATCGGTCCCTGGTTTGGTCGCTTTCTCAACTTTCTGGTGCGGTTTGGCAGAGTATGAGTAAAAATAACGGCTTCTGCATTTGGGCCAAATATACCAGAGCGGTAACTTTGAGCCATAGCCATTTTTCGACACAGTTGGAGAATTATGGAGTTGAGCGTTTATTTTACTCATTCGTCGGCAGGATAGAACAGCGGATGTGCAGGATTTAACAGATTAAGCACAAAAAATCCGCTAATCCTGCTAATCTATGTTCTAAACGACGTTTGAGACCATCTTGAAAGCGAATTGATGAAATTATTCAGAAAAGCCGACAGCACTTACATTCGATTCACTTTAATTGCCTGCGTTTTCGTTGTGGTAGTATTTATAATTCTAGCCGCAGTAGATGCGATTTCTCGGTTTCAAATAAATAAATCGGGAACCATCTCTGAAGCTCTGGTAATTAATATTCAAAACGAATTGGGAGTATGTTCTGTAGAATATGCTTACAAAGTTCCCGATCAAGTTAAAGGTTTTGTACTAGAAAGAGATATAGCTTGCTCAAA
The DNA here is from genome assembly GCA_016926805.1 of Anaerolineae bacterium. Taxonomy (GTDB): domain Bacteria; phylum Chloroflexota; class Anaerolineae; order 4572-78; family J111; genus JAFGNV01. The sequence goes on from JAFGNV010000020.1 coordinate 44,370, forward strand.
CGATGTGTTTAGGAATCTCAAACAGGGGTCTCAAGTAACCATAAAATATTTGTCCTCAAATCCCGCCAGTTCAGACTTAGTCGGGAATGCACCCATTTGGTGGATGTATCTGGTGAGAACATTGGCATCTGTGCTATGTGTTCTCAGTACAATCACGTTTTTTGTAGTTGAAACGAATGTGCAGACTCGTTTCCCATTCTTGGAAATGATAATTGGTGGAATAGCTTGCAGCATTGCCGGTGCAAGCCTGATGATAGGGCTTAGTGGATTTGAATATTTGGATGGGGTACTAATTATGGCAATCCTGTGTGGATTGTTTGGGCCAATGATGATCCAAGCTGCATGGGGACGCAGCCTGATTTCTAGACTGATTGACAGAGGAGTTTCCAGATTAGCGGATAAGTACGGTTTGCAAGATTTACGAGCCTCATTGGAGGAAAAGGGAGAGAATCTCATTAATTGTGATAAGAGATGAAACCATTGAAAGAGAAAGAGGTTCACGGAATGCTACCCGCCATCGTCTTTCCCTTCCACGACGCTGACGGTCTAATGTTTGCCCATTTGGAAACCATTACGCCGCAGTTGAAAGAACTCTTTGCCCAGGCTTTCGTCAGTATTTCTCCATTGACCCAACAGACTCAGATGGAGCGCATCAACCAACTCAAGGCAGATGAATTCTTCCGGTTGAATTTTAACGAACCAAATACGATGATTGGCGATCACTTTCTTGCGGTCTATCAAAATGCAGTCACTCATTCTTCTCCTGAGAAAATGTTACATCTGTGCACGATTGATCGGGTAGTGTTTGCTTTGCAGAGTGAGCACAAAGAGCAGTTCGTCACAGACATCAAGGGGGCTAGTAACGAAGACGTGCCCGTGCTATTTCAACGTTCGCAGGCAGCCTGGGAGACCCACCCCCGGAATTATCGGGAAATTGAACATCTGGCCATCAGAGCAGGCGAGATCCTCTTTAACCAATCGCTGGACTTCGTTTGGTGTCATTTGGTGATTCAATCGGGACAGCTCAAAGAGATACTCCCGCACGTTAAGCATCACGACTTGAGGGTGGTGGTCGAAATGATCTTGCTGCTCAAAGACAAACTTCAGACCAAGGAGGTAGATTGGTTGGCGTGGGAAGACCCGTTTATTTTCTCACGAGACCTGGATGAGATGAAGGCGGAATTTGAGAATAGTAGGCAGGAAGATCGAAAAAGGCTTCAATACACGATAGCTAGCCTACAACTGCTGTTTGAGTCAATTCAGTAGGATGAGTTGTTAGATTAACCTAGGGATTGTAAGAGATTAGAGGTTGCCATGAGTGCTCAAGGCATAAAAGCAGATGATGAGAAAAGTAGTCAGTTACGGTCATCCGGGTATGTCAGTCGCTTGGAAGAGTATTGGTACGGTATTTCACACCCATTCTATGACCTGATGATTTGGTTTGTATTTTTGCCCCTGGGCGGCGAAGCAGCCTGCCGGAGACAGTTTGCCCGGTGGGTAGATGTTCAGCCGGAGGAGAAGCTTCTCTCGTTATGCTGCGGCACTGGAGACACAGAGATAGCGCTGTTCAATTTGGTCCCAACTGTACAAATAATCGCTGTTGATTTAGGGGCGGGACAAATTAGCACAGCCAAACAAAAGGATAAATCCGGCTCAATAGACTTTTGTGTGGGAAATGCTGCTCAAACAGGACTGGCGGCAAACAGCTTTGATCGGGTACTCATCACCCTAGCCTTGCACGAGATGCCCTATTCGCTGCGCCTCAAGGTTTTGAGGGAAGCCCGACGGGTTTGCAAACCAAACGGGCGGGTGGTCGCCATCGAGCATGCCAAGCTTGATGGCAAACTGTCGCAAGCCGTTCGTTATCTGTGGTGGTTTGGCTGGCTTCCAGGCAACCCGGAGGTGGCGACGAGCCGGGACCTCCAGCAAAGAGGGCTAGCCACAGAAATGAGAGAGGCTGGTCTTGAGGCCCTCGAACGGTACACCACTGATCCAAGCTGGATCGAAGGGGTCGTCTCAGCACCGAATTCGTAAACTATAAGACCATAATAAAAGTTGCGCTATTGACAACAATCAAAAAACCAGCTATAATAACCTAGAATTTAGTCAAGACTAAAAATTTATTTAGTATTATCTAATAATCATCCATCCAGTGGAGGTGGCCATGTTCAATTGGCTCAAACGTAACAACGCCAACAGCAACTCAAACGGTCGCTACAAACACGGCAACGAGCACCTCATCGAGTTACAGCAGGTCACCAAGAACTATGAGGTCGCCGCAGGAACCTTTACGGCTCTCAAAGATATTGATCTGCTGGTCGATCCGGGCGAGTTTGTGGCGGTGATGGGCAAATCGGGCAGCGGCAAATCAACTCTGATCAACATGATTACCGGCATCGACCGGCCCACTTTTGGCCATGTTTTTGTGGGCGATACCGCTGTGCATACCCTCAACGAGGGGCAGGTGGCCGTGTGGCGGGGACTCAACGTGGGGGTGGTATTCCAATTCTTCCAATTGCTGCCCACGCTAACGGCCATCGAAAACGTGATGCTGCCCATGGACTTTTGCAACGTGTATCGCATGCGCGAGCGGGAAGAACGGGCTATGCATCTATTGGAGCAGGTGGACCTGGCTCAGCACGCCTACAAACTGCCTTCCGCCATTTCGGGTGGCGAACAGCAGCGGGTGGCCATCGCCCGCGCTCTGGCCAACGATCCACCCATCATCGCCGCCGACGAGCCAACGGGTAACCTGGACTCGGCTACCTCCGAGGCAATCTTTAAGTTGTTTGAGGGATTGGTGGACGAAGGCAAGACAATTTTGATGGTCACGCACGATATTGACCTGGCCAAACGGGCTACCCGCACTGTCCTGCTGGCCGATGGCCGGATGGTGAACGGCAAAGTTTCAGCTGCCGAATTGAAAGCTTTGGGTGAAGACGTGATCAAACCGGAGACTTCCCATGCTTAGACCTCGCTGGCGCAAGGTTTGGCGCGATTTATGGTTAAATCGAATCCGCACGATAGTGGTAGTTTTTTCAATTGCGGTCGGGGTTTTTGCCGTGGGCGTGATATCTACCTCACAAATCGTTTTATCAGAGCAGTTGAATGAGGCGTATGTAGCCACCAATCCAACCAGCGCTTTTATCCTTACTTTTGACTCATTTGATGCAGACGTGGTTGAAGCCGTCAAAAAGATGCCTGAGGTAGGCGCGGCCGAGGCGCGACGAGGTATTTACGTTCGAATGAAAACGGGTGAAAATAAATGGACAGTTTTGCAGCTAAACGCCATTGACGATTTTGACGATATAGAAGTTGATAAGGTCTGGCCGCAAGAGGGCAAATGGCCGCCTGGCGAACAAGAAATTCTGATTGAGCGTTCGGCCATGAGGCTAATAAATGCTGAAATAGGCGATGAGTTGATCATCAAAGACCCTGAAGGCAAAGAGCGAACAGTTCGACTGGGGGGGACGGCCCATGATATGTATGCCTTAATGTACACCTTCCAGAATTTTGCTTACGGTTATACCACTTTTGATACCCTGGAATGGCTGGGCCAGCCCCGCGATTTTAACGATTTGCGGTTTACCGTGGCCAAACAAACCGATGACATAGAGTATATCAAAGAGGTGGCTCAAAAAGTGCAAGACAAACTCGAGCAAGGAGGGGCCACCGTATTGTTCAACTTTATCCCCACGCCGGGTCAAAGCCCGCTCAATTTTGTCATTGAACCGGTGTTGGCCCTGTTGGGCGCATTTGGTTTATTGGCGTTACTGTTGAGTGCCTTTCTGGTTGTTAATATGATCTCCGCCTTATTAACCCAACAACAGCAGCAAATTGGAATCATGAAAGCAGTTGGCGCAAGGCCAGGCCAAATTATGAGTTTATATTTTACTTATGCTGCTGTTTTGGGTTGGTTAGCCCTGATTATTGCCCTGCCTTTGGGCGCTCTGGGGGCAAAAGCGCTTTCGCAAGCAACCGCGTCGGCGCTGAATATTGATCTGGCCAGATTCTACCTCCCCCCCGTTGTCCTGATTAGCCAAATTATTGTGGCTTTTATTGTGCCCCTTTTGGCGGCCACTTATCCTATTCTGAAAGGAACAAAGATAACCGTCCGGGAAGCAATCAGCGACTATGGCCTGGGCAAGGGGTTATTTGGCACCTCTCCTTTTGATCGCCTCCTCATCAAAATTCGGGCCGGCTTCTTGAAACGACCAACCATCATTTCTCTCCGCAACACCTTTCGACGCAAAGCCCGCCTGATCCTGACCTTGATCACGCTGATTATGGGCGGAGCGATTTTTATCTCGGTGTTTAGCGTGCAGGCTTCTTTACAAAGCACGCTTGACGCCTTCATGGATTATTATCGCTATGATGTCGCCTTTCAACTCCAACGTTACTATCGGCTAGAAAGCCTTGAGCGAGACATTATGCAAGTGGAAGGGGTTGAAGCTGTTGAAGGCTGGACTTTTTCTAATGTGCGCCGGGTGCGACCTGATGGCAGTGAGAGTGACAGCATTCTCATCTATTCACCTCCGGCCCAGACAACGTTGGTTAAGCCGACCCTGGTGGAGGGGCGGTGGCTAAGCCCTGAAGATGAAAATGCAGTGGTTATCAATACCCTTCTCTTAAATGATGAACCTGACTTGAAAGTTGGGGATGAGATCATTTTAAAAGTGCGGGGCCGGGAATCCTCGTGGACAATTGTAGGCATTGCCTTGGGGGGTGGAGTGACGCCAACGATGTTTGCCAATTATGAATATTTTGCCAAGTTCCTGCGCCAACTCAATAAGGCGATGTGGGTTTTTGTTAAAACCGATCAGCATACGCCCGAATATCGAAAAACAGTGCTAACAAGATTGGAATCACAACTGGAAGACGTGGGGGTTCGGGTGAGCGCGGGGATAACGGTAGACGAAGATATCGCTGGCGTCCAAATCCTTTTTGGGATACTTTTTGCCTTAATGCTGGTAATGGCCATCTTGCTCGCCCTGGTTGGCGGATTGGGCCTCATGGGCACCATGAGCATCAATGTCTTGGAACGGACTCGGGAAATGGGCGTCATGCGGGCGGTTGGGGCCAGCAACGGGGCGATTTTACACATCGTTATCGTCGAAGGTATTTTGATTGGTATCTTGAGCTGGTTGGTAGCCATTGTTGTGGCTTTACCTATTAGCAAATTTCTCAGCGACCTTATTGGCCAACAATTGCTCGGCACCGAGCTCACTTATACCTTTTCGCTGCCTGGGATGCTGATGTGGTTAGCCGTGGTTATTATGTTGTCGGCCATTGCCGGTTTTCTCCCCGCCTGGAACGCCTCGCGGATGACCGTACGCGAAGTACTGGCTTATGAATGAGTGGCTTTTTAGACAGGATTTACAGGTTTATACTCAACAGCATTAAAAAGTAACAAGATTCTCTGCGGATTTGTGTTATTTTATGACGCTGTTGAGTATAACAAGATTTTATTTTTGTATCCTCTCAATATTTTGGGGTAGGGACAGAATATTATTCTGTCCCTACCGGGTAAATGTATGAATTCGCCCCTATTTATTGAGAA
>JAFGNV010000207.1 GCA_016926805.1 Anaerolineae bacterium
AGGTTGAGATGGGTGCGGATCAGTCTTGGGGTGTGGGTGTACGCGGTGATGGGGCTGTGTATAACCCGTTCCAGGTGTATCCATAATGCCTTGACCTGAAAGGTGAACAAATGGCAGGGGGATGCGAATCTGTATCCCCCTCTAATGTTTGGATGTATTTCAAACAGGCTAAACGGTAGGGTGACATGGCCCTATCGTCTTGTTGAGATTTCTCCCATTTGTGAGGCTGATTCTATTTTTTGATAGACCCCAGGGATTTTAGAATCCCTGGGGTCTCTTGGCCTAAAAATTTGGGATGTTCCCTCTATTTGCCAGCCCCTGGTAGAAATGGTATAATCGCGCCTTGTTCTAATTGGTACAATTGGAACAATCGGCACATTCTTACGCCGCTTGAGAAGTAGGCGTCCATGTTATGGTAGATTAGCGCCTCACCCATTGCCTATTGATATTTATGGGTGGCGCCAGGTGAGCTAAGGAGAAAAGTATAATGAGCGATCAAGCACCCGTAACAATAGAGGAGACGCTTCAGCAAGGAGTTGCTTCCTCTGAAGTAACGGCTGAGTCTGAAGCCGTAGAAAGTGAGGCCACAGCGCCAGCTCAAACCGAGGAAACACTTGCGGCCAAAGCAAAACCCACCACCACGGTCCCGGCAAACTCTGCATCCGACTCTATGTCGATTGACACCTTGCGCCCGGGACAACATCTGGTGGGAACCGTAAAAAACATTACCGACTTTGGCGCCTTTGTTGACGTTGGCATTCCCCAAGATGGTTTGGTCCATATTTCTAAATTGGCCAAGTGGAAAGTGGAGAAAGTAACCGACGTGGTTGAGCAAGGTCAGCAGGTAGACGTTTGGGTCAAGAAGGTCGATAAAAAGCGGGGCCGGTTGAGCCTCACCATGATCAGGCCCATTCAGTACAGATTGCGCGATCTCAAAGAAGGCGACGAATTAGACGGAAACGTCACCCGTCTTGAGCCTTACGGCGCGTTCATAGACATTGGCAGCGAGCGAGAGGGCCTGGTTCATATCTCGCAAATTAGCCACGATTACATCAAACATCCGGAAGAAGCGCTGGCCGTTGATGACCGGGTTAAGGTGCAGGTATTAAAAGTTGACCGCAAAAAGCGGCAGGTGGATTTGTCGATCAAGGCGTTGCTGCCTCCGCCCCAGGAACAAATAGAAGAAGCAGCGCCGGAAATCGAAGAGGTCCAAGAAATTCAGGAGGACGTTGTCGAAGAGCCGGCCCTGACGGCCATGGCCATCGCCTATACGGCGCTCCAGGACAAACAACAGACTAACAAAACAACCAGAAAGTCCACCAACAAATCCAAACGTCAACAGCAGGAAGAAATAGACGCCATTTTGTCTCGTACCCTGGCTCATCGCGGGTAGTTGTCGATTCTATTTTGTTTGCCGACATCAATAAAAAAAGCCGGCCGGGTCCGGCTTTTTGATTTTCCGCAGAAAAATCTTGCCAGAACTGATTTTTAGCCTTCACTCAATGCCCAAAGCCGCCAAAGCCCGCTCAAATTTGCTGAACGGGTCAACGTCTAACGGCCAATGTTGTTGCAGGGTTTGGGTAAATAGGGTTAAATCAGTCTCCGTTCCGTCGGTCATGAGTTCCGCCTCCAGGCCAAGATAATCAATGGCGTCTTGCTGGGGCAACGAAACTCTATCCAAACTCAACTCAATGACGCATTGCTGCCGGTAATAAACGTGAAATTTGTATCGCGTTTGAAAGAGGGTAAACAGCGTTTGGAGAGGAGTCTCGCCAATCAAGTTCAGCACCATCTCGCTGGCTTCTCCCCCGGGCCATTCTTGGGGCTGATTGCTGGTCACTTCCAACTCGAACTCCTGGCGACGATGAATCAGGCCGGTTGCCGGGGTCAACGATTTCAACGTCAAAATTCGCCGGCCTTTAACTTCTCTGATGCGGCAGACTATGCCGGCTTTGTAGAGAATCTTATCCGGCGTATCAAGATATTGGTCAACAATTTCCTGGGCGCCGATGGGGGTGATTTCAAACTGGTGTAACCGGGTTAGCTGTTGTAACGCGCTAAAAGTGGTTTGGTCTGGGATAATAAATTTGGCTTCGGTTTCAATGTTGTGGGAGAGCATAGTAAAATTATAGCATAGGCCCCGGCCCTGCCGAAAATCGGACATTACGGAAATCGCTGAGGTTTTATTATTACCCAAGATGTCTTATCATCCGTCTTCTATTTTTGGGGAATCCGGTTGTCGGCTCGAAACTAACTCTGGGGTTAGGGGTTAAGGACTTAGTAACCTCAGTTCGGGATAAGAATTGTAGCTCAGAAACTCGGTTTTTTGGTTCGATTGTAATACAGGCAACTTGTCAGCAAAAGTCGCATCTGATCGGGAAAAACTGGGTTTCTCCCGTTATCCCGAACTCAGGTTAGTACCTAAATGATGAGATTTTTGGAGTAAGAAATTTAGTGGTGGTCAACAAGTAAGTGGTTGTCATGTCATTTCGAACGAACGTAGTGAGAGAGAAATCCCTCAACCCTGGTCTTGCTCACATAATCCTGAGAGATTCCTCGTCGCATTAGTCGTTTCAGCCGCTGTGCTTCCTTCGCTTCCAAGCTCCTACTAATGACATAGAATGTCTTTGTAGGATTGGAGACCTGACAGGTTTTTGAAACCTGTCAGGTGTGGCTCCTCGGAATGACAAGTCAAGAAATCCTCATCACTTACAATAGGATCGTCACTAGAAATTTTACGACAGAGGCACGGGGCATACTGGGGAGGATGGCATGGCGCTTGACCCAAAAATCAAGCAATTACGTGAGCTAAAAGAAAAGTCCAAACAGGGGGGCGGCGAGGCTCGCCTCAAAGCTCAGCACGATAAAGGCAAATTGACTGCCCGCGAGCGCATTGGAATTCTGCTCGATGAAGGCTCGTTCAGAGAGTTGGATGCGTTTGTCACCCACCGGGCCACCGAGTTTGGCCTGGCCGACAAGAAACTTTTGACCGATGGCGTGGTGACGGGCTACGGCACTATCGACGAGCGCCTGGTATACGTGTTTGCCCAGGATTTCACCGTGTTCGGTGGTAGCTTGGGCCGCGCCCACGCCGACAAGATCATCAAATTGCAGGAGCTGGCCCTCAAGAACGGCGCGCCTATTATTGGTCTGAACGATTCTGGCGGCGCCCGGATTCAAGAAGGCGTGGTCAGCCTGGGAGGATATGCCGACATCTTTTTGCGAAATACCCTCAGCAGCGGTGTGATTCCCCAAATTTCCTGCATTCTGGGCCCTTGCGCGGGGGGCGCCGTCTACTCTCCGGCGTTGACGGATTTTGTGGTTATGGCCAAAGACACCAGTTATATGTTTGTGACCGGACCGGAGGTGGTTAAATCTGTAACCCACGAGGAGGTCAGTTCTGAGGAATTGGGCGGCGCGGCGACCCATGCCGAAATTAGTGGGGTGGCTCATTTTTCCGCCGAAAGCGAGGAACTGGCCCTGTTTACCGTGCGAACGTTGCTCAGTTTCCTTCCTCAGAACAATATGGAAGACCCGCCCACCATTGTCTGTCACGATGACCCCTTACGCACCGAAAGCTCGCTCGATGGGCTTATTCCCAAGAATCCCAACAAACCCTACGACATGCATGCCGTCATTGAAGCCGTGGTGGATCATGGTTTCTTTATGGAAGTGCAGGCTCATTTTGCCCCAAACGTCATCATCGGCTTTGCCCGTTTAAACGGGCGTACGGTTGGAATTGTGGCTAACCAGCCTGTGGTGCTGGCCGGCGTGCTCGATATTGATGCCTCGGATAAGGCGGCCCGTTTTGTTCGTTTTTGTGATTGTTTCAACATCCCCCTTATCACGTTGGAAGACGTGCCGGGATTTTTGCCGGGTCTGGCCCAGGAGCACGGCGGCATCATCCGGCATGGCGCCAAGTTGCTGTATGCGTATGCCGAGGCCACAGTGCCCAAAATTACGGTTATCATCCGCAAGGCCTATGGCGGCGCTTACATTGTAATGAGCAGTAAACATTTGCGGGGAGATATGAACCTGGCCTGGCCCACCGCCGAAATTGCCGTGATGGGACCGGATGGGGCCATTAATGTTTTGTATCGGCGGGAATTGACCGATATCGATGCCTCCACGGCGTTAAAGGATAAATTGGTGCAGGAATATCGCGATACCTTTGCCAACCCCTATGTGGCTGCCAGTTGGGGCTACCTGGACGATGTGATTGAACCCAGCCAGACCCGTCCCCGCCTGATTAACGCTCTGGAGATGCTGCAAAACAAACGAGACGAGAATCCTCCCAAAAAACACGGAAATATTCCATTGTAGCCCATAAGGGCAAGAACAATCAAGGCAAATAATGCTCAAAAAAATTCTTGTTGCAAATCGTGGTGAAATCGCCGTTCGGATTATTCGGGCTTGCCAGGAGTTGGGCCTGGAAACGGTGGCGATTTATTCTGAAGCCGACCGTGGGGCTCCCCAGGTGCGGATGGCCCAGGAAGCCTACTATATCGGGCCGCCGCCGGTCAATGAGAGCTACTTGCAGGGTGATAAAATTATTGATGTGGCCTTACGTTGCGACGCCGATGGCATCCACCCCGGCTATGGTTTTTTGGCCGAAAATGCAAATTTTGCCGAGGCGGTGATGTCGGCCGGTTTGACCTGGATTGGCCCGCCGCCTGAAGCCATCCGCCTGATGGGTGACAAAGTGGCGGCTCGCGCCACCATGGCCCGGGCCGGGGTCCCGTTGCTGCCCGGCACCGGCATGTCGGACGATATGCGCGACGACGAGTTGTTGGCCGCCGCAGACGCGATAGGGTTCCCCTTGTTGGTCAAAGCCACGGCTGGCGGCGGGGGCAAAGGGATGCGGGTGGTGCGCAAAATGGACGATCTGGCCGAAGCTATTCGGGTGGCTCGAGGTGAGGCTAAATCTGCGTTTGGCGATGGTCGGGTTTATGTGGAAAAACTCATTGAAAACGCCCGCCATGTGGAAATCCAGATTTTGGGCGACACCCACGGAAACATCATCCACCTGGGCGAGCGTGAATGTTCCATTCAGCGTCGTCACCAAAAACTGGTTGAAGAATCCCCCTCGCCCGTGGTAGATGAGGAACTGCGGCAAAAAATGGGAGCGATTGCGGTAGAGGCAGCCAGAGCCGTTGGTTATTATTCAGCCGGAACAATGGAATATGTGCTGGACAGGGATAAAAACTTCTACTTCCTGGAAATGAATACCCGCCTCCAGGTGGAACATCCTGTAACCGAGTTGGTGACCGGTGTTGACCTGGTCAAAGAGATGATCCGGATTGCTTCGGGCCGCAAACTGCGCTATGAGCAGAACGATATCGACGTGAAGGGCTGGGCCATTGAGTGCCGCATTATGGCCGAAGACCCCAGCAACGATTTTATGCCCTCCACGGGCCGACTTTTAGGATTGACCACCCCTACCGGGCCCGGCGTGCGAGTTGATAGCGGTATTCAGTACGGCGTTGAGATCACCCCCTATTACGACTCGCTGATGGCCAAACTGGTTGTTTGGGGCGAAACACGCGGTGAGGCCATTATGCGCATGCGCCGCGCCCTGGAAGAATTTCGCATTACCGGCGTAATGACCACTGTGCCCTTGCATATCCAATTGATGAATTCAACCCGTTTTCAGGCCGGTCAGATTGATACCAGTTTTTTGGAACAGACGTTTACGTTTAACCAGATCACCGAGCCTGAACACGTTTGTGCGGCAGCTATTGCGGCCACCCTGGTGGCCCATCAACGTAATCGGCAAGCTATCCTCTTGCATCAGGGCGGTTCCAGTCCCTGGCGGCTTTATGGCCGGCGAGAGGTGCTCGATCGGCGCATCAGGTAATACCTGGTTGAGGTTGGCGTGATGAGATATTTGACCACTATTGGCAAGACGCAACTTACCATTGACATCAACCAAGACGGGCAGGTTACCGTTGATGGTAAAGTGATCAATGTTGACATGCAACGCATGCTGGATACCACCATGTACTCCGTTATCATCAATGGTGTTTCACACGATGTGCGGATGAGCGAAGGCGAAGGCGTTTACCTGGCTGAAGTCAATGGCGAGATTTTTGAGGTGTTGGTGGAAGACGAACGGACCCGTCGCCTGGCCGGGCTAAAGGATAGCCTCGGCGCAATGAGCGGCGAAGCCATTATCAAGGCGCCGATGCCCGGCGTGGTGGTTGAGGTGCTGGTATCGCAAGGGCAAGAGGTCCAACAGGGCGATATCGTCGTCGTCCTTGAGTCGATGAAAATGCAGAACGAATTCAAAGCTCCTCGGGCTGGCAAAGTTCACACCGTCCGCGTTGCCTCCGGCGACAGAGTTGAGCAGGGCGCCGTTATGCTCACAATTACTTGATTACCCCCGCACTTATGATATAATTTAGATAATGCCAAGAAAATATGGGTCGCTTGATCTGTTTCAAAATTTGGGGTGAGCATCAAAAAAGCGACCTCAAGGCATTACCTGGGGCAGCGTCAAAAGTCATCATACCTTACAATCTTAAAACAACGTTGGAGAAGAAATAAACCTTCTCCATCGTTTTTGCCTGCGACAATAAGGCGGGAAAGTTTGCTTTGTCCTTCTTTGGGGCAGGTGGGCATACCCAAGATTTCTGGGGGTCTTGTTGTTTGTGGCTAATTATGTCGCTGAAAAGAGAAATGGAAAAAACATCACAACCCAAAATTGTCTCTCAGCCCAATGAGCCAACACAGACGGCCAAAAAGCCGGAGAGTCAGGAACTCAGTCCGGCAGGATTTAAGAAGTTGTCTGCGGAAATCAAGGAAGTCACCACCTTGTATAACATTGGTGTGGCGGCCGGGTCTAGTTTAAAACTGAAAGAGGTTATCAGAGCGCTGTACAAAGGGAGCAGTCGGCTGATTGACGTTGCCAACTTTGCTATTGTGGTGGCCAATGATAACCGCAATACGTTGAGTTTTGAGTTGGTTTTTGACCAGGGCAAGCAGGTAGCGCCTTTCCGGATGAGGCGTTCCGAGAAAGGTCTCACCAGCCGGGTTTTGGCCACCCAGGCGGCGGTGTTGATTCCAGATGTCCTTGAAACCGGACACATCGTCGAAACCAGTCGCCTTCATCCCGAAAGGCAAATCCGTTCCTGGTTAGGCGTGCCTATCCTGAACCCTCTTCTCACCCACGAGAACGCTCAGGGAGTAATTGCCATTTGGAGTGATCAACCCAACGCTTATAACAACCACGACGTGTGGCTGCTCTCAGCAATTGGGACGCAGGCGGCCATTGCCATCCGCAATGCCCGGATGTTTGAAGCCAGCCAGCGTCGGGCCAGAGAGTCCACGGTGCTGAATGATGTGGCTCGGGCGCTTTCCTCTACCCTGCATCTTGATGAAGTATTGACCCGCATCATGGTGGAGGTTGATGGCTTGCTCAATGTCGAAGCCGGTTCGCTGTTGCTAACCGATACGGAAACCGGCAACCTGGTTTTTCAAATCGCCCTGGGTGAGAAAGCCGACGAGGTCAAACCGTTCCAGGTTCCCAAAGGGCAGGGCATCGCCGGTGAAGTGGCCTTAACGGGCAAACCCCTAATGGTGGCCGATACCGAAAGGGACGAACGTTATTTAAAGCAGATTGGTCAGCAGATCGATTTTCACCCCCGAAATATCCTGTGTGTTCCGCTGGTCTTGAAGGACCAGGTGATTGGCGTGTTAGAAGTGATGAATAAAAGAGTGGGCGATTTCACCTCGCAGGATATGGAACTGCTCAGTTCGGTGGCCTCTTATGCGGCGGTGGCCATTGACAACGCCCGCTTGCACGAGAATGTTCTGGCCGAACGGGATAGGGTGATTGAGGTTCAAGAAGAAACGCGCAAGCAGTTGGCCCGGGACCTGCACGATGGTCCCACCCAGCTGGTGGCCGGGATGATGATGAGCCTCGACTTCTGCAAAAAGGCCCTGGAAAAGGACCCCTCCCTCTTGCCCCAAGAATTCGACCGGATGCTCGATCTGGCCAAGCGGGCCAGTCACCAGCTCCGAACCGCTCTCTTTCAGTTGCGCCCTTTGGTTTTGGAAACAAAAGGATTGGGGGCGGCCCTGGAAACCTTTGTGGAGCGGCGGCAACAGGATATTGGCCAGACGCCCAGGTTAAGCTGTAAGATTGAAACTGTCAACCCCGGTGGTGAGATTTCTCGCCAGGATGGCAAAATCGAGGCCACGATTTTTGCCATTGTGCAAGAAACGGTCAATAATGCCATCAAGCATGCCCAGGCCAGTGAGATTGTGGTTGAGGTGAAGGAAACATCCAGCGCTATTTATACCCAGATCAGGGATAACGGGATTGGGTTTGATGTGGATAAAACCTTGAATAATTACGAGCGGCGAGGCAGTCTGGGCATGTTAAACCTTCAGGAGCGGACCGAGTTGATTGGCGGCGACCTGACCATAAAGTCTGTGCCGGGTCACGGGACTCGTATTACCATTTATGTGCCTAAAGAACACGAAGAACGTCTGAAGAGACGCGGTACAACGGGGCAGTTGAATTTACCGCCCAAGATGTTGCAAACCCCCCAACGTTAGCCGAACAACTACAGTCGGTATATAATTACGTAACACCTTTACCCTATCTTGTACAACCTCGTGGGGGCGTGTTACGTTTTTTGTGTGTGGCGAGAGATATGCAAAATCCTGCGTTCAATAAGTTGCGCAATTGGATAACAGCCGATAACCCTCGACTCGTGATAGCAGGAATGGCTTTGGTCATTGCGAGTGCCGGTCTGCTCACCGGGGCGCTGTTTGGGGGATTGGGGCCGATTATCGCCGTTGGCTTGATTGGAGCGTTAGTAGTTGGCGTTTTGATGCTGCGCAGCACTCAAGTGGGTCTTTTTGTGCTGGTTACTTTGATTTGCCTGCTGCCATATGGGGCGCTGCCGTTTAAAATTGGTTTTCGGCCCAATTTTCTGGATGTGGCCCTGGTCGCCTTGTTCGCCGTTTGGTTTCTGCGCCTGATTACGGGCTGGCAACACACCTTCGAGACTTCGCCGCTGGGCATGCTCCTATTTGCTTTTTTGGGCTGGGCCGTATTTATTTTTATCTTTGGCTTGCGGTACGGTGGGTTAAACGTAACCGTGGCCCGGAATTTTGCGGAAATCCTGCTGGCCGTCAGCCTCTTTTTCCTGGTTATCAATCAGGTAAAAAATATCCGGCAACTCAACCAGATTTCGCGGGTGATTATTTTGGCCGGGGGCGGCGCGGCGGCGTTGGGTATTATATTCTATTTTATTCCCGCCGACTGGACCATCAGAATCCTGTCGATGTTGCGGGTGTTTCAGTATCCCACCGAAGGCATTTTGCACTACATCGAAGACGACCCGGAACAACCCATGCGAGCCATCTCTACCTCAATTGATCCCAATGCCCTGGGCGGCTTGATGGTTTTTGTGACCATCATTACCGTAACCCACCTGTTTTCCTCGCCGCCGATTCTGCCCCGCCGGTATCTGCTGGTTATGGCCGGAATGATGGTGCTGGCGCTATATTTTACCTTTTCGCGGGGATCATTGTTGGGCGTGGTGGCCGGTTTGGGCGTTATCAGCCTGCTGCGGTATCGTAAGCTGATGGGAGTAATACTGGTGGCGGTGGCCCTGGTATTTCTGCTGCCCCAGACGCAGTTTTACGTGGAGCGTTTTGCCGAAGGTATTCGCGGGGAAGACCTGGCCACCCAGATGCGTTTTGGCGAATACAAGGATGCCTTCGACCTCATTGGTCGCTATCCGCTCACCGGCGTGGGCTTTTTTGGTACGCCGGATATTGATGTATACGTGGGCGTTTCTAACGTTTATTTGCTTTTGGCGCAACAGATGGGCCTTATTGGGGCAGGGCTTTATGCGATTATCGGTTTGGTCTATCTGGTCATTATTTTTGTCACGTTGCACCGCCTGCCGGCGCGGCATCCGCTCGAGACGCCGCTGTTGGCCTATGGGGCGGCTATTTTGGGGGCGATGGTCGGCGGCCAGTTTGACCATTTCTACTTCAATCTGACTTTTATCCACATTGTTGCTTTGTACTGGCTGACGATGGGATTGGGGATGTCTGCCGTGCTGATGGCGCGCCGTCAGCACGACGCGCCGGGCTAAAGGCCAGGGCGAAGATTACGGCTCCTTCAGAAACTCCTCCGGCGAGAGAATCTTGAAGCTTTGATGCATCGGGTTAAACCATTCCAGGGCAACCCGGTAGGTTGCCGCCGGAGCCGTAAACACAATCCGGTAGACCTGACCCTCTTTGGCCGCCGCAATCACCGACCCGGCCATAGCCTCCCTATTTTCCGTGGTGTAGAGAAAATCGATTGTTGCGCCGGTAGGGATGGTGTCGAGAGGGAATTTGGCGAGGGGTAAGTTTTTGACATCCTTGTATTTTTGGGTGATGTTGGTCAGGTAGGCCCGGGCCGCTTCTTCCGCCACCTGAGAATCGTTGCCCGCTTTGGGCCAGACAAAAGTGCTGGCCTCAAAAGTCATGCTGGCGTCGGGCTGACCCACCACCACTGTGTTCTTTTCTTGTTGCAAGATTTCCCAGTTGTTGGGGTAGAAAAAACCAAATCGATTACTGGTGGGGCCGATCAAAATCCAAACAGGCGGTTCTTCGGTAGGGGATGTTGCTGTTGCCGGGGCGGTATCGAGAGGCGTGAGAGAGTTGGCCAGAGCCTGTAACCTGTTCTGCGAAATTTGCCACTGCTCCTCGGTGGCGCTGACATATTGTACAAAAACCAGGGTGTCTACCTGCGAAACCCGAATTTCGTTCATCATTTGTCCCAGTTTGGGGTCGCGGGTGGCAAATTGAGCCTCAATGGTATTCCCCACTAATTTTTCCGGACTGATAACCGCAAAGCCCGAATCCTTCCCGGCGAAATTCTCCGCCACAAAAGTGACCAAATATTGCTTCAATTCTTTTTCGGAATAAACCTGGCCAGCATCGTTGAAAAATACGCTATAGCCAGCCTGATCGCCCGGTTCTACAAAAACTACGCCGTCGGTTCGTTCCGAGAATTGCCAGTGTTCGGGATAATTTATACTGAACCGACCGGTGGAATGGGTGTAAACACTGGTTGCCACCAGGTCCGACACCACTGAGGTCGGGGTGGGATCGACCAGGGTTGAGGTGGGGGTAGAGGTGGGATCGGGCCGAACAGGGGTTGGGGTTGTTTGACCGGTCGGAGTAGGGTTATGGCAGGCCGACAACATTGCGACTAAAGGGAATAAAAGATAGAGCAAGATTGTTTTCATCAAACTCTCCCTGGAAAGAAAAAGCACCGTTTAAGGTGCTTTGGCCTGAAAGGCACTTTGGCCTGAAAATCACTTTGGCCTGGAAGGCGCGTTGGCCTGGACAAGTGGAGCCGATAACAAAAATTCACTCGGGATGGGTGATAAAGCGATAACCAACCCCGCGAATGGTGATCAGTCGTTGGGGATGGCTGGGGTCATTTTCAATTTTTTCTCGCAACCAGCGAATGTGCACATCCAGAGTGCGGGTATCGCCCATATAGTCGGTTTCCCACACATGTTTCATAATGGCCTTGCGGCTCAAATCTTTATCTTGATAGTCAATGAGGAGCCGCAGCAACGTGTATGTTTTGGGTGTCAGATGAAAACACTCCGCCTGATGCAGCACCTGACGTTGCTGGCAATCGACAATGAGGTTAGGAAACCGGAGAAACCTGTCTTGTTGCTTGGCCGTAACTTGTTTGATGGTTTGGGTCAACTGCTGGGGGTTACCAGGTGCAATAAAAACTGTATCCGTATTTACCCTATCCAATAGACGAGTTTCATCACCGACGACAATGTGGGGGATATTCAGGCTAATATTGTTAATGGCCTTCTGGAAACTGGGTAATTTCAGGTCGCTGCTGGCTGAGTTGAAAATAATAAGATCGGGCCAAAGCAGTTGGGTCTTTTCTGCTGCGGTTTCAGGCGTATGCGCCACGGTCACCTGGAAATCTTGGTTTTCGAGGTCTGAAACCAGAGATTTGGAAGCAGCCAAATTTTTATGTTCAATGAGCAAAATATGCATTGTCATTGTTGATAGCGTTCCCTGATTTTTTCCAGATTTTGGCCGTATCTTAGAGTGGTTCATTATACTCGAACCTTTCTGTCTTGCCAATCCCGGCTTATATTTTTTGAATTTTTAGGTCTTCTCTGAGCGTGCGTATTTTAGATGGACAACGCAACGCGTCTTTGCTTGCAGGCAGGCTCGTTCGTCGGGGCGATAACCACACACCCACAGAATTTGGCCATTGGCGACCAGCAGGGGAAGGTAATCCCGCTGAGCGGCGGGTATCTTGGCGTTGATCATAAACTCATTGATTTTTTTGCGGTGCCCGCCCAAACCCAGCGGGCAAAAGGTGTCGCCGGGTTGGCGTGGTCGGAGGACCGGTTGTTTGCCCACAACATCTGCATCCAGATATGCCTCCCAGGGTTCAACCTGGCGAACCTGTTGGCGATCTACCTGGTCGATGGTTAACAGGTTGGCCGTGAGTTGCCAATTGGCGTGGGGAAGCTGGGTTGTACCGGGTAGATTTAACGGCAAGATTTCCCCGGTTAGTAGCCGGGGTATGTCAGCATGGTCAGGATAGGCCGTAATACGCCGGTCGGCGTGCCTGTCGGCAATGGTCAAACTATCGTAGCTAATGGTCAGCATCAAACCCCGGGGTAGCGTGGCCTGGGCGCCGGTATGTCCTTTTTCTACGACGGCAATAGCGGCGTCGATATGTTCAAAATCAATATTGCGCAGGCTGCGGCGCAGAATTTGCACCGCTCGACGCAGGGTGGCTCTTTTCAGGGCCAGGGGAAAATTTAGCCACCGGGCCAGGTTTATCTCGACTCTGTCTACGTCTCCCTGAACATCGGTGGTTATATCTTTGATGACGTGTTGCCAGGCCTGGTCGACATATTCATTGAGAAAGTCAACCTCGGCAGCAACAACGTTAGCCGTTCGCCGGAGTACCTGGCGAATATTGGGATTGTAAGTTTCCAGTTGCGGGATCAGCTCGTGGCGCAGACGGTTGCGAAAGAAAGTGGTATTCCGGTTGGAGTCATCCTGGCGAGGGGAGAGATGATGGATTTGGCAATAAGTTTCGATGTCTGCGCGAGGGGTTTCCAATAGCGGGCGGATGAGGCGCGGCGCGGGTTGCGTTGGCGTGGCCGGGAGGTCGGCCTGGTGTAAACGCAGGCTCGAAATGTCTATGCTGGGTAACATTCCCCGCAATCCGGCCAGCCCACTTCCTCGTAGAAAATGCATGAGCACGGTTTCCACCTGGTCGTCGGCGTTGTGGCCGACGGCTATCTTATTGGCCTTTACTTCTTCGGCTACGCGCCACAAAAAAGCGTAGCGCACTTGGCGGGCGGTTTCTTCAAGGGATTGTCTGCGTGCCGCCGCTGCCGCCGTAATGTTTTGCGTTTCTACAAAAAAGGGTAAGCCCCAGGTGGTGGCGATGTCTCGCACAAAGGCTTCATCGGCCCGGGCGCTGGCGCCCCGGAGTTGGTGGTTAAAGTGAGCAACCGTCAGGGTCAGGTCAAATTCGGGGGCCAACGTTCTGAGTAGATGGAGCAGGCCCAAAGAGTCGGGGCCGCCGGAAACGCCGATGACCAGGGTATCTTGGCGGTTCAGAAGCCTGTTTTGTTGGCAAAAATTGGCCACTTTTTCGGCCAGCGTAAACGTCACCGAACTTTGTCTCCCAGATAAAACCTGACCAACAATGTTGGCCAACCAGCCCAGTTCTATTTACAGGGTGAAGTTTTTCTAATTTTTTATAATTTGGCCTGACTGTCGGCGTAGGCCCGATCCGTTTCTTCCAGGTGACGGGCATGGTAGTTGGTTAAAAAGGTCCGGCGGAGTTCTTCGTCAACCAAACTGTCGGCCAGACGCTTTTGTATTTTTTGGGCGTAAACAACAGTGTCCCGTAAGGCCACAAAGTTGCCTGTTACCCGGTACACATAGGATTTTTGGATTTGAATAAGATATTGACTTAACCGGCTATCGATTTTTTCCGCCAGGTCTGAGGCGTCGAGCAAAATCTTAAGAGCAGCGTCGTATCGCTGGTAACGAATATTGATGATCGACTGAAGCCACTGGCCCCTGACCGTGAATTCTTTCATATCGCTGGCGGCGGCCAGACGCAGCAGGCGCTCAGTAGTTTTTGTCGCCAGTTCCCACTGATTGGCGTCAATATAGGCGCGGGCCAATTGATAAAGGATCATTACCTCGTCGAGCGCCAGCCCCATCCGATGGGCCACCGCCTGGACTCCCTCCAATTCCTGAATGGCTTCATCCAGCCGTTGCGTGTGGCGATAGGCAGCCCCCAGCATCGATTGCGCGCGCATCAGATAAAATGGCGATCCAAGCTCGCGGGCAATGTGCGTGCTTTGTTCGGCCTGACGCAGACCATCGCTGTACAGCCCCAGATTTAAATAGTAATAGCTCAACCAGGCCATGCCCAACACCTGGGCCGATTTCTGGCGTTGCTGCTGTGACAACCGCAGCCCTTCTTTTAAGTTATCGCCGGCTGCGCCCAACTCGCCCTGATGAAGCTGGCCGAAGGCGTGGTAATATTTAATCATCGGCACCTGATAAAGATCGCCCGAACGCTGTTGTAATTCCAGAGCCTCCTCGGCGGTCTGGTTGGCGCGTTTGTAATCGGCGGTAAAGGTGCGGGCCATCAGGATGGAGGTCAGGGAAGTCATTAAACCGCTGTGATAACCCAGCCGGCGGCGGGTCTTGATAATCTCAGTCTGGTAGCGTTGCAAGCTGGCCGCGGTTTCACCCTGCTCCAACATAATTCGGGCCAAACCATCTTCGGCCTCGATCCGGCGTGCGTCGTCGCCCAGGGCCACGCCGATGTCCTGGGCTTCCTGGAAGCACGCGGTCGCCTCTTTGAGTTGACCCATCTGGTAATAAAAGCTGCCCAGTTGATTCAGGGTATCGGCAATGCCTTCCTGTTCCCCAATTTGCCGGGCAACGACCAATGCCTTTTGTAGAAAATCGAGGGCCAGCGAGGCGTCGTAATGACTGGCGTGTAGCGAACCCAGGCCATTGAGCGCCCGCCTTTCGGCGGAAACGTCGGTCAGGTCTTTGGCTTTGGCCAGCATCGCCTCATAATCGGCAATGGCTTTTTGGGGTTCACCCAGCCGAGTCAAAATGTTGGCGCGACCCTCGTGGATGGCCAACAGAGCCGCGTGGTCAACCTCCTTGGGGTCAATCAGTCTGGCTACGTCCAACGCCCGGTTGTAGAATTCAACGGCCTCCTGGTTGGCGAAAGATTGGATGGCGGCCTCGGCGGCGCGGTGGAGATAACGCATGGCTCTAGGCCAGGTTTCGCTCTTGTAATAATGCTCGGCGACAATGGGCGCGTATTCTTCACCCAGCATCCAGAAAAGGTTAAAAGCCATATAATCGGCAATTTGTTTGTGGATCACTTTGCGTTGTTCGTGCAGCAGGCTGTTGTAGGCGGTTTCGTGGGTGAGCACGTGTTTGAACATGTATTCCGCTTCTGGCTCGCGGGTACGAACTTCAATCAGGTCGGCAGCTTCCAGTTGGTCCAGAGCTTTCTCCAGCGTTTCCGGTTCGTTAATGATGGGGGCCAAAACAGAACGCGGGAAGTAGCGGCCAATGACCGCCGCCACCTGTAAAACTCGTTTAACTTCTTCTTCCAGCCGGTCGATACGGGCGGTGAGGACGCCTTGCAGGGTGTGGGGAATGTCAATCTCGGTGGCCGAGCGGGTGATTTCCCACCGGCCATCGGCGTGTTCGATGGCACCCTCTTCAATCAGGCTTCGGAGGACCTCTTCCAAAAATAGGGGATTGCCTTCGGCGCGGCTGAGCAACAGTTCTTCCAGGGCAGCGGGCATCTGATCGATCTTGAGCAGATATTTCATCACCTGGCGGCTTTCTTCATCGGTTAGCGGCCAGAGGGTCAATTCGCTGAAGGTATCGGGAAAATCCTGGGCAATCTGCATTTTGGTGTTCCAGAAGGTAGACTCTCGTTCCGGGCGGGTAACGCAGATCATCAGCACGGGGTTGTAGATGGTGAGCGTGGACAGGAATTGGATGAGGTCAACCGAACTGGAGTCGGCCCAATGAAGGTCTTCCAGAACCATCACCACCGGTTGTTGGCTCACCAGAGCCTCCACCCACTGGCCCATGGCCAAAAAGGTGCGTTGCTGCAAAACCTGGGGGTCGTTTAAGGGCAGGTTGGCTGCCACTTCCTCATCCAGGCTGATGCCCAACAGGGTGGCCAGGTAAGGCACAATCTCGTTTTTGCGTCGGCCAAAGAGTCTGTCGCCCATGTCTTCGATGCGGAGTTTGACCAGGGAGTCGTCGGGGTTCTCGGGGAGTTCCAGATAGCTATAGAGGATATCGACAAAGAGACGATTTTTGAAGGATTGGCGATAGGAAAGACCCCGGCCAGACAACCAGAGGGGTCCGACTCCATCTTCTTTTACCTCGCTAACCTGTTTTTGAAATTCAGAAATGAGGCGTGATTTTCCCAAACCGGCGTCGCCGGTAACCACCACCAGGCTCCCCCCTTTTTGCTCCTGGAGCACATGGCGATATTGCGACACAAGAGTTTCCAGTTCGTATTCCCGACCAATGATGGGCGCTTCGGGCGGTTTGGGCCGGGCGCCGCCAATACCTGTTAACTCGTAGATTTCCAGGGGTTCCCGTTTGCCTTTAACGCTTACCGGCTCGCGGTCGGCAAACTGGAAGAGGCGGCGGGTAAGATTATAGGTGGTTTCGCTGATCAGAATTTCGCCGCGTTCAGAAACATCTTCCAACCGGGAGGCAACATTGACCGCATCGCCCATAACGGTGTAGGAACGTTTGCGGTCGGTGCCAACCATACCGGCAATCACCGTGCCGGTGTTGATGCCAATGTGGATGCCCAACGGCTCAGGCAGCGGCATGGGCGGCGATTGGTTGAAGTCGTTCAGGCGTTCTTTCATGCTCAGGGCGGCACGGAGCGCACGTTCCGGGTCGTCTTCATGGGCGCGGGGCGCGCCAAACACGGCCATAATGGCATCGCCAATGTATTTATCGATGTAGCCGTCAAACTCGTAAATAGCCTCACTCAACTCCTGCAAACACAAGTTGATCAAGCGCACTACCTGTTCAACTTCAGCCGGGCTTTTGGCGGCATCGTTGAGGGCGGTAAAGCCGGAAATATCGGCAAAGATGATGGTAACCTGTTTTCGTTCACCTTCGATGGGGGCACTGAGGATAGACGTGTCAGCCTTGTGCGTGGCCGTACCCAGGCCATTACCACAACGGCCACAGTAGAGATGAATGGCAGGGTTTTCGAACCCACAAATGTCACATTTTACGGTTTGGCTCATAGTTTAAGGGGTTTTACGGCTTGCCGGTCTTCAAGATTTTTAACATCACGTACGCATTGATAATATTACATTCCCGATAAGATGTCAACGGCCCTTTTTTACTAATCAGGGTGGTTGAAGATCAGGCGACAGTCGCCGCTTACCATATACTCTCAGTGATTTCCAGGACCGAGTTCATCAAAATCCTACAATCTGTGCCATAATCGCACAGGGAATGGGGAATAATGGGGGAACACTCCCCCCACCCCCGGCCCTTCGAGCAATTCTTCGATCTTATTGCACAGGTCGAAATCCTATCTAAATTTTCGGAACCGTCTAGGTGATGGCCTCTTCATCGTATCTTTCAGGATTAAAGGGCTAAAAATCTCGTTTTGTTCAGTCGATTTGTCCAAATTGGCTAAATTCTCCAAACTCAACGACCCGATGATGCGTTTGTGCAACCCTATGATTGTGGTATAATTCAACCAGTGTGGCAGGCGATGTGATGCGTTGTGAGCCTGCCTATTATGATGTTGTTTGGAAGGAGATTTTTTGTGGCAGGCCCCTTAGACGCACTATTTGGGCTTTTTTCTGTCGACGTTGGCATTGATCTGGGAACAGCCAATACGCTGGTTTATGTAAGAGGGAAAGGCATTGTCATTAACGAGCCTTCCGTGGTGGCAATTGATAAGCGCACCAAAAAACCGCTGGCGATTGGCGTCGATGCCAAGGAAATGGTTGGCCGTACCCCGGCCTCCATTGTCGCGGTCCGGCCCTTACGCGATGGCGTTATCTCGGAGTTTGAAATTACCGAGGCGATGCTGCGTTATTTTATTAAAAAAGTTCACGACCAGACCCTCATTCCTACCCCCTTTTACGCCCCCCGGGTGGTCGTCGGTATTCCCAGTGGAGTAACCGAAGTTGAAAAGCGAGCGGTTTATGATGCTGCCCGTAACGCCCGCGCCCGTGAAGCCATGATTATTGAGGAGCCGGTAGCGGCAGCCATTGGGGTGGGGTTGCCCATTACCGAGCCGCTGGGGAGCATGGTGATTGACATTGGCGGCGGCACTACCGAAGTGGCGGTGTTCTCGCTGGGCGGCATTGTGGTCAGTCGCTCCATTCGGGTGGCCGGTGATGAGATGGACGAGGCCATTATCAATTACGCCCGCCAAAAGTATAATTTGCTGATCGGTCAGCGCATGGCCGAGCGCGCCAAAATCACCATTGGTTCCGCCTATCCTCTACCCGAAGAGCAGACGATTGCGCTGCGGGGCAGAAACCTGATTACCGGCCTCCCCGAGTCGGTTGAGGTGTCCAGTGTGGAAATCAGAGAAGCGCTCAACGACTCTGTCTCGGTAATTGTTGACGCCATACGGGACACGCTCGATGAGACGCCGCCGGAATTGATTGCCGACCTGATGGAAGGTGGCATTGCTCTGGCTGGCGGCGGCGGTTTGTTGCAGGGACTGGCCGAGCGCCTGTCGGAAGAAACGCGGATGCGCGTTTATATTGCCGACGACCCCCTCACCTGTGTCGCCCGTGGCGCCGGCCTGGTGTTGGAAAGCTACGACAAATTTGCCAAAGTTCTAACCTCCCTCCAACGCGGCAGTACCAATCACCGCATTTAGCCGTGAATAAATTGTTTGTTATCTCATTGACATGACGGCCACAAGAAACAGGCAACTCTATATCGGGATTGTGTTAGCGATCCTGCTGCTGGGGTTTGCCCTGGATCGACTGGGATACTTGAGTCCGGTGCGAGCGTACGTGCAAAGTGTTCTGGCCCCTGTCCAGCAGGCCATGACCTCGGTGGGGCAGGAAGTCGATGCCTCATTGGAGCAGACCCAGAGTATTCAAGCGCTTCAGGCTCAAAATGCGGAACTGGAGGCCCTCAACAACAAATTAGCCGTGGAAAATGTTCGGCTCCGAGAAGTAGAGCGAGAGAACCAACTCTTACGCCAACTGCTCAACTTTACCCGTAGTAATCCCCAGTTCAACTACCAACCGACAACGGTCAAAGGGCGCAGCATTGGGGTTGATCCCACCAACCTGCTCTTTTTTGTGTATGTGGATGTTGGGATGCGTGATGGCGTGGCCAAAGATATGCCGGTGGTAACCGAGCGAGGTCTGGTGGGCCGAGTAACCGCGGTTGGCCCTAACTCGGCCCAGGTGCTGATGCTGATCGACCCGGCCAGTGCGGTCAATGCCATCATTCAAAACAGTCGCGCCACCGGCATTGTGCGGGGCAACCTTGATGGCACGCTGTTGATGGAACGCATTCCCCAGAATGAAACCGTTAACCCCGGCGATATTGTGCTGACTTCCGGCTTGGGTGGTAATTTTCCCGATAAATTGGTAATTGGTCAGGTTACCCAGGTGATTCAGCGCGACCAGGATATGTTCCAGTCGGCTCGCATCCGGCCCACGGTTGATTTTGGTGAGTTGGAGGCCATGCTGATCATTACTTCCTTTGAGCCGGTTGATTTTGAAGCCGAAATTCAGGAAGCGCAAGAGGGGGGCCAGTAAATGCCGACCATTGTCTCGCTCGTTATTTTGATCAGTGCGGCCCTGCTCCAAAGCACCCTGTTGCCTTATGTTGAGATCAGTGGGGTGCATCCTGATTTGGTTTTGGTGCTGGTTATCGGCTGGGTTTTCTTGAGCGGCCTGGAAGAAGGACTCCGGTGGGCTTTGATCGGCGGCTTGAGTGTGGATTTTCTCTCCGGTGCGCCGTTTGGCGTGTTTACCCTGACTATGCTGGTGGTGGCTCTGGTGACCGGCTTTTTCCACGGGCGAACGTTTGGCAGCAGTATGGTGGTGCCCTTGGGGCTGATTTTTCCCTTGAGTTTACTTTTTAATGGCCTGGCGCTACTCCTGTTGGCGCTGCTGGGCCGGCCCATCGCCTGGAGCAACGCCTTTTTTGACATCCTCTTGCCCACGGCCATTTTCAACACCATGCTGATGATGCTTGTCTTTCCGCTCTTGTATCTCCTCAATCGATTCTTGACTCCACGACAGTTATCGTTTTAGGGTGCGTCCCAAATTTTAGGAATTTGGGGCAAACCAGGGGGGATTCGGGGGAATACCCCCCGCGCCTCCCAGTCTGTTCCCAAAATTTGGGACAGACCCATCGTTTTAGTCTATATTTCTAAATTTTTGCTTCTAATGTATAATTCATCCCTATGACCGAGTTTCAAATTCGCTTGCGCAGCAATCTATTTCGGGCTGTCGTGTTGCTGGTTTTTGTTGTTTTGGCCACCCAATTGTGGAATTTGCAGGTGGTTCAGGGTGAAAGATACAGCAAACTGGCCGACGCCAACCGTTTTCGGCTCATCCAGGTACCGGCCTCGCGGGGAGTCATGTACGACCGTACCGGTGAACTGTTGGTGCGCAACCGGCCGGTCTATAACGTTGTCATCATCCCCGCTTATCTCCCCGAAGATGCCACGGCTGAGGCCAAAATATTTGCGCGTCTGTCCGAATTATTGGATTTGCCCATTACTACTCAGGTGGAGCCGACCCTGGGTTACAACAACGGCTATTTTCAGGCCATTACCCACCACCAGTACAATCGCCAACTGCGGCGACAAATTGTCAACCCGCGTAGCCGCCAGTTTGCCCGGAAACCGCTGGGGCTCCGGGATGCGGCCAATCAAAACCGGGTTTACGCCCCTTTCCTATCGGTAACCGTTGCCACCGACGTTGACCCCATCACCGTTTCAAAAATCGAAGAAGCGCGACTCAATATGCCCGGTGTGTTCATTGAAGTGGAACCGTCGCGCGAATTTCTATATGGCTCGTTGACCAGCCATTTGTTGGGCTACACCGGATCGATCCCGGCGGAACAATTCGACCAGTATGATGCCAAAGGATATCATTTGACCGATGAGATTGGTCTGGCCGGATTGGAAGGGGAATACGAAGACTGGCTGCGGGGGATCAAAGGGCTGGAAAGCATCGAAGTTGATGTGACGGGGCGCAAAGTAAGAACCGTCAGCCAGAATATCCAGGCCCGACCCGGCCACAACCTGCGCTTGACCATTGATCTTGGCCTGCAAAAAGCCGTCACCGAGGCCTTGCAGGAACAGATGGACGAGGTTGGCTCGAAACAGGGGGTGGCCATTGCCTTGAATCCCCAAACCGGCGAAATTTTGGCCATGGTGTCCTTGCCTGCCTACGACAATAACTTCTTCTCACGGGGTATCACGCTACGCGAGTTATCGTTATTGAGCGAAGACCCCAATAATCCATTGGTCAACCACGCTATTGCCGGACTCTACCCGCCCGGCTCAACCTTTAAAATTATTCCGGCAGCCGGAGCTTTGCAGGAAAGAACCGTTTATCCCGACACGACCTTTTTTGACGAGGGGATACTTTACCTACCCAACAGATTTGAGCCGGATAACCCCGACCTGGCCCAACCGTTTTACTGCTGGCTCCGCACTGGCCACGGTGAAGTTAATATGATTTCCGGTTTGGCCTATTCTTGTGACGTTTATTTTTATCAGGTGGGAGGTGGCTACGAACCCATTGAGTACGAGGGCCTGGGCCTGGAACGGATGGTCCGTTATGCGGAGATGTTTGGCCTGGGCGCGCCCACGGGGGTTGACCTGCCCGGCGAACTCAGTGGGTTGGTGCCCAATAAAAGGTGGAAGCGCCTGAACTACGCCGAAACCTGGTTAACCGGTGATACCTACAATATGACCATTGGCCAGGGATTTGTGCTGGTAACGCCGCTGCAAATACTCAACGCCACCGCGGCCATTGCCAATGGCGGCACGCTGTATCGCCCTCATTTGGTCAAAGAAATTCTGGATGCCGAGGACAATGTGGTGGAGGTGTATGAGCCGGAAGTCATCCGTCAACTTGAGGTTGAACCCCAGTTTATAAACCTGATCCAGCAAGGGTTACGGGCGGTGGTTGAGTGGCCTCAGGGTACGGCTCACGAAGATTTTGATGTGCCGGGGGTGATTGCCTCTGGCAAAACCGGCACCGCCGAGTTCTGCGACGAGTATCCCCAGTGTCTTGACTCCGATGGCCGGGTCAAAACCAGCCACGCCTGGTTTACGGCGTATGCGCCCAGCTACAACCCGGAGATTGCCACGGTGGTGTTTATTTACGGCGGCGGCGAAGGTTCAACAGTGGCAATACCGGTTACCAACAAGATACTGCGTTACTACTTTGACATTCCAGACGAGGAAGAGATAGAAGAAACAGAAGAAACGGAAGAAGTGGAATCAGTTGAAGCCGAAGAATCCGGCGCAACGCCGTTACCAGCCGGGATTTTTACGGCCCGCTTGTTAGGCACCGACAGTTGGCGTGAGGACGGGGCCAGTGTTTCCGGGTATGTTCTCGATGAAGATGGCCGGGGCATTCCGAATATCACTATTGATATTCTTGCTAATGGTGATGTTGTAGCCCAAGTTGTTTCTGGCTCAACTGGCCAATTTGATTATAATGGACTTAGCCCATCTGTCGCCGCAAACTGGCAATTACATCTTCCCGACTATCCAGAATCACAACTTTTACAATTGGAAGTTGCCGAGGGCCTGCGTTATCTGGTAGAATTCAAATCCCAGTCGGCAGGTTCAGCAGACGCAGCAATACCATAATCATGTCCAACGAACGCATCACCATCAAAGGGACCAGCGACGGTCTGATTGTGACCATTGGGGCCGGGGCGTGGCCGGGGCTGGTTGATGAATTAAATCAGCATCTCAGCCAGCGAGCCTCCTTTTTTAAAGGAGGACGGGTTGCGCTGCGCGTTGGACCGCGCCAGTTGACCCGCCTGCAATTGGAGTCTGTAGGGCAGGTGTTAAATCGACACAATGTGAGCCTGTGGGCGGTTGAAAGTGATTCGCCGGGCACACGGCAGGCGGCGGAGCAGCTGGGTTTGGAAACCAGTCTGGTTCCCCGGCAAGTTCTGGCCGAACCTGTTCCTTCTCTGCCAGAAGGAAACTCGATGATGATCCAACGGACCTTGCGTTCCGGGCAGGTCATTCACCATGCGGGAAATGTGGTGGTGATTGGCGATGTCAATCCCGGCGCCGAGATTAAGGCCGGGGGTAATGTGGTGGTGTGGGGCCGCTTGCGTGGCGCCGTTCATGCTGGCGTAGGTGACGGGGGCATTGGGGAGCAGGCCGTGGTGTGCGCTTTGCAATTGTCGCCTACCTTGTTGCGGATTGGCAGCCGCATTACGCGTACGCCTGCCAACGAAGACGATGAGGAAATTGTGCCGGAAATGGCCTCGGTTCAGGACGGCCAGATTGTGGCCGAATCATGGAAATGAAACCATAGAATTTTAGATTGAGAGCTGACCATGAGCGCAACTGTGATCACGATTACTTCGGGGAAAGGTGGTGTTGGAAAAACAACCGCCACGGCAAATTTAGGGGCGGCGTTGGCCGTGCAAGGCAAAAAGGTTGTGGCCATCGACGCCGATATTGGCTTGCGTAATCTTGATGTGGTGATGGGCCTGGAAAACCGCATCGTTTACGATCTGGTGGATGTGGTGGAAGGGGTCTGTCGTCTGCGCCAGGCGATGATCAAAGATAAGCGGTTAGAGGCGTTGTATCTCATCCCGGCGGCCCAATCGCGCGATAAAACAGCCGTGACGCCGGGAGATATGATTGAATTGACCAATCAACTGCGCGATGAATTTGATTTTATTCTTATCGATTCGCCTGCCGGGATTGAACAGGGGTTCAAAAATGCCGTTGCGCCT
Organism: Anaerolineae bacterium; assembly: GCA_016926805.1. Classification (GTDB taxonomy): domain Bacteria; phylum Chloroflexota; class Anaerolineae; order 4572-78; family J111; genus JAFGNV01. Next base: position 24,064 of record JAFGNV010000207.1, read on the forward strand.
GCCGACCGCGTGTTGATTATTACTACTCCGGAAGTTTCGGCGGTGCGTGACGCCGACCGGATTATTGGTCTGATTGAAGCCGAAGAGAAGGGACCCGGCGATTTGATTGTCAACCGTCTACGTCTTGACATGGTCAGGCGGGGCGATATGCTCGCTACCGACGATGTGATAGACATTCTGGCGATTAACTTGATTGGGGTTGTGCCCGAAGATGAGACAATTATTACCTCCACCAACACCGGGCGGCCTGTGGCGATGGAGAATAACTCTCATGCCGGTCAGGCTTTTAGAAATATTGCCAGACGTTTGACGGGTGAAATGGTACCCTTTGTAGACCTTGAACAGAGCGCATCATTGAGGCAATGGGTGGCAAAACTATTTAAGTAGTGATTCGCCTTGTTGAATTTACACATTTGCGTGAGGGAGTCCTATGAACGCATTCCAGCGGTTATTGGGTCGCAAACAGCCAACCAGTCGAGAGGTAGCCAAGAATCGGCTACAACTGGTTCTGGTGCAGGACCGGGTCAACCTTCCGGCAGGCAAAATGAACCAGTTAAAAGACGATTTGATTCAGGTGATCTCAAAATATGTCGAGATCGACCAGGATGGTATTGAGATTTCCCTCACTGGCAATGGCCGCCAGCATCGCCTGACGGCAAACATTCCCGTTTTGGGAACCCGTCAAAAGTAATGTTCAAAAATCTGATAGCCATTTCCATTTTTCATTGGTAATTGTTCATTTGTTTATTGAGTTAAGGTATGGATCGAAGAGTCTGGCGGCAATTTGACCTGGTGTTGGTTGGGATTGTCGCTTTATTAATTTTATTCGGCGTTATTATGATTTACAGCGCCAACAGAACCCAGGAAGATTTTTTGCAGGAGGTGTGGCAGACTCAATTAATCCGGGCGGCGATAGGCTTGGTTTTAATGGTGGTGGTAGCGGCCATTGATTATCGTTATTACGCGGCGGTTTACAAATTCTTGTACGGGGTGATGATTGCCCTGTTGGCCATTCTCTTTATTGCTGCCGAGTTAACCGCCGGGACCTTGCGCTGGTTGGATCTTACCCTTTTCCCGGTTCAACCCAGCGAGATTGCCAAAATTCTGATCATCATTGTTACTGCCAAAGTTTTGGCCGACCGTGATGGTGAAATGCACAAGTTGCGTAATTTGCTGCTTTCACTGGTGTTGGTCATCCCTCCTCTGGTGCTCATCTATCTTCAACCTGATTTGGGCACCACCGTTATCCTGGCCGTGGTCTGGCTAGTTATGGTCTTGATGGCCGGGGTTCACCTGTTCCATGTCGGTTTGTTATCGATCCTGGCGATTCTGGCCAGTCCTATTGTGTGGCTGACCCTGGCCGATTACCAACGCGAGCGAGTTCTGTTATTTTTAGACCCCCAGAGCGATCCGGGCGCTTATTACAATGTTGAACAAGCCCTGATTAGTATTGGTTCTGGCGGCATTGTGGGCAAGGGGTTTGGGATTGGCACGCAAAATCAGCTTCATTTTTTGCGCGTCCGGCATACCGACTTTATCTTCTCGGTAATTGGTGAGGAGTTGGGGTTGTTGGGGGGCCTGCTGCTTTTTGGGTTGCTTGTAGTCCTCATCTGGCGAGTTATGCGGGCTGCTGATTTAACCACCGACAATTTTGGCCGGTTGATTTGTATTGGTGTGGCTGCCCTTATCTTTTTCCAATCTTTTGTTAACTTGGGCGTGAACATTGGCCTGCTGCCGGTTACCGGCACCCCATTGCCTTTTGTGAGTTATGGCGGTAGTTCCCTGATTGCCTTCTTGATTCTGATTGGCCTGGTGCAGAGTGTGCTTATGCGCCGCAAGAGCCTCGACTTTGAGCAGGTTTAAAAGAGGCCCACATTATCCAAACCAAACGAGGTGAACTGATTAAGACAAGAACGTGGGGCATTCTTCTTTTGGTACTATGGGCGCTGGCCCTGGCTTTCCTTTCCGTGGCAAACCTGTTGTTGTTGTCGGCAGTTGTTCAGGTAACCGGCAGCAATGATGCGCCAAGTTCGGGTCAGGTCTGGGTGGTTTTCTTCTTGAATATTATTTTTCTTATCGGGTTTATGGTCAGTGCTTATGGCCTGTTCAGGTTATATAATTGGGCGCGAATTCTTTTTTTAGGTTGTATTACCGTTTGGTCGGTTTTTAACCTGATTGCGCTTTTCATCCCCTCAGTCTCTCCAGAGCAAGATTATTCCATTGGAGAATTGACCTTAAATGGTCTGCGGTACGGAGTAGGTTTGTTTTTACCCTGGTGGTATCTGAATGTACCTCACGTGAAAGCAATTTTCTATCGCCAGCCGGCAGAGAATGAGACAAGCGAGGAAATGTAGATAATGACCACAGCAACCAAACCGGTGCGGGTACGTTATGCCCCCAGCCCGACCGGTGATTTTCACGTGGGGGGAGCGCGAACTGCCCTGTTTGATTATCTCTTTGCCCGGCATCATGGGGGAAAGTTTATTCTACGGGTCGAGGATACCGATCAGAAACGCTACAACCCCGAAGCCCTGAAGCAGCTTTTGGAGGGGTTACGCTATTTGGAGCTTGATTGGGACGAAGGTCCGGAAGTAGGGGGAGACTATGGCCCCTACGTCCAAACTGAGCGTCTTGACATCTACCAGAAATATTGCCAGCAACTCATCGATACCGGTCATGCTTACCGCTGCTTTTGCTCGCCAGAACGATTAACGGCAGTCCGCCAGGAACGTCAGAAGAAGAAATTATCGGGTGGTTATGATCGTTATTGCCGTAACATCAACCCGGGCGAGGCGGCGGAACGGGTAGCCCAGGGCGAATCCCATACTATCAGGCTAAAGCTGCCCCTTGAGGGGGAAATAACAGTCCACGATGCCATCCGGGGCAAGATTACGTTTCAAAATACTCAGCTAGAAGATGCAATTCTTATGAAATCTGACGGTATCCCTACCTATCACCTGGCCGTTGTTATTGACGATTATTTGATGAAAATCAGCCACGTTTTCCGGGGTGATGAGTGGGTTAATAGTTTACCGTTGCATATCTATTTATATCAGGCCTTTGGTTGGGAACCGCCCGTTATCGCCCACTTACCTCTCATTTTAAACCCCACTGGCAAAGGCAAAATGAGCAAACGTGAAGGGCGAGCGCCGGATGGTACGGTACTGCCGGTGTTTGTCCGTACTTTCCAGGAGTTGGGTTATTTACCGGAGGCAATGGTCAATTACCTGGCCTTACTCGGTTGGAGTTACGATGACAAAACCGAAATGATGACCCGGTCGGAATTGATTGAGCGTTTCAGTTTGGAACGGGTGAACGCTGCGCCAGCTAATTGGAATTATGATAAGTTAAATCACCTTAACGGTCAGTACATTCGCCAACTTTCGGCGGAAGATTTGACCGATCGCCTCCTGCCCTATCTTGCTGCGGCCGGGGTGAAAATTGAGCGTGACAAGATGCTGCGAATCACTCCTCTCATTCAAGAGCGTATCGAGACACTGGGTGACACAGCGACCAAATTCAAATTCTTCTTCGTCGATGAATTGCCCGATTACGACAGTTCGGAATTGATTCCCAAAAATGGAGATGTGGCGATGGGACTGGCTGTTTTACAGCGTGCCGGGCAGACTCTGTCTGTCGTTGAATTTACTCAGGCCAAGTTGGAGATTGCCCTCAGAGCAGATGCAGATTCCCTGGGCATTAAGGCTGGTCAGATGTTTCAACCGATTCGTATGGCCGTATGTGGTCAAAAAGCAGCCCCGCCCCTATTTGAAACCCTAGAGGTGCTGGATCGGGAGACCTGCTTAAAACGAGTTAGGCAGGCGATTGCCAAATTACAACCGCCCCAACATTAATGATCTTTAATCTAATCTTTACGCAAAGTTTACGGATAAATTGACAATTTTGGTGTATCATGGCATAGTGTAACGTGGATTTGAAATTCCGCATTATCTTTAAAGAAAGGAGATAAATATCATGTTATTCCTTCCGCGTGAAGAAGGTCAGGGCTTGGTAGAATACGCATTGATTCTGGTTCTGGTAGCCATCGTGGTTATCGCTATTCTGCTTCTGCTCGGCCCGGTTGTTGGTAACGTATTTAGCAACATCGTCGTTAACCTCTAGTTTCATTCTTAGAACTTCATCTTTTTATCAGAAGGCCACCGAATTTCGGTGGCCTTTTCTTTAATTCATTAATTGTATCAGCGTCTGGTATCGCTGAATTCGGTTTATCCAAAAAATCACCTTAAGGCACTTGGTGTTTCGCGGCGTAAATAAGCCTACAGTTGAGGATTGCCGATTATCAACGCTAAGCGCCTATTATAGTGCTAATCTGCCGCGAAACACTTTGGCAGTTAGGCGTTGAAATTTGGTATTACTAGGAGGTATTCACGCCCAACTGCACTAGCGCCTCCAGTTCCTCCACCGTGGTAACGGGCTGCCGGCAGGTAAAGTTCTGGCATACGTAGACCGTTGTCTGGCCGTTTATTGCCGGACGTTCGAGTACAAGTTCGGGGTGGCCGGCAGTCTCGTTTTCATTAGTCATCGCTACCACCTGATCAGGGCGGTATGATTCGAACAATAGATTTAGCATTTTTGGGGCTTCCTCGCTGTTTGATTGGCCGATAATGGCAATTTCTTTAGGTGGGGCCAGGGCAAACTCTAATGCTCCCAGCCAATGGGCAAAAGCGCCGGGATGTTGACTCATTGGCCCCGATAACCCCGCCAGCGCCTCAAAGGCCGGGGTGGTATATTCGGTTTGTCCGGTGTAGGCGGCCAGTTGCAACAGGACGCGTACGGCCATGCTGTTACCGCTGGGGATGGTATTGTCTTGCAGATTCTTGGGCCGGGTAATGAGTTGCTCGTGGTCATCGGCAGTGTCAAAGAAGCCGCCCTGCTCATCCCGAAAATGATCAAGTACCACCTCCATAAGATGACGAGCCTGTTGAAACCAATGGGGATCGAATGTAGTTTGATACAGGGCCAATAGCCCGTCGGCATAAAAGGCATAATCTTCAAGATAACCCCTTAATTTGACCTTTCCCGGCGTTTCCTTCCAGGTACGGAATAACCGTCCATTTTTCGTCATGACAGATAAAACGAACTTGGCGTTTCGTATAGCCATATCGATATAATCTGACCGGTTGAATACGCGTCCCGCCTCAGCAAAAGCGGCCAACATCAGCCCGTTCCAGCCAGCAATGATTTTCTCATCGCGGCCCGGTTTGGCTCGCTTTTCGCGTTCGGTAAATAATTTGACCCGGCTTCGATGGAGGGTGTCGTTTAAGTCTGCCAGATTGATCTTCAAATCCTTGGCCAGTTGATCCAAGGGAACCGGAATATTGAGGATAGATTTCCCTTCAAAATTTCCGCCGGGTTTGACATCGTAAACTTGACAGAAAATCTGCCCTTCTGTATTGCCCAGGATGGCCCTGATCTCTTCGGGCGTCCAGATAAAAAACTTACCCTCTTCACCCTCACTATCGGCATCCTGAGTCGAGTAAAAACCGCCATCAGGGTGAGTCATCTCTCGAATAACGTAATCCAGGGTCTCTTCCGTAATCCGACGATAGAGGGATTTGCCGGTCAGCTGGTAGGCGTGCAGGTAGAGTCGGGCCAGCAGCGCGTTGTCGTACAGCATTTTTTCAAAGTGAGGGACCAGCCAACGATTATCTACCGCGTACCGATGGAATCCACCGCCAAGTTGATCGTACATTCCGCCATGAGCCATTTTATAAAGAGTGAGTTCGACCATCTCTAATGTTTCAGGTTTGCGGTTGCGATAGTAGGCCCGTAGTAGAAAATCATAAGTCATCGGTTGGGGAAATTTGGGAGCGCCGCCAAAACCACCGTTGGTCCAGTCAAAATTGCGGGTCAAGGTCTGAACGGCCAGTTCCGACACCGCCGGGTCTAAAGAGGTTCCGATTTGCAGCGGGATCAGGGCGTTGATATGGTTTACCAGCGTATCGGCATTGGCGAGAACATCATCCTTTTGCTGGTGGTAGGCCCGAGCAATACTGCGCAGTACCTGTTCAAATCCCGGCATGCCGTGGTGAGGCGTTGGTGGAAAGTAGGTACCGCCGTAAAAGGGTTTGCCGTCGGGGGTGAGAAAAACACTCATCGGCCAGCCACCCTGACCGGTCATTGCTACCACGGCGTCCATATAGATGGAATCCAGGTCGGGGCGTTCCTCCCGGTCAACTTTGATGTTGACAAAATACTCGTTCATAATTGTGGCAATTTGCTCGTTCTCAAAACTCTCATAGGCCATCACGTGACACCAGTGACAGGCAGAATAGCCGATGCTCAAAAATATGGGCTTGTCTTCGGTTTTGGCTCTGCCCAGAGCCTCCTCTCCCCAGGGGTACCAGTCAACCGGGTTATGGGCATGTTGCAAAAGATAAGGGCTGCTTTCCTGAGCCAATCGGTTGGGCATGTTTATCTCCTTTTTTATAAAAATCACTATAAAAATTATACCGGGTGAAACCTAAAAGGTAAAATTGCCTTCAATGGCCATTATTTCCCATCTGCAAATCCCTTGTGAAAAACGAGGGGTGACAGTATAATTGGGATGAAATGGTTTCAAATACAAACAGGCTCTAAGGCCTGGAGGGAGTCAATGACCCGGAATAACCAAAAGGTTTCTGATCCACGTATTTTACAATACATTGAAGTAGCCGAACGCCTGAAGCAGGGCGATTACAACCTTGATTTGGCGGTGACTCCTGTGGATGAAGTGGGTAAATTGGGACAAGCCTTGCGAGACCTGGCTAAGACCCTGGAAAAGCGCTATCATGAGTTGCAAAAATTGGATGAGATCACCTGGCACATTAATGCCGGTCTTCTCCTGGATGACATCTTGGAGAATGTCTATCATAATTTTCGGTCGCTTATTCCTTATAATCGCATCGGTTTTGCTTTGATTGACAATGAGTCCTCAACCGCACAGGTGCGGGCTTGTTGGGCCAAAAGCGATCAGAAGGTTGTAAAATTGACCAAAGGTTATACGGCCCCCTTGGCCGGAAGTAGCCTGGAGACTATCATCGCTAACGACCAGCCTCGTATCCTTAACAATCTGGTGGCCTATCTCGAGTGCAAACCCCAATCCGACTCCACCCGGTTGATTGTTGAAGAAGGAATGCAATCCTCGCTAACCTGTCCTCTGATTGCCAACGGCATCCCGGTAGGTTTTATCTTTTTCTCCAGCATCAGACCCAATACCTATGCTGAGATGCACGTTGATATTTTTAAACGAATTGCCGGACAGCTTTCGGTAATTGTTGAGAAAGGGCGGCTGGTTTCGGAACTGGCGGGTCAAAAAACGGCGATAGAAAAGCAGAATCAAGAGTTGCAGCGTCTGAATGAAGTGAAGAATGCGTTTTTGGGTATGGCGGCCCACGACTTACGGGGACCGATTGGTTTCATTCAGATGATTTCCCAATTTTTGCTGGAGCCTTCGGAAGAGGTATCAGAAAACGAACTTAAAGATTTTCTTGATGATATTTATAGGCAAACCAATCATATGTTGACTCTAATTGATGATTTGCTCGATGTGAGTCAGATTGAAGCTGGTGAGCTTAATCTCAACCTGGTTACTGTAGAGATAGATAAGCTGGTGAGCGAGGCTGTCAGCCGTCACGCCAAGATGGCTGCTCCCAAAGGTACTCAGGTTTTGTTGGAAACGATTTCCCGGGGCAGCGCCATGGCCGACCCGGTCCGTCTTCGTCAGGTAGTAGACAACCTCATCTCCAACGCCGTAAAATACTCACCGCCGGGCAGCAGAGTTACCGTGGGTGTGGAGAGAATTGACGGTGATTGGCGGGTTAATGTAAAGGATGAAGGACCTGGCCTGACCGATGAAGATCGGCGGCATTTATTTCAGAATTTTGCCCGTCTCTCCGCCAGACCTACCGGCGGAGAAAAGAGCGTCGGGCTGGGTCTGGCTATCACCCGGCGGGTAGTGGAAGCTCATGGCGGCACCATTGGAGTAGATTCTGAACCAGGTTTGGGTGCCAATTTTTGGTTTACTATCCCCGCTTGATTTCTGTTCCCTGGTCTGCGGCGTCAAAATTCTCCCATCTACATCCTTGATTGAATAAAATAGGATGAGTCCCCCCTTGAAACGCGTCGACCAAATAGTTTTTTGCCTGGTGCAGTTGGACGTAAATTTCCCATAATAATACCAAGTTTCAACGCCCAACTACCAAAATGTTTAGCGTTGATGTCGGCAATCCTTGACTGTAGGCTTATTTACGCCGCGAAACACTAAACTACTGGCCTATTTACGCCTATCTTGAAAAATGGTATGGTGATAATAGAGTACAGTTTGTCAGTTTGGGTAGATTCTCTTTGTGTTTTGAGATCAACAAGAGTGAGGTGTCACAAGTTTGAAGCAAAAAGTCAAAGACAACCTCCAACAACAAACAAAAATGGCCTATGATCAGGCAACGGTTTATGCCCGCGAACTCAAACAGGAGATACTTGAGCGTCGGCGGGCCGAGGCGGAACTTGAATTGCGGGTGGCCCAGTTGTCGCTCATCAACGGTATTGGACGCAGAATTGCATCGGCGCTTAACCTGAACACGGTGCTGACCACTGCCGCCCGTTTGGTACAGGAAACGTTTGATTACCACCACGTAGCTCTATTTTTGATAGACGGCGACACGCTTAAACTCGAGGCTGTTGCCGGTTCGGATGAAGCTCATTTTCCCGTAGGTCATACCCAAAAGTTGAACAAAGGGATTATTGGCTGGGTAGCTACCCACGGACAAAGAGTGCTGGCTAATGATGTTGGCGTTGAACCGCGTTACGTTTCTTCAAGCGCCGAGTATACGGTTACCCGAGCCGAGTTGTGCTTGCCCATTAAGTTGGACGGCCAGACCATTGGCGTGCTCGATATTCAAAGCCCGCGGTTAAATGCATTCAACGGCAACGATATCATTGCCATGGAAACGCTGACCGACCAGATTACGGTGGCCCTTGAAACCGCCCGTTTGCACGAGTCGGTGCAACGGGAGTTGACGGAACGCAAACGAGCCGAGCAAGCTCTGCAGCAGGCGCATGACGAACTTGAACAGCGGGTAGAAGAACGGACGACCGAATTGCGCCGATCGGAAGAACGTTACCGCAATCTGTTTGATAACGCCAACGATTTGATTCAAAGCGTTGATGCGCAGGGTCATTTTGGGTACGTCAATCGTAGTTGGTTGGAGGCTCTGGAGTACACGGAAGATGAAATATCCGGCTTACGCCTGGAAGATGTTATTCATCCGGACCAACTGGCCCATTGTAAAGAAATGCTCCAACAGTTGCAGATTGGTGAGCGTTTTATTAATCAACGTTTGGTCCTTATAACCAAATCCGGCCAACCGCTGGCGGTGGAGGGGAATTTCACCCCGTATTTTGAAGAAGAGCGTTTTGTCGCTTGCCGGGGAATCCTTCGTGATATTACCGAGCGTGAACAGGCAGAAGAAGCTCTGGCCACCCGCTTGCGCTACGAGCAGGCCCTCTCGGCTTGTTCGCAGGTGTTAATGGCAGATATTGACTTGGAGGAAGCTCTAACCGAAACCCTATATGAATTGTTGGTTGCTACCGATGCTAGTCGAGTTTATATTTTTGAGAATTTTGAAGACGCCAACGGCGACTTATGGATGCACCAAACCCGCGAGGTATGCGCCTTGGACGTGCCGGCACAGACGGACGACTCCCCCTTGTCGCCCATGCCCTACAAACAGGACTTCGAACGATGGCAATCGATATTAAGGCGGGGCCAACCCATCGCCGGAGTGGTAGAATCTTTTCCCCAGCGTGAACGCCAGGTGTTGGCAAAACGGGGTATTCTTTCTATCCTGGTATTGTCGATTTGGGTAGAAGGCCGGTGGTATGGGTTCATTGGCTTTGATGACATTCATCGGCCCCGTAAATGGGGTCAGGCTGATATTAAATTGCTCCAAACTGCTGCCGGGATGATTGGCGTATTTATCGAGCGGAAGCGGTCGGAGAACACCCTGCGCGAAAGCGAAGAAAAGTATCGCGTTTTAATTGAGCAATCCAGTGACGCCATCTATCTGATCCACGGCGGGCGGTTTGAAGTAATCAACCGCAAGTTTGAGGAGCTTTTTGGGGTAACCCAGGAAGACGCCAATGCACCGGATTTTGTGTTCACCAATATCGTGGCCCCCAAAAGCCAGGGGATGATTAAGGAGTTGGCCGGCCGGAAGGCCGAAGGACACATGGGGTCGCCGCTTTATGAATTTACGGCCCTGGACAAGGACGGTAACGAGATTGAAGTGGAACTGACGGTTTCCTACCCCACTTATCAGGGTGGTTTGGCCACCCAGGGGATTATCCGTGATATTACCGAGCGGAAGCATACTGAGGAGGAGAAGCGGAGAGCCTATCAGCAAGTTCAGCAATATGCCGACGAATTGGCTGAAAAGATTAAGGCCGAACAGCATCTGGTTGCCGAATTGAAAGAAACGCAGGCGCAACTGATTCAGCGGGAACGGTTGGCTGCCCTGGGCCAGATGGCCGCCACCGTTGCCCACGAATTGCGCAATCCCCTCATGTCCATTCGGATGGGGGTTGAATATCTATTGCACGACGTCGACCAGACAGACCCACGCCAGCAGGCGGCCGCCTTGATGCAGGCCAATATGGATCGAATTGATCGTATTGTTGAAGATATTCTCTTTATCTCACGCGCCCCCCGGCCCAACCTCACTTCTGATCTGCTGCAATTGGTGATTGAGGATGAACTGGCTCGTTGGGAGCTAAAATTGTCTGAAAAGGAAATTGTTTGCCATACCCGGCTAGACCCTGATTTACCCCCCATTTTACTTGACTATGACCAGATGGGGCGGGCGCTCTCCAACCTTATCGGCAATAGCGTTGACGCGCTGGAACCCGGGGGAGAATTACATTTAACCTTACACGCCGAAGCCGACAGCCAGGTGATTATCCTCTCAGACAACGGTCCTGGCATATCGCCAGAAAATCAATCAAAAATCTTTGAGCCGTTCTTTACCACCAAATCCCGAGGCACCGGCCTGGGTTTGTCCATTGTCAAACAAATTGTCGACTACCATCAAGGTAGGATTGATTTGTGGAGTGAGGTTGGGGTTGGCACTAAATTCACCATTACGTTACCTCAACAACGGAAGGCATAGTCAGATGAGTGGCAAGATTCTAATCGTTGACGATGAAGAAGCGGTACGTTTTTTCACGGCTGATGCGTTGCGGCGGGCCGGCTGGCAAACCTACGAGGCCGATTCAGGTGAAGCCGCCCTGTCGATGTTAGAAAAAACCCCTCTGGATGTGATGCTTCTGGATTTGCGAATGCCGGACGTGGATGGCCTGGCGGTTATGCGCCAATCCACCAAGCGCTGGCCCGAGGTTATGATTATCATTATGACGGCCTACGCCTCAATTGACTCGGCCATTGAAGCGGTGCGCCAGGGGGCATTTGATTACCTCCAGAAGCCGTGCTCCACCGAAGACATTGTAGCCTGCGCCAACCGCGCCCTGACCAGAAAAGAGGCCAACGAACGTCATCGGAAATTGGCTGGCCAATCCGGCCAACCAGACCTGGCGATAGCCGATGCCGGGGTTGATTCGGCAAACAAGATTCGCTCCGGCGAGCTGGAAATCGATTTTGGATCGCATGCGGTTTTTCTGGCCGGGCAACCTATTTCTTTGACCCCCACCGAATACGGCCTTTTGGAAATTTTGGCTGAGGTCCCGGGGCAATCCATTTCGCTCAAGCAACTCATCGAAGATGGGCTGGGTTATGATGCTCACGACCCGCAGGCGCAGGAGACATTGCGCGTCCATATCAGCCGTTTGCGGCGCAAACTGGCCGCCAGGTACATTGTCACCGTTCGTGGGGGTGGTTATGCGTTGGCCAAAATTCCGCCTTTAATGTGATGGGTGAAAGGGATGAGTCGCCTTTCGGTTATCAAAAGAAACCCGTTAATGATTCGTAACAAGTTGTAACAAACTGTTTGGTTCCGGCCTTAGCTTTCTATGTTAGAATATTGATAAATACCTCAAGGGAGGGCTTCATCTTGTTTGAGGGTACTACAAAAATGGCGAACGGGTCGACATCTCCAATCACAAAAAGTTTGGCACTTTATTGTCCCAGCACATGCCAACAAGTTATCATTCACAGTTGGAAGCTCATCCCGGTCCCCGGGGGACAGGCGATCTGGTGGCAATGTCCCAGATGTTTGGGATGGCACGTGTTGATAGGTGACGGTCAAGAGGATTCAACCCCTGCCAGGCGACTTGTCTTTGATATTTCCGGTTGATGCTTGGCGCAAGCAAAGTGTTTGGAAAATTCTGGCTGATATGCGGCGGCTTTTGTTTTAAGAAACGCTGCCCCAACCGGCTGCCTTAGACGAATAACATCGACAAATGGCTTTGTCAACTAAAAGAGCCGCGGTTATCACCGTGGCTCTTTTGATATTTCTCCCCAAGCATTTTATAATTAGAGATAGCCTTTTCTTGAATGAGTAACTTACAAAGAACGATGGCCAACGAGAAGAAGGGTACCATCTTAATAATTGATGATGATCCCGCCACCTTGGATTTGCTGGAGGACTATTTGCAGGATGCTAATTATCGGGTGTTGGTGGCCGAGGATGGTCAGAGCGGCCTGAAGCGGGCAAACGAGGCTGGTCCCGATCTTATCCTGCTCGACGTGATGATGCTCGGGATTGATGGCTTTGAAGTTTGCCATCGCTTGAAAGAAGCTCAACAAACCAAAGACATCCCCGTAATATTTATGACGGCTCTGGACGACAGCATTGATAAGGTTAAGGGTTTTGAAGCAGGCGCAGTTGATTACATCACCAAACCCATGCCTTGCCAGGAGATCCTGGCAAGGGTCAACACCCACCTGACCATTTTTCGGCTACAAAAAAGTCTTCAGAACCAGAACCGGCAACTAAAGGAAGAAAATTTTAGACGCCGGCGCGTCCAGGATGCGTTGCGCGAAAGTCGAGAACGGTATCGGCTCCTAGCCGAAAACTCCACCGATATGATTTCTCGGCAGTCCCCTGAAGGAGTTTACCTTTACATGTCGCCGGCCTGCCGGACGGTGTTGGGCTATGAGATCGAAGAAATGGTAGGACATGCCGCCCTTGAATTTTTTCATCCCCAGGCCAAAAAGGAGAATCCTATCCTCAATCGACCTATGGCAGAATGGCCGCCGGTTTCTACCATCACCTGCCAGGCCTGTTGTAAGGATGGCGCCTATATCTGGCTGGAGACAACCACCAAAATCATTCGTGATCCTGGCACAGAAATGATTGTGGAAATCATTGCGGTGGCGCGTAACGTGACCGAACGTAAAGAAGCCGAGGATGCTCTGCAAGAGGCCCACGACAAATTGGAGTTGCGGGTTCAAGAACGCACCGCCGAACTGGCCGAAACGAACGCCGCTTTACGTCGCTTTGTGCCCCACGAATTTCTGCGTATTTTGGGAAAAGCCAGCATTATTGATGTTTCTTTGGGCGATCAGGTGCAACGAGATATGACCATCCTCTTTTCTGACCTGCGCTCCTTTACCAGCCTGTCCGAAACGATGAGTCCCCAGGATAATTTTAATTTTCTCAACGGTTATCTGAGCCGGGTCAGTCCGGTTATCAGAGAATATCATGGCTTCATCGACAAATATGTTGGCGACGCCGTGATGGCTCTCTTTCCGGAGCAGGCCGAGCATGCCCTGCAAGCGGCCATTGCCATGCGCCGAGAAATATTGCGGTACAATACCAAACGGGTAACGAAGGGGCGGGTGCAAATTGATAGTGGCGCCGGGATTCACACCGGCACGCTGATGTTGGGTACCGTTGGTGAAGAAGAGCGCCTGGAGGGTACCGTTATCTCCGATGCGGTGAATCTGGCCTATCGGTTGGAAGGGCTGACCAAGATGTATGGCGCTTCCATTGTCATCAGCCAGCATGTCCTGTTTAATCTGGAACAGCCAACGCAGTACCGTTTTCGTTTTCTCGACCGGGTGCGGGTCAAAGGCAAAATAGAAGCGGTTTCAGTTTTTGAGATTTTTGATGGCAACCCGGCAGAGACAATAGACCTGAAACTAGAAACTCAGACCGATTTTGAAAAAGGATTGTTGCACTATCATAATCAAGAATTTGCCGAGGCCAAAGCGCACTTTGAACGAGTCAAAAAAAGGAATCCCGCTGATAAAGCGGCTCAGCTTTATCTGAAACGGGCTGCGCACCTGATGGAATATGGCGTTCCCCCCGATTGGGAAGGCATCGAGGCCCTGACCGAAAAGTAGTGCCCCCGGCGAGAAAAATTCGCCTTTATCTCCTGAAAACGCACCCAGTTAAGTTACGCCCCAAAACGTTTGAGCCGTCGGGCATGGCCCATCGCCTGAGGAATCAGAGTGGTACCGTGGCAAACGCCCAGGTGGCCGCTGGCGCAGGCGCGCTCGCCAAAGGTCTGCACCTGGTCGGGCATGCCGTTGGGACTCCACAGCAGGGTAGGCACCGGGTGCCAGCTATGGCTGCGTAATTTGGCCGGGGTGCTGTGATCGCCGGTAACAATCAATGCGCCGGGTTGCAGCGCCAGAATACGGGGAATTTCGGCGTCAACGGCCTCAATTTCCTTCACTTTGGCCTCGAAGTTGCCATCCTCACCGTAACTGTCGGTTTTTTTGATGTGGATGAAAAAGAAATCGTAATCATTCCACACCCGTTCCAGGGCGTCAATCTCGTGGTTGGGCCGGTCACCTTCAAAGTTTACCACTTCCATGCCAACCAATCGAGCCACCCCTTTATACATCGGGTACACGGCAATGGCCGCCGCCCGCACGCCGTAGATGTCGGGAAAGCGAGGCAGGCCGGGGTCTTTGGCCAGGCCGCGCAGGTTCAGGCTGTTGGCTTTAGGTTCATCGGCCAGGGCAGACCGGGCCGCTTCGACCCACTGGTTGACCAGCTTGGCCGTGTGCTGACCCTCAGGGGTGCCGCTCTCATCAGTTACGGGCAGAGGCTTTTTGCCGGTTGCCAACGGATCGGTCTCGGTCAGAACGCCGCCCAAGCCTTTGCCACGGATAACCAGCACAAAACGATGTTCCTTCACTGGCTTGACAAATACCTCGTAGCCGGGCAGAACATTGCCGGTGGCCTCCTGCAATTTTGCCGCCAGCCGAATGCACTCGTCGGTGCTGATGCGCCCGGCGCGGCGATCGGTGATGGTCCCGTCGGCACTGGCAGTGGCAAAGTTACCCCGTGCGGCCAGATCGTTGGGATTCAACTCAAAACCAATGCCCATCGCTTCCAGCACGCCGCGACCGATTTCGTACTTAACCGGGTCGTAGCTGAACAGGCTGAGATGGGCCGGGCCGCTGCCCGGTTCCACGCCGGGCCGAATGGGCACTTGCAGGCCGGTGGAGCCTTGGGCGGCCAGTTTGTCTAAATTGGGGGTTTTAGCTGTTTCCAGTTCGGTTTTGCCGTTGAATTCCAGGGGCAGGCCGCCCAGCCCATCCATCACCAGCAGCACCACTTTGCCGCCATCTTGATGCAAATGTTGTATCACTTCATGTTCGGTAAATACAGATGCCATGAGGTTTGACTCCCTTAAAAATTGTGAATTGTGAATATTGACGCTTCGTTGCGGTTTGGTCAGAAGAAAAGGTTAAGGAACCAGCGTTAAATGTATCACAAACCACGGGGTTTGGCAATCGGAAATATATCGGTAAAGGTCGTTTACTTTCCCGTAAAAATTTCCAACACCGGCCGACCGTCCCAGGTGGGCGGAATCGGCAGATTGAGGGCGTAAAGAGCGGTAGCGGCCGTGTCGTAGATCATCAACCCAGGTTGCAGGGTCAGGCCCGCCGGTACGCCCGGCCCCACAGCCAGCCAGGGAACAATGATGTCCTCGGGCGCGTCGCCGTGTTCGAAGCCATGACCGCCGTGGTCGGCCGTGATGACGAGCAAAGTACCGGGCAGGTAACCGCCCGCGTCAATGGCGGCTACCAGCTCGCCAACCAGACCATCGGCAATGCTGACCGTGGTTAGTTGTTCTGCCGACATCCATCCCGCTGCATGGCCCACAGAATCGACGTTGGGCAGGTGGATAAAAAGAACGTCGGGCAGCCCGGTTTGAATCACCGCTAAGGCAGCTTCAACAGTTTGCTGGTCGGTGTACCCGGCGTAATTATAATTGTCCACCGAATTCGGCAGGACAATGTGCGCCAGCCGGGGCTTTCCTGCCACCATAGCCGTACGCAAACCGGCGTTGTGAGCCTCGCTGAACAGGGTAGGGCCGTTGATCAGCCCCAGCGACGGATCGTAGACATTCCAATAGATGCCGTGTTTTTCCGGCGTCATCCCGCCCAGCATCGAGGCGTGTGCAATGAGAGTTGTCGCCGGAACTACGGTTTGGGCGACATCGGTGAAGGCCCCTTTCAGCCGCAAGGCATCGAGAATGGGCGTGTCGGCCTGTTCCCAGGCATCGGGTCGCAGACCGTCGATACTGATGATGACGACGCGCTGAATATCATCGCTGCTGCCGCCAATCGTCAGCGTCTCAATCTTTTGTTGGAGTTGGATATTCGGAGTAGGCTTGGTTACGGGTTCAGGCGTCGGTGAAGTAGCCAGGGTGGGAACCGGCGTGGTGGTTGGCGAGGAAGCCGCCACCGGTGTCTGCGTTGGGGTGGGGAACGGCGTTGAGGTAGGCGAGGCCGTGAGGGTTGGGGTGGCCGATGCAGGCGACGCTGGTGTTATCTGGGATGGCGCGGGGGTTATGGTTGGGGGGGCAGGGGGCAATGATACGGTCGCCTCCATTGGAACTTCAGAGGCCGGGGTGCCGGGCCGATCTATTTCAGCACAGCCGGTCAGGAACAATCCAACCAGCATTCCGGCCAGAACAAGGCCGTGTTTCAAGCGGAGGGGGGCTGTGTTCATAAGTTTCAAAATAAACCTCCATAAAACAAATTGAGGAGACCCCTTTGAGGAGACTCCTCATTGATAGTGCTCGACAGATATTTTAGTCAATCCAGGCTGAGATGCAATTCGATTTGGCCGCACCGGATCAGGTCGTTGTGTTTGAGCGCGACCGGCTGATTGGGGGCAATTTTGGCGCTATTAACGTAGGTGCCGTTAGTGCTGCCTAAATCTTCAATAAACCAACCGTTGTTTTTGTACACCAAACGGCTGTGTTGGCGAGAAACTCCAGCTTGGCTGCCGCCAAAGGGCGATAGATCAATATCAGGAACTTTGCTCTTGTACGCCCGGCCAATGACCAACTCCGATTGCCCCGACACCAATATTTCTTGCCCGCCCGGACTCACGATCAGGCGGATTTTTGGTTCCGGTTCCTCGACGGCCTCCACCTTGCCGGACGTAGACATCAGGCTTAGTTCTTGTTGAGCCAACTTAAGGTCGCAGGCGAACTCGTGCATGGTCTGGTAACGATCGTCTGGTTCTTGCGCCAGAGCCTTCTCCAGAATCGGTTCAAAAACCGGGGGCGCCTCCGGGTTCACTTCCAGCAAGGGGGCCGGGGGGTCGGTGAGGCGGGCCATCAAAAAATCAAAGGTGGTTTCCCCTTCAAAGGGAAGTTTGCCCGATAGCAATTCGTATAGAACAATGCCCAACGAATAGATGTCAACCCGAGAATCGATTTCGCCTTCTTGAATTTGCTCCGGTGCAGCGTAGGCCATCGTCCCCAAGACCTGACCGGGCATGGTCAGGTTGGGGCGGGTTGAATGTTCCATTTTGGCCAGACCAAAATCGGCCAGCAAGGGCCAGTCTTCTTCGGGCATCAGAATATTGGCCGGTTTAATGTCTCGATGGATAATATGCCGGTTGTGGGCAAAAGCCAGCGCCTCAGCAACCGGAATGATAATGGTCAGGGCGCGCTGCCAGGTAAACGGCTCTTTGGGTTTGATTCGATCTTTCAAAGAGCCGCCGGGTACATACTCCATAACAATATAAGCCCAGCCTCTTTCTTCGCCGTAGCCATAAATTGTCAGAATGTTACGGTGGCGAAGTGCGGCAATTGCCTGCGCCTCCAAACGAAAACGGGCCAGCATGGTTGCCTCGGCTGCCCCGGTCGCCAGAATGGGTACCACCTTGATTGCAACCCAGCGCGATAAGGCTTCGTCGAACCCTTTGTAGATGCTGGCCATTCCTCCCGTACCCACCAGCTCCTTTAGCTCATACCCGCCAAAGTGTTGACCCGTTAAATCTTCCATTAATGTTCCTCCGCTTTCATTATAAGGGCAACCAGGGAAAAATGACACCGTACACTTGTACTACAGGACACTTTTGCCTATGCCGGAATAGCCCGGAATAGCACGGAAATTATAACACCACCTCAAACGAGGGGCAAGAGAAGTTTTGAGCAGGATCGAGGAGTTGATTTTGGTGGAAGTTTTTTACCACGGATTGAGCGGCCAGGTTCTGAAGAAGAACCATTCACCGTAAGCAACATCGGCCCGGCTGGGGGGGATACCCAGCTTGGTGATATCGGTGCGGGAGAGGGCATAGAGACAGCCGTCGGTAGGGTCGTTTCTTGACTGGATGACTCGTTGGGCCAGCTCCAAAAACTCCCGCCTGGGTTGAATGTCGGCGCGATAGCCAAAAAAACCATACGATACCACGGCGTAGGTATCGCCATAACTGGTGTGCGTCAATCGGTTCTTGGCCACCCAGCCGACCATATAAGCCGCCTGCAAATCGCCGGGCGACTCGCCCTGCATGATCCGGGCCAGATCCAGCACAGCCGTGGGTGAAGTAAGCGCAGGGAAAAAGGGGCCGGGGAGCGAGGTTGGCCGGGGGGTGTAGATGCGTGTGGGCATTCTGCCGTCCCACACCTCGGTGGGCAGGGGTGTGGGCAGCACCGTCTGGATAGGAGTAGGAGTCCAGGTGGGGGGCAAAACAAAGCCCTGTGTTGCGGCAATCTGGGCTACAAGCGGGGGTAAGGCCATTGGGGCGGACCGTCCCGAAGCAATGGCCAGAAGCAAGAAGCCTATCAGCCATAGGAAGATGAAACCACAGAACAAAGCGGCAAACAACAGAACCTGTTCTGCGCTGAGTCGCCGGGGCGAGGATGACTGGCGGTTATGGTCGTTGGAGGGGTGATGATATTCACTCACGCCGCGTCAGCCAATTTATAATTTAATAAGGTGAGATGCACGGATTGCAACCACCTGGCGGCGGTAGTACGGGCGGTGAAACCGACGGCGGGCCTGGCTGAGGATAGGGATTGTAAGGATAGCGAGAGGGTGGGGGAAATGGCGGAATAGGTATCAGCAATACATGGCCGGGTTGCAGGACGGCATCTTCCGGTAAACAGTTCACAAAGGCCAGGTGAGAAACCGGCAGGTGGCATTGATCGGCAATGAGAATCAGGTTATCCCCTTCCTCAACAATATAAACGTTGGGGCCGTGCCCAACCTGCTGGGGGATAAAGAGCGCCTGGTGCGTATACACATAACCGGGAGGATACAGGTCGTTCACCAGGTTCAAATAGCGCGGGTTAACGCCAAACTTGTGACTGATACTGGCCAGGGTTTCACCCGGCTCCACCCGGTAACAAAAGCCAACCGTGGCTCCCGGCGGAATAGTGGTTTCCGGTGGAATCGACGTGGCCGTAGGCAGCGGTGGAATGGGGGTTGGTGTTGGTATGGGGGTAACCGTGGCGACAATAAGCGTGGCCGTGGGTGTTGGCGTGTCGGTGCCAGGAATAGGGGTGGAGGTGGGGGTAGTGGACGTTGGCGTGAATGTCGGCGTTGGTTCGCCCGTCCCATCGCCAACGATAACCTGGCCGGATTGAAGGGTCGCCGAAATCGGCTGGGCGCTATCGTCGGCCAGCTTGACCGTAGCCAGGGTCAGGTTGCTGGTACCTTGGACCATCGCTTGAAAGGTAAGCGTGGCCAAAACGCCGCTGCCGCTGGCGGGCGGGGTAGGAGAAACCTGGGTGACAATGTAGAGAATGTTGCCGGTGGTATTATCGGCCAGGTTGGTCTGCACAAAATCCGGCGATAGAAAATCGCCCGGCTGAATCTGAGCGCCCTCTTTGGCGGGGTCGGTATCCTGGATCTGAATAATGTTGGGGTCAAATTGCAGGCCAAGCTCAAGCCCGGCCAGATTGGTTACGTTGTCAATCACAATCTGAACGTTGCCAAAATCACCCACATTCAATCCCTGGGTGAGGGGCTGCACCCGCACCACGGTATCTGGGGTTTGAAAGGCCTGGGCCGGGGATACCACCTGGTCAATGTCCCCCGGCACTTCCTCGCGCGATGCCTCGCAGCCGGTAAGTAACCAAACCAAACTCATAACCAAGAATATGTAATACCAGTCTCGCCGAAGCATGGAGACCTCCCTGGCCTTGCGCCATACCTGCTTTTATTTATGTCTAGTAATATTCTACTTGGGTTTACCCTTTTTGGCAAGGGGTCGGGTGAAGAGGTGAAGATGACGCGGCTGTACTTGGCCGGGAAGCTAGACTAATGATATAATTGGCCGGTGCGTTGAGGAATAGTATCCTGAGCGGGGAGAGTATTCGAATGATTTTTGCTTTACCGCTGCTGGTTTGACAGATTCCTTGATAAGCTCAGGGCTACGCAGGAAACCATCAACAAAATCCATGATCAGGTAAACAGGGGAGAAACCTTGGAAAACGAACCCCAGACCCCCATTTTTGTCTGGCAAGACCAATACCAGATTCACTCTTACGAGGTCAACCCGAGAGGTGAGGCCACCATACCTTTTTTGTGCCAATTTATGCAGGAATCGGCCTGGCATCACGCCGAGTACCTGGGCGTTGGCTACGAGACCCTCCTGGCTAAAAATTCGGCCTGGGTTTTAACCCGCCAATGGGTGGTTATGGATACGTTTCCCCGCTGGGGCGACATCATCCGCATTCAAACCTGGCCCACTGGCCGGGAGCGCCTGTTTTGGTATCGTGATTTTAAAATCCTGGATGCGGCGGACCGGCTCATCGGTCGCGCCACCACGGCCTGGCTTGTCCTCGATTTAACCAGACGCCGGCCATACCGGGCCGATTATCATCTCAGCCTCGACATTCCCCCCGACGTGGAGCAGATGTTTCCCCGCCGCCCCGAAAAAATCATCGGCTTGAACCACGGTACGCCCGTCCATTCCACCCTGGTGGGTTATCGAGACTTGGACGTTAACCAGCATGTCAACAATGTGCGCTACATCGATTGGATTTTGGATGCCTTTGATTTGGAGTTTCACCAAGCCCACCATCTACGGGAACTCGAGATCAACTATCTGGCCGAAGCCACTTATGGGGACGAGGTTTTTGTAATTCAAGAAACCACGGGTAGCCGGACCTTCCGGCATGGCCTGAAGCGCAACGAAGATAACCTGGAATTTTGCCGGGCCAGAACGGTGTGGCAACCATCAGATTAGCCAATTTTGAATCTTGGAAGTAACAGTGGGAGATTTGCCGTGACCTATTCACTCAGAACACATTTTATTGGTTATTCAATAGTTGTTATGCTGCTGACCGGGCTGGCGGCTTGTGGTTCGGACCGCCCTGGCGACATCGACCCGGTGAGCAACTCCACGGATTCGGGGGCATCATTGCCGGTCGACCTGGCTACCATTGTTCCCTCGCCAACCCCAACGCCAACACAAGGTGAGTCGTTGCCAACTGAGGCGCCGACCACCGAACCTCAACCCCAACCTCAGCCTCAACTCGACCCTTCGGCGACGGTTGTTGTTTTAAATATTTCCGGCGGTATCGCCGGTTTTTGTGACACCCTGGCCGTAAAGGCGAATGGAGAGTATGCCCTGCAATCTTGCCGGGCTGAGGAAAGAACCGGCAGCCTGGAGCAGACCGACCTGGAGACCCTGCAAGCCTGGATTAACAGCACGGCCGGCTTTCAACTTACGTTTGAGCATAATCCCGGCGGGCCAGACAGTATGACCACCGATTTGATGTTTAACGGAGTCGGAGCTACCGCGATTGATGAAGCTCAACAGAAAGTGATGCTGGATTGGGTTAACGGCTTGTTCATCCGTTTGTGGCCGCAGGCGGTAGAACCGCCCTCCACCCCCACCCCTGCCGAAATCGGCCCGGCTGGACTATGTCCCGAAATCAACCGCCCGGCCATGGTCATTGCCGACTTCAACAATCCCGCTAACCTGATTATGGTTGACCCCGACCAACGGGTCGAATGTAATGTCGCGCTCGAACAATCGCCCTCTGGCCGAATTATGACCGCGGCGGGCAACATCTATTACCCGGTTTTTGACCCCAACACGCAAACAATGACCATCTGGCAACTGGCTCCCGGCGGCCAACAAACACCTCTGGCCTTTACCACGGTGACAATGGAGCAGTTTGGTCCCTTCACTTATGTTGTGGCCAGTGATGGCTCCAAAATCGCCTGGGCGCGGACGGCTATCAATCCCGACTTGGATCCGCCCGTTTACCGCAACGATCTGTGGGTGGCCAATATTGACGGCTCCGACCAGGTGGCGCTGCAAGAACAGCTCGAAAACACCCAGAAACGGTTTGTGCAGCCGGTTCGTTTTTCAGCCGATAGCCGCGAGCTTTTTTACGCCTCGCAGCCTGACGAGTTGGGGTTTGATTTTAGCGGGCGTTACGACAATATTTACCGGGTTCCGGTGACCGGCGGTGAACCGCAATTGGTTTTTGCCTGCCCAACCGGAGAAAATCCCATTTGTATTGGCGACATCACCGCCGATGGAAGCGCCCTGGCTTATACCCAACGTGACGCCGGTGAGGTCAGAGTAATTGGCCGCGATGGCAATTTGCTGGGCGCGTTTAGGCCACCCGTTACCGATTACGTCGGTTCGGCTGTTTTTAGCCCAACCGGCAACCTGGCCTTTATCTCGGCAGTTTTCTCCCCGGCCAGCGATGAAACGCCGCCGCTGCCCAATCCCGGTTATATTAGTTTTGTCGAAGCGCCTTACACCGGCGAAGCCCGCATCTTGCTGACCAATAACAGTGTGGTTTCGTTATGGGAGTGGTTGGATGAAAACCGTCTGGCCTACGGCTCGCTGGACCAGGTCGGCAACGTGGGGACGTCGGTGGTTACCTTGGATGGGCAGACGGTTGAACTGTCGCCAAACTATGCCCTGGCGGTGTTGCGGTAGAAGTAGAATAGGGACTCAGAGGCCGGATCGCTTTATCAACCGATCCGTATGTTGAAGGGCGAAAACCGAATCGACGCCGATGGCGAACATCGTTATCGCTAACTCGGTTTTGGCAATCTCAATTTCATCCAAAACCGCCTGAAGCGACTTGACCGCGGCTTTGAGAAACGGACCGGCCATCCCCCCCAGGGTAGCTCCCAGGGCAATACACTTGGCAATGTCCAGGCCGTTACGCAAGCCCCCGCTGGCAATAATCGGCAGGTTCGGGTTGGCGCGGCGGGCGGCCACAATTGCTTCTGAGGTGGGGATGCCCCAATCCACAAACGTTGCTGCCACGCGCCGCCGGATTTCTGAATTGGCGCGGTACATTTCCACCTGGGTCCAACTGGTGCCGCCAGCGCCGGCCACGTCGATAGCGGCCACACCGGCCTCTACCAGGCGACGGACCGCGTCTTCGGAGAAACCCCAACCCACCTCTTTGGCAATCACCGGCACGGGAAGAGCCTGGCAGACCTGTTCAATTTTGACCAACAACGCGCTGAAGTTGGTGTTGCCTTCGGGTTGCACGGCCTCCTGCAAGGCATTAAAATGGAGGATGAGGGCGTCAGCCTCAATCATGTCTACAGCTCGCTGGCAGTGCTCGGCGGTGTAGCCATAGTTGAGTTGGACAGCGCCCAGGTTGGCCAACAGAACCGCGGTTGGGGCAACGGGGCGCACCTGAAACGTGTCGGCCAAAAAAGGGTCTTCAAGGGCCGCTCGCTGCGAACCGACGCCCATGGCAATACCGGTCAATTCAGCGGCTTCGGCCAGGGTACGGTTTATCAATTGCGCCTGTTCGGTGCCGCCCGTCATCGAGGAGATGAGGAGTGGGGCCTTGAGGGTTTTACCTAAAAATGAGATAGAAAGGTCAACCTCGGTTAAGTCCAACTCCGGCAAAGCCTGGTGGAGAAAGTGATAATTCTCCAGCCCCGTGGTTAAGTGACGGAAGTTGACATCTTCTTCCAAATTGATCCGAATGTGGTCTAATTTTCTCTGTTCGTGCATCTTGGTTGTAATTAGGCCGTAACTTTGCCCATTGATCCGGGTTATAAATGAGGTTGAACATTCACCCCGGCAGTTTACCAGCGTCCCAAAGCCAAGTCAAACCGTTGGGCCACAACCACATCAAAATTATTTATGAAGTCTATTGACAGTTTTGGCAGGCGTTGGTAAAATGCACCAGCTTTTTATCACATTCAGTGAGAACCTAACAAAAACCCAATAAGGAGACAAGTCCAAATGACAAAGGATGAAATCTTTGACAAAGTAAAAGACATTATTATTGAACAACTTGGCGCTGACGAAGGCGACATTACCATGGAAGCCAGCTTTCGCGATGACCTGGAAGCCGACTCCCTTGACCTGGTTGAACTCATCATGGCCTTTGAAGAGGAATTTGGCGGAGAAATTTCCGACGAAGAGGCCCAGAAGATTACAACCGTGGGTGAAGCAGTTAATTATCTTTCCGCCAGCGTCTCGTAAACTGGCCCGGTTTCCCAAGAATTGTTTGGTTGTATGTTTTAACAGGGCTGGCAGATTTATGACCAGCAAACTGAAAATATTGTTTGGAAGCCCGTGTAGCCTATCGCAGGTACGGGCTTTTTCTATTTTTTGGGAGCTTTTTGGTTGAGGTTTGGCAGGTAGGCAGGAACGCCGTGGTAAGTATAGCAATCCTGGCCGGTGGGCAAAGTCGGCGGATGGGACGGGATAAAGCATTTCTTGAAGTGGGTGGTTTGCCGATTATGGCGCGGGTATTGGCTCAAGTTGAACCGCTGTCAAACGATGTTTTTATCAGCACCAACTCGCCGGAGAAATACGCGCAATTTGGTTTGCGGCTGGTCGCCGATGTTTGTCCCCTCCAGGCTGTTCTGGGCGGAATTTATAGTGCTCTTGCAGCGGCTCGTTACCATCACCTTTTGGTTGTGGCTTGTGATATGCCTTTCTTGCAGGCCGACTTGTTGCAGCATCTAATTGACCTGGCTCCAACCGCCGATGCGGTGGTACCTCTCCTTAAGGCTTCGCGCCCCGAAGTTCTCCATGCCGTTTATAGTAAACGTTGTTTGCCCGCTATCAGGGTTTGTTTGCAAAACAACCGATTGCGCGTGATTGACATGTTTGCCGAGATCACGGTGCGTTACGTTGAGCGAGACGAGATTGCAAAATTCGACCCCAATTTTTACTCTTTTATCAATTTGAACACGCCGGCAGATTGGCAGCGAGCGCAAGCTCTTGCCGGGAAATTATCTTGATTAGCTCATAGCGGCCCGGCCTTCTCCAAAGTTTGGTAACATAATCCTTTAACTAAACGTTGTGTAACTCCCCTAAATCATGTTATAATTAGGGTCAGGAGAATTGTCCTGGAGCATGGGCAAGGCAATGCAAGAACTGGAACGGCTGAAATTAATCAACCGAATCAGTGACGAACTCAATAAAGACCTGGACCCGGACAAGATGTTGCGGCGGGTGCTTGAATTGACCGTGTCTTACCTCAATGCCGGCACCGGTAGCGTGATGCTGTTTGACCATCAAAATCGGGTGTCGGCCTTTATTTTGCAGCAAGAAGTCAGCGATGATCGGGCTAATCGGATTGTGGGCAAGGTGTTGACCGAAGGTTTTGCCGGTTGGGTGCTCAAACATGGTGAGGGGGGTATCATCTACGATACTCATCGGGACAGTCGCTGGGTGGTTTACGATAACCAACCCTACGACGTGCGCTCGGTGATTGCTACCCCTCTCCGGCGGCGGCAGAGGGTAATTGGGGTTATCACTCTGGTTCACGATGAGCCTAACAAATTTAAAGAGGATGAGTTGCCGTTGCTCAATGCCATTGCCGGACAGGCGGCGATTGCTCTGGAGAATGCGCAATTGTTTAAGGAGACCGAGCAGGAGCGGAGTAAACTTTCGGCAATTATCAACAGTACGCAGGATGCCGTCCTGGTAACTTCGCCGGAAAATGGGGTCCTGCTCCTGAATCCTGCCGCCCGAGAAATGTTGGGGTTAAACAAACGCTCCTGGGAAGGTCGGCAACTTTCCAATCTAACCAGTAACGCTGATTTGCTCCGGCTCTTCTCACCCGACTCGCCCTCGACAGGTGAAGTACCCCTGCCGGATGGTCGAACCATGTGGGCCAGTATGACCGAAATTCCCGAGATGGGCCGGGTGACGGTTTTACGCGATATCAGTGCCTTCAAAGAATTGGATCAATTGAAGCGAGACTTTGTGACTGCGTTTACCCACGATTTACGTACCCCGTTAGCCACGGTTAAAGGTTATGTTGAATTGGTGCGGATGGATGGGGTTGTGAGCGAGCGTCAAGAGGAAGATTTGCAGGGCGTAACCCGGGCGGCTAATTTAATGAAAGCCCTCATTGAGGACCTGCTGGAGTTGAGTCGTCTGGAACGGCTGGAAGAATTGGCCCGCGAAGAGATTGATCTGGAAGAAGCCGTTGAAACAAGTGTCAACGCCGTCAAACCATTGGCCAGATCAAAGCAAGTGGAATTGATTGTGGAAACTCAGAGTCATTTGCTGGTTGAGGGTAATTCGGTGCTATTAACCAGGGCGTTTAGTAACCTGTTGGATAATGCTATTAAGTACACCCCCTCAAAAGGCACCATTCAAGTCAAGCTTGACCGAAAAGATAATCAGGCCATGATTTCGGTGATTGACAATGGGCCGGGCATTAGCGCCAAGGATTTGCCCCGGGTGTTTGAAAAATTCTTCCGGGCGCGCCCGGAAGCAGATAACGATGTACCCGGCACGGGCTTGGGATTGGCCATTGTCAAAACAATCACCGAACAGCACGGGGGGGAGGTGTGGGTGGAGAGCGAACCCGATATGGGCAGCGTGTTTACCATGGTTTTACCTCTTGTCAGAAACGGCGAGAACCCCAACCCCGATTAAATCGGCAAGATAGTGCCTCCAAGATTTTTAGCAACAACGCCCGCCGGACGATTTGGCGGGCGTGTTGATTCTGTAGGGTAGGACGCTTGGGTAGAATATGATTTCAGTTCAGGGGACTTGGGGGAAATTCCTCTTCCTTCCCTGCTGTTTCTGGTGACCGGGGAGAAGGGTTGGAGCCTGTTCTCAGATGAAAAGAAGCCTTAAGTTCCAGTTGCCAGAGGGCATAAAGAGCGACTCCTATGAGCGCGCCAAAAACCACGTAGGCCTCTATCAATGATGCCTGGGTAATGAAAATCGCAATGAGGCCCAAGGCTCCGCAAATCAGACTGATTGCAAAGGCCACCGACAGAGCATCCATCCCCAACCGGGCCAGACGATGGGTTGTATGATCCACGCCCCCTCGAAAAAACGAGATGCCTCGCCGGGTGCGGGAAATAAATACCAAAACAGTATCGAAGATGGGCAATCCCAAAACTATTATGGGCACCATCCAGGTGATCTGGATATCGTTGGTTGGGATACGGATTTTGATGCCCAAAATAGCCAGCAGATACCCCAGAAACAACGAGCCGGCATCGCCCATAAAGATAGTTGTTTTGGGTAAAGGGAGGCTGTAACGCGCAAATCCCAGGCTGGCGCCTAATACCGCCGCCGCTAGAATGGAGACCAGATATTGGCCGTTGAGAATGGCAATCAGCATAAAGATAGCGCTGGTGGTCGCACTGATCATAATGGCAACCCCATCGGCATTGTCCTGATAATTGACGGCATTGGTAATAAATAGAATCCAAACCGTGGTCACGGCGAAATTTGTCACCTCAGCCCCAAACGGTATGCCCATCAGAGGCAGTTGAACTTTGACCCCGGTTAAAAATACCAGGGGGATGGTGAGAAATTGCAGGCCAAGTTTGATCCAGGGAGGTAAGGCCTGCCGGTCGTCCCACAAGCCAATGGCCGCCATCAGAGAGGCGCCCATAATGATACTGGCAAACTCCTGTAGTCGAAAGGGGTTCCCGACAAGTTGGGTAACCAGAAGCATGATCAGCAGTAAGGCAATAATTGCGGCCGCATAGATGGCCAGTCCACCCATTAAAGCGGTGGGTTCAGTATGGGCGCGGTCGGTTTTGGGCGCGGCAATAAACCCCGACTCGACGGCAACTTTTTTTACCAGGGGCGTACCCACCCCGGCGAAAAACAGGGCGGTAATAAAAATAACCATAATTGTGGTCATTTGACAACACCTGTAACGGAGCAATTGATATACAAAATAGTAAACGAAACGGATGAATTATTCAAGTTGTAATCGGCAATAAGAGTCAAGAAAAATACCCCGGCTGAAACCAGGGTATTTTGGTTTATGCTGAATGATTTTGGCCAATGTTACAAGCCAGGGTCGGCCAGTTTAGCCAACTTTTCAGAGGTTTCGCGCCAGGTAATTTTAGAAAGCCCTAGCTTTTTTCGCAGGTGGTCGTGATCCATGCCGTCGCGGTAATCCCGCAAGGCCGACGTCCAGCGGAGCATTTCAAAAGAAACCTGATGGGATAAACCGGCCACTTCCGAGAGATCGGCCAGCACGTATTCCAGATTGCGCGGCGTACACTCAAACAGGTTTTCTTTGGGCCGGTACTTCTCCAGGTATTGGTCAAGCACCGGCAACAGATCGGCGGAGAAGGCCAACTTACGCTCTTTGTGCTGCATCCGGGGATTGCTGTAGCGGATAAGAACGGTTGGCTCGCTGCCGGAGCGGTCAATATCGCGCAAACCAATGCCAACACATTCCGCTTTTTTAATGCCGGTTTGCAATACCAGATGCACCAACAAATAGGGACGCGGATCAAATTTAAGCCCCTCCAAAGTCTGCTCGGCGGCATCCAATAGCTTTTCTACCTGGTCATCGGTCAAAAACTGGGGCAGAGGGGTTTTTACCCGGGTGTGGACAATTGCCGCCGATGGATCATGAGGAACGGCTTGAATACTGGCCAACCAACCGAAGAAATTCTTTAGCGTGGTCACCCGGCGAGCATAGGATTTTGGACTGCAAGGGACGCCTCGATAGTGTAGCAGCCAGGTCAAAAAATCGTTTAAATCTTTGTTGCCCAACTTACTAATAACCATACTGGGGCCAAAATACTTTTGCAGTAAGCGCAAATCACCGGAGAAGGCCTTGATAGTGTGCTCGGAGAATCCCTGCCGCACCATGTGGTCGTAATAGGCGCTGACGGCGGTAGCCAGGGATGAGTTTGAATCAACCGACTTTATTTGGGCTAATGGCGGTCCAAATTGTCCTTTGGCGCCTCTTTGCGGGAACAAGGGAACTTGACTGTCAGCCATGAACTTGACTCCTTCCCAATCGCTCATCCGTGCGATTGACATAAATATTATACCGCCTCTCGTAGGGGATGTCAAGGTGTATACGAAATATTCTATTGGACTTCTAACATTTTCGTGGTATAATATTGCTGCTTGGGGATGAAACGGCTTCGACAGGGAAGTGGAAGGGTATAGACTGCGAGTCGAGCTGCGCTAACTCGTTAAACTGGGCAAAACGATAAGTGCCGAGAAAGTACCAGCTTTCAACGGTCGCTCCTATAACGCTCTGCCCCTCGCGGCATAGTTGATTAGCGAGCAACTTGTGGCCCGATAAATTCGGGCCCCGCCCGGTTCTTTCTTCCCCCGAGAGAGGGGGCCGGGCGACAGATAAGTCGGGGTGCGCCAATGCGACGCCGATAAGCATTAGCCAAGACCCATCGGCTGGTTTGAGGATACTCCGGTGACCGACGAACCTCAAACGACAAAATGAGTGTCACCTACACTCGTAGACGTCTGTAACCAGCTTTTCTGGACGCGGGTTCGACTCCCGCCATCTCCACTAAAGAATCACTCACATCAAATCATGGTGTGAGTGATTTTTGTTTTGGCTGTGGTTTTTAGGCAGAAAGGGAGTTTTTGTATAAAATAGGATTTTAGCGTAAATCCCATTCCGTAGAGCGAAAGGAAGATGAGCCGGAGAATTTCAACCAGAATTCCCAAATTGACATTGCGCTTTGCCGAAGAAGCCGATGTACCATTGATCCTGGCCTTTGTCAAAAAACTGGCCGAGTACGAAAAGCGCCTCCCCGAGGTGGTGGCCGATGAAACGACTCTGCGTGAGTCGCTCTTTGGTCGGCGCCAGGTGGCCGAGGTGATATTTGCCGATTACAATCATGAACCCGTTGGCTTTGCTTTGTTCTTCCACAATTTTTCAACCTTCCTGGGCCGGATAGGAATCTATGTGGAGGATATCTATGTTGAGCCTGAGCTGCGCGGCAAAGGCATTGGTCGAACGATGCTGGCCTACCTGGCCAGGCTGGCTGAGGAACGTCAATGTGGTCGGCTAGAATGGTGGGTGCTGGATTGGAATGAGGCAGCCATTGACTTTTACAAAAAGGTTGGGGCAGTTCCACAAGATGAATGGACTACCTATCGCGTTTCCGGTGACGCTTTATCCCGGCTGGCTCAGGAATTTTAATTAAACTTTATCGGAAATAGAATCATGAACCATTAAAGAGAAACGGACAGTATTAACAAGATTTACAGGATGAACATAGAAGAATAATCTTGCTAATCCTGTAAATCCCGTCTAAATTCTGGTTCTGAGTTATTTCCAATAATCTCTATTGATCTCAATTAAAACAAGGAGAACCAAGGATGAAACGCTCAAGAATCAACGCTATTATGCAAGAGGCAGATGCATTTATGAAGTTGCACGGTTTTCATCTACCACCCTTTGCCTATTGGACACCAGAGGAATGGCAGAGCAAAGGGTTGGAGGTGCGGGAGATTGTAGACAACCAAATGGGCTGGGATATTACTGATTTTGGCCAGGGCAGATATGAAGAAATTGGCCTGTTTTTGTTCACCATCCGCAACGGCAGTTTGGAGAATTTGAAGACAGGCAAAGGCAAAACCTATGCCGAGAAAGTTTTGATTTCTGAAGTAAACCAGATTACGCCGATGCATTTTCATTGGCACAAGGTGGAGGACATCATCAATCGGGGTGGGGGACGGTTAGCCATCAAACTGTACAACTCCACCAGGGATGAGAAACTGGCCGACACGGCAGTAACGGTTAGCATGGATGGCGTGAAGTACACTTTTGAAGCTGGTCATACCGTCTTGTTGAGTCCCGGCGAGAGCATCACCCTGCCCACCTATCTATACCACGAATTCTGGGCGGTTGACGACAAAGTATTAGTCGGCGAGGTGTCAAAAGTGAATGACGATGCCAACGATAACCGCTTTTTGAAACCGGCTGGTCGTTTCCCTGAGATCGATGAGGACGAAGCCCCTCTACATTTGTTGATTGGGGATTATGCCCAATATTACAACCCATAAAAGTATCAAACATAATCTATCGCGTGATGCTGTAATGTCGCAGATTTGACAACTACTTTTTGTGTATTCAGGTAAAGGAGCGCGCAATGGGCACGGAATGGCGGTTAACCACCAAATATATTGTTGGCCTGGGACTGGCGCTTTTGGGGTTTTATGTCATATACCTGGCTCGGCCTGTTATCCCTCTCCTCATCATTGGCGCTTTGATAGCATTTTTGGTGAGGCCGGTTATCAGTTTTCTCTACGTCCGGCTTAAAGTGCCGTGGCCCATATCCGTATTAATAACCTACCTGCTGGCCACCGTCATCATCTTACTGGCCCCCCTGATTTTTATTCCCCCCATCGTGGATGCAGTGAACTTTTTGTTAGGTCTTGATTATCAGATATTAATCGACAACGCCTTACGGTGGTTGGAAAATACGTTGTTAAGCCTGAGAACATTTGGACTCCAGATATTGGGGTTCGATATTGCGCTTGACAGCATTGTCGATCCGATGTTAACTGCGATTCAAAGTACCGGACCGGTCCTTACCCCCAAGTTGCCCTCCTTGCAGGTTATCATTAATTCTCTGGGATCGATATTTGCCACCAGTTACGGCGTGGCGGTTAATGTGGTGGGTACGGTTTTTGCAGCCGTGGTGTCGTTTGTTTTTATGATTTTATCGGCGGTTTATTTCAACTTGCACGCTCACCGCTTGTACGGCTGGTTTTTGGATACAGTGCCGCAAGCGTACCGATCCGAAATGGTTATCCTGCTCGGTCGACTCAGATTGGTGTGGGAACATTTCTTCAAAGGTCAGGTGTTGCTGATGGTGATGGTGGGTTCCCTGGTGTGGTTGGGCGGAACAGTGATCGGTTTGCCGGGCGCTTTTGCCCTGGGCATTATCGCCGGGCTGCTGGAAATTATTCCCAATCTGGGACCAACTCTGGCCGCGATACCGGCAGTCATCGTGGCCTTGTTGCAAGGCTCAACCTATTTGCCGGTCAATAACTTTATTTTTGCCTTAATTGTTATGGCCTTGTATATCCTTGTCAATGCGTTGGAAAACAATTTCATTGTTCCCAAGGTGTTGGGAGAGGCCGTTGATTTACATCCCCTGATTGTATTTACCGGGGTGATCGTGGGGGCAGCCACCTGGGGTATTTTGGGTGCTTTGTTGGCTGCGCCGGTCATTGCCTCGGTCAAAGAAATTATCAGTTATGCTTATCGTAAAATACTGAGTGAAGACCCTTTTCCACCCCAGCTAACTTCTGAAGGGACCAAAGCCTCGTGGCCAGACCCTCGTCAACTTCTGGCCAGATTACGACAACGGCTCGCAGGCAGTTCCGTTAGCTCAAC
Source organism: Anaerolineae bacterium (assembly GCA_016926805.1). Taxonomy (GTDB): domain Bacteria; phylum Chloroflexota; class Anaerolineae; order 4572-78; family J111; genus JAFGNV01. Next base: position 56,839 of record JAFGNV010000207.1, read on the forward strand.
AGAGCCGGAGGTGTTACCCCCGGGTTCTTCTGAGAAAAGGGAAAGTTAATATGGAGTTGGCCCGGTTACAGCCGATGAACCTACCGCCTACTTTCCATATTTTGGCCAAACCCACGGGAGCCATCTGTAATCTGAATTGTAAATATTGTTTTTTCTTATCCAAGGAGCAGCTCTATCCCGGCAGCCATTTCCGTATGCCCGGCGATGTGTTAGAGGAATACATTCGCCAGTACATCGAGGCCCAGCAAGTGCCGGAAGTCAATATTTCCTGGCAGGGTGGTGAACCAACCCTGATGGGGGTAGATTTCTTTCGCCGTTCGGTGGAACTGGCTGAAAAATACAAACAGCCGTACCAGACCATCCAGTATGCCATCCAGACTAACGGCACCAAACTGGACGACGAGTGGGGTGAGTTTCTCAAAAAACACAATTTTTTGGTGGGTATCAGCATTGATGGTCCCCGTGAATTACACAACACCTATCGAGTCAACAAAGGAGGGCAGGGATCGTTTGACCAGGTAAGGCGGGGTTTGCAATTTTTGCAGAAGCACAAGGTTGAATTCAACATTCTTGCCACCGTCCACGCCGCCAATGCTGGCCATCCTTTAGAAGTGTACCGCTTCTTCCGTGACGACCTGGGGGCGCGGTTCATTCAATTTATCGCCATTGTCGAGCGAGATAACGATACCGGCTTTCAGGAAGGGAACACGGTCACCGCCCGCTCGGTGACGGCGGAGCAGTATGGCAACTTCCTGATTAAAATCTTTGACGAATGGGTTAAACGTGATGTGGGGCGCGTGTTTGTGCAGATTTTTGATGTGGCTCTGGCGGCGTGGCTAGGCGAGACGCCATCCTTGTGTATCTTTGCTCCCACCTGCGGCAACGCCCTGGCCTTGGAACACACCGGCGACTTGTATTCGTGTGACCATTTTGTCGAGCCAGATTATTTTTTGGGCAATATCAAAGATACGCCCATGATTGAACTGGTTGCGTCGGACCAACAGCGGCAGTTTGGCCAGGACAAGCTGGATACCTTACCCCGCTACTGCCGGGAATGCGAAATTCGTTTTGTTTGCCACGGGGGGTGTCCCAAGAATCGTTTTATAGCCACACCGGACGGCGAGCCGGGGTTAAATTATCTGTGCGCCGGTTACAAAGCCTTTTTCAACCATATCGACCGCCCCATGCGGATGATGGCCGACCTGCTGCGGCATCATCGCCCTCCGGCAGAGATTGTCCAGTTCCTGGCACTTGAAGAGAAAAAACTCCAGGAAGCCTTTGCCCGGGCTAATCGCAACGACCCCTGTCCGTGTGGCAGCGGTCGAAAATTCAAACATTGTCACGGACGGCCCAAAAGTTGAGTTTCTTCGCTAAAACTCTCGGTCATCGCCAAAACTTTTGGTCATCGCCAAAACTTTTGGCCATCGCCACCCGCTTGTGAATAGAGGGATGGCCATGCAGTAAAAATTCTATCCAGGCGGGCGGCTCGGCTTCGGTCAGATTTTGATTGGCCAGGCGAGTCATGGCGCTGATGAAAGCCTGAGACTTGCCGGTTGTTGCCAGCGCATATTTGTCGGCTTTGACCTCTCGCCAGCGAGACCAGGCATTGCCCAGCGGCATCGTCACCAGGCCAAACACGCTCATGGCCACGATAAACAGGGGCAACGTGGCCGGATCGGTCAGACCGGTATAGCCCAGGCCAGCGATGCCCCAGCGCATAACCAAATTGGCCAGCCAAAAACCAATTAAGGTTAAGATTGACTGCACGATAATGCCGATGGTTACATCTTTATGGACGTGATGTCCCAACTCGTGAGCCAGCACAGTTTCAATTTCGTCAGCCGTAAAATTCTCGGTCAATGTATCGCCCAGAACGATGCGGCGGGTATTGCCCAGTCCCATGAGGGCGGCGTTGGCCGCCACGGTTTTACTACTCATATCAAACACGTAAACCCCCTTCACCCGTGCCCCGGCCGCTTCGGCCAGCCGGGTGAGGCGCGTTACCAAAACTTCATCCTCTAATGGTTCATATTTGTAAAAGAGCGGGAAGATGAGGATGGGGGCCAGATTGCTGAGTAAAACGGTAAACACCAGCATCACCAGCGCTGCCCACAACCACCACATTTGCGGCGCGACGCCCAGCAGCCAATAGATAATTTCCAAAATAATCAAACCCAGGCAGCCGCTAAGCAGTAATCCTTTGGCCTGATCCATCAGCCAGGCTTTTAAGCTCTGGGTAGACTGCTCATATTTGTGGGGCAGCACAAAACCGCTGTAGTAATCGAGCGGGGCGGTCAGAATAGCGTAAGGTAGACCAAAGCCCAGGGCAAACAGGGGCACGGCCAACCAGGTGGCCTGTGTGATAGTGTGTACCTGGTTACGTAGCCACGGCGACAGACCGCTGACCATCCAGCAGATCACATAGGCTGCGCCCAGCCCCAACTCTACCACAACCAACCAGCGGCGAATGCGGGCATACTCTTTGGCCTTTTGCTGGCGTTCTGGGTCCAGGGTGGTTTCGTTAACAATTTCGGTCATAATAATTTTTCCTAACCCGGACAAGCCGGAATCAAAATCAGGAAGATAAATTTAATGCAAAAACGTAATAGTGCGCCACTGATCAGACAAAACAGGGCGCATACTCAAACCAATCGAAATCCGCGACATTTTGGCTGGGGTGTCCATTGCTGCTGGCATACATCCCAATGTACGCGCCGACAAAACCGCCGGCCACCGGCGTGCTGAGGATACGCCCATCGACCGCCTGGGCTACCGTTTGCCACGCTTCAGAGACGGCAGCAATGTAAAAGTTATAAGCTTGTCCCACGGCCTCAACCTTAAAGTAGACCCGTCCGGCTGTAATGGGCTGCTCGGCCAAAATAGACTCCGTGCCGTTATCGCGTTTGATGAGCCGGACGATGGCACCCTGGCCCTTCGCCTGCGTAACCACAAAGCGAAAGTGAAAATCGCTGTTTTGCAACAAAACGAGACCCGCGCACTCATCCACACTTTGCGGCGAAAAGTCCATCGCCACTCGTGCGGCAAAATTGATATGCTGTTGCCGCCGCCCGACAAAGCTGGGATTGGTTTGTTCAGCAAGTTTCTGGGGACGCAGGCGCAGCCGTAGATAGCCGGGACGCTCGGTCAGGCTGTAAAAATCGTCGTGGGGCGTGCGCATAAAATTCCAGCACATATTCAGGGTAGGGGTTTCAAAATTATCGCAGATAGGCTGGGTGGGCCAACGGTGTTCGGGCAAATTGGGCACGGGATACTCAGATTCAATCCGGCCCGTACCGGGACTGACGATGGGCCAGCCCTCTTCCCAACGCACCGGCGCCAAAAAAGTTTCACGCCCCAGGTTGTAAAAATAGCCGTCGTAAGGCCGCATGGCCAGAGCTACCAGCCACCACTCGCCGTTTTGCGTCTCCACCAAATCGGCATGACCGGTACCAACAATCGGGTAATCCAATCCCAGGTGGCGGTGGGTGAGAATGGGGTTGCGCGGATTGGCCTCATACGGCCCGGTGATATTTTGGCTGCGAGCGATGGTTACGGCATGTCCATGATGGGTGCCGCCCTCGGCAATTAACAGATAATACATCCCGTTGATTTTGTAAAGATGCGGCGCTTCGGCATGCACGCCGCCTTTAAGCGCGCCATCCCACAACGAGTATGTGGGGCCGGTCAACTGCATTGTCTCCAAATTGAGTTCTTGCAGCCAGATTTCACGATGGCCGGTAAATTGCTCCCCCGCCGGAGGCACACGGTTGCCGGTGTACCACACCCGCCCATCTTCGTTAAAAAGGAGCGAGGGGTCAATGCCGGGCGCATCGGCCAGCCAGAAGGGGTCTGACCACGGCCCGGCCGGATTGGCAGCGGTGACAATAAAATTTTTGTGAATACCCGGCCCGCCTACCAGAGTATTAATCACATAAAATGTGCCTTGATGATAACGGAGGGTCGGTGCATACAACCCGCCGGTAGGCCGCACGCCCTCCGTCCCCAACACCGACCAAACATCATCCAGGTTTAACTGCGAGGGGCGGTCCATGACGTGACCAATTTGTTGCCAATGTACCAGGTCTCGGCTGTGAAAAATTGGCAGGCCGGGAAAATATTCAAAGGAGGAGGTTACCAGGTAATAATCTTCACCGACCCGGCAAATGGACGGGTCGGGGTAAAACCCCGGTAAAATTGGATTTTGAAACGTTTTCATGAGGCACCTCAGTTGTTTTCTTGGCTGGCTATTTTTATGCTGCACGAACTTGGTTGCAGATGATTATAACACAGAAGAGACTCGGCCTACAATTCAGACCGTCCGCCGTTTTTGATGAGCTTGCCTGCCGTCGGATGATGGCCGAACACTTCTACAATCCCGTCGAGTTTTGGGGCGACTGGATAATGTCTTCCATCGCCCGCAACGATCCGGCTTATCCCGATCAGGACTATTGGCGGGGCCGTATCTGGGCGCCCATGAATTTTTTGGTTTACCTGGCCTTGCGCCGCTATCACTTGCCCCAAGCCCGCGCCGATTTGGTCAAAAAAACAACCGCGCTCTTGCTCCAAGAATGGCGCGCCGAAGGCCACGTGCATGAAAATTACAATAGCGATGCCAGCGAAGGGGACGACAGAGACCCAACAGTAACGCCTTTTACCATTGGGACAGCTTGCTTGGCCTGATGGCTTTGATTGAGGCGGGCTATCTGCCAGGGCCGGAACAGCCAATTAACACCCTGCTTCAGATACTGCCTGATAATTCCTTTGGTTGGGTTTCGCCTTACAACTGAGGATACGATTGTCTTGACGAACCTCGAAAGGGCTGTTTTGGCCCTCTGTGCTTTTATGCTATCATGTTACGTCTAACCGTTAGTAGTTGCGGGGGAATGACACATTATGCGTATCGATGATCGCCAGCTTGACCGTATTCTGGCTGCCGTGCAAAAACCGGCCCGATACGTGGGGGGGGAATTTAATAGTGTGGTCAAAGATTGGGCTGATCCCAAGATTTTGGCCAAAGTGGCCTTGGTGTTTCCCGATGTGTACGATTTGGGGATGAGCAATCTGGGCCTGGCTATTTTGTACGACCTGCTCAATAAACGCAACGACGTACTGGCCGAGCGAGTCTACATTCCCTGGCCCGATATGGAAGCCAGGATGCGCGAAGCCAGGATGCCTCTTTACGCCCTGGAAAGTCGGCGACAACTCGGCGATTTTGACCTCATCGGCGTCAGCCTACCCTACGAGCAACTTTACACCAATGTGCTGACCATGCTGGATTTGGCCGGGATGCCCCTGCTGAGTGTTGACCGTAACGAATCTTATCCGCTGGTTTGCGCCGGGGGTAATGCTGTTTTCAACCCCGAACCCATGGCCGATTTTATTGACTTTTTTGTGATGGGCGAGGGTGAGGATGTTATCATTGAAGTTATCCTGGCCATGCATGAGGTGGTGCACGCCGACCGGGAAACGCAACTCCGGCGGTTGGCCCGGATTCCGGGGGTCTACGTGCCACGATTCTATGCCGTCAGTTATTATGAAGCAGACGGTACCATCTCCAATATTGAACCTTTGGTGGAAGAAGCTGAGGCGAATATTGTCAAACGGATTACGCCCTTAATGCCTCCGCCGATCACCCGGTTTGTGGTGCCCTTTGTGGACGTGGTGTTCAACCGGGCTTCCATTGAAATCCAGCGGGGCTGCACCCGGGGCTGCCGCTTTTGCCAGGCCGGGATGGTCTTCCGGCCCGTGCGCGAGCGCTCGCTGGCGGAGTTGCTAGAAACGGTTGACCGGATCATGACCGATACAGGTCACGAGGAAATTGGTTTGCTCTCGTTGAGTAGCAGCGATTACAGCAAGATTGGCCCGCTGGTTCAGACCATTTCCAAAAAATATAGCGACAGGGCCTTGAACATCTCCTTGCCCAGCCTGCGGATCGAGTCCTTCTCCGCCGAGTTGTTGGAAATGCTGCAAGGGAGCCGCAAGAGTAGTTTTACCTTTGCCCCAGAGGCGGCCACCGACCGCATGCGCCAGGTTATCAACAAATACATAAGCACCGAAGACATGCTGCAAACCGCCGAAGAAGTCTACAGCCGGGGGTGGCGGTTGATCAAACTCTATTTTATGATTGGCCAGCCCACCGAAACCGATGAAGATGTGCTGGCCATTACCAAACTGGCCAAGCAGGTGCTGGCCATTGGCCGCAAATATCACGGAGGCCGGGCCAAAGTACGGGTGGGGGTGAGTACGTTTGTCCCCAAGCCGCACACGCCATTCCAATGGGCCGGCCTGGCGCCGTTGGACGAAATTCGGCGCAGGCAGGTGCTGCTGCGACGGGAATTTGGGGCCAGAGGTTCTGGCCGGGCCAGGGGCATCATCTTCGACTGGAACGAGCCGGAAGAGAGTTTAATGGAAGCGTTTCTCTCGCGGGGCGACCGCCGTCTGGGCGCAGTGATCCGATCGGCCTGGGAGAAGGGGGCAAAATTTGATGCCTGGAACGAATGGTATCGCCCCGCTGTCTGGCACGAAGCCTTTGCCGAACACAATCTCGACCCGGCCTGGTACGCTCACCGCGTCCGCCTGGCCGATGAAATTTTTCCCTGGGACCACATCCATGCCGGAGTAGAGAAACGCTGGCTACTTATGGATTGGTACGCTGCCGAAAAAGGCGAAACCAAAGTTGATTGCCGCGAGCATTGTTACCACTGCGGCATCTTAACAGCTTTTAAGGGGTTGCGGGCCAACATCCCACCCGCAGCCTGGGAGTGTCCGCCCATTCGTAATCCGCGTTGGCAGGAGTTGGCCGAGAGGGGCGAAGTGATTGGGCTGACCGAAGTGGTCAAAGAGTCAATGGGGCGGAGTCGTGTGCCGGAAGAGTGAGGCAACCGCAAAGAAACAGACCAGCCAATTGGCGAGAAGGAGGGGCCGCCAAGACTTCTCGCCCAATCGCTGATTCGCTGACTCGCTGACTTTTCCCCCTACTCTCCAACAAACAAGTCGGTATTCACCACTCCAATAAAGGGTAAATTCCTGAACTTTTCGTCCAAATCCAATCCATAACCAAACACAAATTTATTGGGAATTACAAAGCCGGTGTAGTCAATGGGAATGTCCACTTCGCGGCGTTCGGCTTTGTCCAATAAAGTACAGATTTTCAAACTGGCCGGTAAACGGGCGCGCAGAATGCGTGTGATGTAATTTAGGGTATGGCCGGAGTCGATAATGTCTTCCACAATGAGGACATGGCGATTTTCAATCGGCTGATCCAGGTCCTTTAGAATCCGCACCACCCCGGTTGACTCTCTAACTTCTTTGCCGTAACTGGAAACGGCCATAAAATCAATTTCGTGCGGGATACTGAGTTGGCGCATCAAGTCGGTGAGAAATAGCACGCCCCCTTTTAAGATGCACAGCAATAGCAGGTCTTTGTCTCTGTAATCCACCGAAATTTGCTGGCCCAGTTCTTCGATGCGGGTTTGCAGTCGGTCGGCGGGAATCAACTCTTCGGCCAGATATTTTTCCCACAATTCGGTCATATTTTTCCCCTCGTAATCTGATGGCGAGCGTTTGGCGGTCAAACGACTCAGTTTTGACAGCGTCTTGCGTCTCGACAAACTTTCCGGTACCGGCTATTATCTTGGTTACAGTTTACTACGGCTGCCCGCCTGGTTACAAATTATTGCGGGAGATTCGGTTCAGAACTGCGTCTGCTCGAGCACGGACTGGCTGGTAACCGGGCGGGAGGAAGTTTCTGAATTCGGCATTTATTGACTGAAACTTTTGCCCAGGTGAGTCGTATAGTTTGGTAGAATTGACCCGAAACAAGATGAAGTTTAGTTTCGAAGATCAGTAGAGTTACCTTGAGGATAACGGAGGAAAAAATGAGTATCATTCACCGAGTTCTGGATCGAAATATTCACCTGTTACAGCCAAACCAGCCATTGAACGGCCGTGGGGCCAAAGAATTGGAATTGAAATTCCAGCAAGCCCAGAGTCAAGGGGCCAGGCGCGTGATTGTTGATTTGGCCGATGTATCGTTTGTTGACTGTTCAGGTTTGGCCGCTTTGGTGGCCGGATACCGCCTTTTTGGTCGCAACCACAAGCAGAATTTTCAACTGGTGGCGCTGCAAGACCAACCCAAACTATTGCTGGAATTGACCATGTTCAACCGCATTTTTGCCGTGGCCGACAGCGTCGCCGAGGCGATGGGGGCGCAATCATCTCGCCAACCTCAATTACATCAGCCTGCTCCGGCGTTAGTCTCGCCCCTAGTCGAAACAGGCGTTTTATAGACTGAGTAAACCTAAAAGAGGAACCATTTTCTTGACGAAGCTACTTGATTGAGGAAAGGGAGAACCAAAGATGCTTAGATTTATCCTGGCACTTCCGTTAATCGGCCATGGCCTGGCTCATATTTCCGGAAGGGCACACCGGAACACATCTCTCTGTGAGGTTGGCGTAATCTGATAAAACAGGTTACCCGAACCGGAGTTTCAACTAAAAATGACACCGCCGGCCACGGCCAACTGGAAGCTTTAGGGACTAGGGTTAAACCGAGTCGCGGCTGTGCGGTGTCATTTTTTATCGGCAAATGTTTTTCAGCCGGTGGGAGGCAGAGGCGGTGGGCTGCCACCAAACAGGCTGGCCAGTTCCGGCACCTGACCCGCCGCGATCCAGTTGGCCATGCCCTCTTTCCACACCAGTGTCTCCTTGGTAATCTGGCCCGACTGAATATGTTGACGCAGGGCGTTTAGATCAAACGGGCCGGCTTGCTGCCCACCCATGGCGGCGTAAAAGGCGCCAGCCTGCGGCAATGGCGGCGGTCCTCCGGCGGGAGCTTGCTGCGGTTGGGGTTGTTGCCCTATGCCGCTGAACATTCCGGCCATCATCTGACCCATGCCTACTCCGGCGCCCATCCCGGTTCCCAAACCAACGCCCATTCCCGCACCGCCGCCACCTTGCGACGATTTCTGAATGGTTTCCAGGGCCTGAAGCTGCATGTATGTCTGCGCGTCCAGCAATCCCATTTGTTTGAGTTTTTCTGCCGAGGTTTCCAACGGACTGAGACCGCCAATGGTAATGCTTTTCAGCAGCATGCCCATCGCCTCGAACTGGTCCTGGGCTTTGATTTTGATGGCAGTGGCCATTTCGTCCATCATCGACTGGGCCTTCATCAGATTGCCGGGATTGACCTCGGCAAACCAATCGGTCGCGGCCTGGGTGATGGAGTTGACCAGCCGCATCTTTACTTCTTTCAAATCCAGTATAGATTGTCCGCCGCCGACAAAAGTATCCACAACACGTTTCGGGTCGCTCACTTCAAAACCAAAGGTGCCGTGCGCACCCAACAGCAGCCAGCCTAACCCCTGGCCAGGGGTCTGCATAGCAATCGGCTGGCGTGTGCCCCAGCCTTCCTGCGGAAATTCTCGCACCGCCACGTAATATACGTTGGCCGAAAAAATGCTCTCTTTGCCGGTGAGGATTTTGCTGAACAAACCGGTCACCAGGGGAATATTGGCCGTGGTCAAGGTATGCCGGCCCGGCCCAAGTACATCCAGCGATTTGCCATCGCGGTAGAATACGGCCGCCTGGCCTTGGCTCACAATCAGTTGCGCGCCCATTTTAATCCGACCCTCGCCGTGTTCGGGCCAGCGCTGGACAATCCTATCCTTCATTTCAGAGGTGAGTTCAATAAGCTCGGAAACTGCCATGATGTTCTCCTTCAATCAATACATTTAAGGGGGTATGTGTGTGCTTCAGTTCATCTTTGACGCACTAAAGCATTTACTACCAACAATTACTCAGCCTGTTTAGCCAAATTCCGGGGTTGTTCAGAGTCTAGGCTAACCCCAAAATTGAATCTTTCCGCTTGTCAAACGTAGACGAGGCTTCGCCGACGGTTTTGACGTAACGCCGCACGGCGGGCGCTATTTGGTCGGCATCGCCGGTATCTAAAGCGGTCTGTAAATTATCAACGGCCTCACCCAGCTCGTCTACTTTGAGCAGCATGTTGTAATCAAACTGGTAGAGAATGTCCAGTTCGTCTTCTTTTACTTTGATTGCATCAAACAGGCCGGCATAGCCCTGGGCCGCGGTTTTGATTTTGTCAATCAGGGTCTGCAGGCGGATGTTACCCTTGCCCATTTCGTCGAGTTGCATCAGCCCCGGCCCGGTCAGCATCTGGTTGGCCGCGTCTTCGGCCCGGCCCAATTGCTCACCGAATTGCTGGGCCAGGTGCTGGCGTAGCAGCGCATCGGCCTCACGCCGCTGCTCTTTTTCTTTGTAACCCTTATACAGTGGAATTTTACCCGTAATTGATTCGAACCAATTTTCGTGGTCGGAGATGGTTTGTCTTAAGTCCATAAAAAGAGCCTCCTCTTAACTAAACTAATGATGTAAATTATTGTCGATATAACGTGGTAACTGCCGGGAGCCGGTTGAGCATCCACAGTCCCAACGGCAGGCCAACGATGGTAACCATAAAGAACCAACCCAGGTTGATCCAGATGAAGCTGAACCACCAGCCAATCAGCCCAAAATAAACCGCCCGTACCAGGCAGCCGGTTTGGGGTAAGTTGGATACCTGCACCAATTGCCCGTCTTCGGTGTGGACAACCAACACCGGCGTAGATTTTAGGGTAAGGATCTGGGGCGTCCGGTTGAGCATCCACAACCCCAACGGCAAACCAATGATGCTGGCATTGAGCGCCCAGGCCGCGTTAATCCAAATAAAGGAAAACCACCAGCCAACGAAGGTAAAATATAGCGCCCGGGCAAAACAACCTGACCCCGGTCTGACGATTTCTTGTCTGAAATCCATTTGGGTAATTTTGGGTGGGCTAAAATGATGTCCCCATTATAGCCTATTTTTAGAGAAAAGTGAAGCCGTTAGAGGTCACGTAGGGTTAAAATTGTCACCGTTGCCAGCCCATGTTATACTGGCTCTTCAAAAAAGGAGGTAGTGGTAAAGTAAGTAAGCGATCATCTTGTCATTTCGAGCGAACGAAGTGAGCGAGAAATCCCCCGAATCTGATCTTGCCAAGATAATCCTGAAGAATTCCTCGTCGCATTAGTCGCTTCAGCCGCTGCGCTTCCTTCGCTGCCAAGCTCCTCGGAATGACATGTCAAAATTCCCCTATCACTTACAACATAACCACGACCAAAAAGGAGAAAGTAGATAACTGATGCGCTTCACCCAACTCTTTGGCCGCACCTTGCGGGACAATCCCGCTGAAGCTGAAATTGTCAGCCATCGTTTGTTGCAGCGGGCCGGTTTCATCAAGCCGCTGGCCTCGGGGATTTACACCCAAATGCCGCTGGGCTGGCGCGTGTGCCAGAAAATTATGGATATTTTTCGGGACGAGATGGACGCTTTGGGCTGCCAGGAGATGTTGATGCCCGTGCTCAATCCGGCGGAAGTATGGCAGAAGACGGGCCGTTGGGATGCGGTTGGCCCCGAACTGGTCAGGTTCAAAGACCGCAGCCAGCGAGATTTTGTGCTGGCGATGACCCACGAGGAAGCGTTTACCCACATTCTGACCACCGACCTGGAATCCTACAAACAACTTCCTCTTTTGGTGTACCACATTCAAACCAAAGTGCGTGACGAGCCGCGTCCGCGCGGTGGCTTGATCCGGGTGCGCGAATTTGTGATGAAAGACGCCTACTCTGTTCACGCCGACCAGGCCGATATTGACCGTTTTTATCCAGAGATGATTCAGGCCTATCGTAATATCTACGGCGCTTGTGACCTGGAAGTGGTTGAGGTTGAGGCCGATTCCGGGATGATGGGCGGCAGCGGCTCGCACGAGTTTATGGTGCTGAGCGATAGTGGCGAGGACACCGTTTTTATCAGTAGCGATGGCGCTTACGCCGCCAACGCCGAACGAGCCGAATTTGACAAGGGCACGCCGTTGCAGGAGAATTTGGCCGCACTGGAAGAAGTTTATACCCCCAACTGCAAAACCATCGCCGAGGTGGCCGACTTTTTGGATGTACCCCAAACCCGCACGGTCAAAGCTGTGTTCTACATTGCCGAGAACGAAACGCAGGATTTCATCTTTGTGGTCATTCGCGGCGACCTGCCGGTCAATGAGGTCAAATTGTTCAATGCGTTGGGCGGATTAAATTTTCGAGATGCTACGGATGAGGAAATTGAGGCCGTGGGTGCTGTGCCCGGTTTTGCCTCGCCCCTTGGCCTGAACAAGGATTTGGGCCGGGGGCGCAAGCTCATCATTGTAGCCGACGATTCGGCGCTGAATTTTCCTAACCTGGTCGGCGGCGCCAACAAGCCTGACTACCACCTAAAAAACACCAACGCCGGTCGAGATTATCAGCCGGATATTGTGGCCGACATCGCCCTGGCCCGTGACGGTGACAAATGCCTGAACCGTGCGGCTGTGCTGCAAGCCCACCGTGGCATTGAGGTGGGCCATTGCTTCAAATTGGGCCGGCGGTACGCGGAAGCGATGAACGTGACCTATCTCGACGAAAATGGCAAAGCCCAGGTGCCGGTGATGGGCAGCTATGGCATTGGCGTCGGGCGATTGATGGCCGCCATTGTCGAGCAGCATCACGACGAGTACGGTATCATCTGGCCGGAGACGGTGGCTCCATTTGATGTGCATTTGATTTCGCTGGGCAAAGGGCTGGAGGAGGAGACCAGTCAGCAGGCCGAGGCGCTGTATGAAAAGTTGCAGGATGCCGGGCTGGAGGTGTTGTTTGACGACCGTCGCGAGAGCCCCGGCGTCAAATTTGCCGACGCCGACCTCATCGGCGTCCCCTGGCGGGCAACGGTCAGCGCCCGCAGTTTGCAGCAGGGCGGGGTGGAGGTCAAACGTCGCTGCGAGCCGGAGAAGAAAATTATTCCATTGGATGACTTTATGGATTTTGTGTTTGAGGAGATTTGGGGGTAAGCATGCTGATAAACGCGAACAAACCAGAGCGTTGGAAATCGGATATTGCTCGGTCAGTAGATTTTTACAACGACTGGTTTATGCGTTTTGCGCCGAAAGCCTACCGTGACACTCGTGTTGAAACCACCAAACAAGTCGTGTCTGCGCTAGAATGGACGGCCAACCTAACTAACATCCAACCGGCTGTACTGCATCAAAATCCAACAGTGTTACCCATACTCCGCATGGCAACGGCTCCTCCAATAGCTCGTGACCGTCTTATAGGTTTAGCTGGTGTGTCTCCAAACTTGGTTAAAAGTATAGAGGTTAACCACCGCATCCCCCCACGGCTGGATGCAGAAAAGGTTGATGCTGAACTTCACAAAATTGGTCAGATAATTACAAAGTTGGCTGACACAGATATATTTCCTTGGTTAGAAACTGACAAATCACCCTCTGAGATGGAGGTATATCGTGCCGCCACAATTGTTGCCGACCGCTTGTGTGGTGCGATAACTGACCCAATTATTCGTAATGCCCAAGAGCAAAGACAGCTTGCCTCTATCAGACAATGGCTAGAGCAACGAGGCTATACTTTTCTTAAGTCTGGTAGCGGGTTGAGGTTTAACGAGATGAAATCTGGCACCTTTTTGTTCCGGCTCAACGTGCCAGTACATCAGGAGGGTCGAACAAAACAACTCAATATCCCGATTGATACGGTTGTTATGCCGCTTCAATCTGTCCCTGGTGATTTTCCACTATTGCTTGAGGCAAAATCCGCAGGCGATTTCACCAATACTAACAAGCGGCGGAAGGAAGAAGCGACTAAAGTTGCTCAGTTGCGAAGCAACTATGGTGATAAGGTGCATTTTGTTCTATTTCTCTGTGGATATTTTGATAGTGGCTATTTGGGCTATGAAGCTGCTGAGGGAATTGATTGGGTGTGGGAGCATCGTATAGATGACCTGGCAGAATTTGGATTGTAAGTTATGGCTGTAACAGATAGGATTACTACAATTGGTATTGAGGCCCAAAGATTGGAGGTTCAACATCAACTCGATGCTGTAAAGACGCAAACTGAACGGAACAAGCTCGGTCAGTTTGCAACACCAGCTATATTGGCAACGGACATCTTGGAATATGCCAAAACGCTAACGACATCCCCCCAGATTCGTTTCCTTGATCCTGCTTTTGGAACCGGCGCGTTCTATGCCGCTCTGTTGCGGTCATTTCCACTTTCACGGATTGCGGAAGCAAGAGGTTACGAAATTGACCCGCATTATGGTCGTGAGGCGATAAAACTTTGGGGTAATACACCTCTGAAACTAAACGTTGCTGATTTTACCCTGGCAGTGCCACCAGACTCAGACAATGATAAGGTCAACTTGCTTATCTGTAATCCACCTTATGTTCGCCATCATCATTTGCCTGCTGATGAGAAAACACGGTTACGAGTAGTTGTTCAAAAAGTAACCGGCATTAAGCTAAATGGCTTGGCCGGATTGTACTGTTATTTTCTTTTGATTTCGCACGCCTGGTTGGCAGATGGCGGTTTAGCTGGCTGGCTGATACCAAGTGAGTTCATGGATGTCAATTATGGGAAACAAATCAAACAATACCTGCTCCAACAGGTAACCTTATTGCGTCTTCATCGTTTTGACCCGGATGAGGTGCAGTTTGGAGACGCCCTGGTATCTTCAACCGTAGTTTGGTTTAAAAAAGAGAAACCACCAGCCATCTATGAAGTTGAATTTAGTTATGGTGGGGCATTGACCAGACCAGAAGTATCCGCTCATATTCCAGTAGATGTGTTATCCCGAACTGATAAGTGGACGGGGTTCCCAAAAATACTCAACAACAATTTAGATTCTGAGGTAAAAGACAAGCATCTCCAGCTCAAGTTAGGGGACTTATTTAAAATCAAACGCGGCCTGGTAACGGGCGCAAACAAGTTTTTTATCCTCACCCCAAAACAAATATCGCAGTATGAACTTCCGGTAGAGTTTTTTATACCCATTCTACCCGGCCCGCGTTACCTATTGACAGACGAGATCAAGGCTGATGATGCCGGAAATCCCATCCTGAACCAACAATTGTTCCTGTTGTCTTGCAATCTGCCGGAAAATGAGGTGGAATTAAAATATCCATCGTTATGGAAATACCTACAGTCAGGTATTCAAAAAGGTATTAACAGGCGTTATTTATGCAGACATCGCTCTCCATGGTACGCTCAAGAGAGTCGCCCTGCTTCGCCTTTTCTTTGTACGTATATGGGACGTCGATCCTTTGAAAACAGCAGACCCTTTCGTTTTATTCTGAATCATTCTCAGGCCACAGCCCCCAATGTATATTTAATGTTGTATCCAAAACCTGTTCTGGAGAAAGAACTCAGAGACAAACCTCAACTGCTGAAGAGGGTGTGGCAGGCGCTCAATGAAATTCCACCAGATACATTAATGGGTGAAGGACGGATTTATGGAGGAGGATTGTACAAAATCGAGCCGAATGAATTGGCGAATACACCGGCCGATAGTATCTTGGCAATTTTACCCGGGGTGTCCGGTAATCATCTGAAACAATTGCCTCTCTTTGAGTAGACAACAAACCAGGAAATCATTTACAGAGGTAAATTAATGGCAGACAAACTGACCCCTCGCCACGAGGATTTCAACGAATGGTACAACACCCTGGTGCTGCGGGCCGACCTGGCCGACTACGGCCCGGCGCGGGGCACGATGATTGTCAAACCTTACGGCTGGGCCTTGTGGGAAAATATTCAGCAGGCGTTAGACCAACGCTTCAAGGCTACCGGCCACCTCAACGCCGGCTTCCCGATGTTCATCCCCTACAACTTTATGCAGCGCGAAGCCCAACACGTGGAGGGCTTTTCGCCCCAACTGGCCGTGGTCACCCACGGCGGCGGCGAAAAACTGGAAGAGCCGCTGGTGATCCGCCCCACCTCCGAAACGCTCATCGGCCACGCCTTTGCCAAGTGGGTCAATAGCTACCGTGACCTGCCCATTTTGCTGAATCTATGGAACAGCGTGGTGCGCTGGGAGCTACGCACCAAACTCTTCCTGCGTACTTCTGAGTTCTACTGGCAGGAGGGTCACACCGCCCACGCCACCCGTGAAGAAGCCGACTTCGAAACCCGGCAGATGCTGGACGTGTATACCGACTTTGCCGTCAACGAGGCCGCCGTGCCCGTTATCCCCGGCGAAAAGTCGGCTATGGAGCGCTTTGCCGGCGCCGACCAGACCTTGACCATTGAGGCGATGATGGGCGACGGCCGCGCCCTGCAATCCGCCACCTCGCACATGCTGGGTCAGAATTTTGCCAAAGCGTTTGACATTCAATACCTGGATAGGGACAATACCTTGCAGTACGTTTGGACCACTTCCTGGGGCTTGAGCACCCGCTTCATCGGGGCCATCATCATGGTGCACGGCGACGACCAGGGCCTGATTTTGCCGCCGCGTGTGGCTCCTTACCAGACGGTCATCGTGCCAATTTTTAAGAACGACGAAGAGCAGAGTGCCGTTATGGCCGTAACCGAGCGCGTCCGGCAAGAACTAACTGGCGCGGGCGTGCGGGTCAAAGTGGATAACCGCGACACCCTCTCGCCCGGCTTTAAATTCAACGATTGGGAGTTGCGCGGCGTGCCTACTCGCATCGAGATTGGGCCGAAGGACGTGGCCCAGAACTCGGTGGCCCTGGCCCGCCGGGATCGGCCGGGCCGCGAGGGCAAACAGTTTGTGTCGCAGGAGGGACTGGCCAACACCGTCCAGAGTTTGCTGTCGGAGGTGCAGGCCGCCCTGCTGGAACGCGCCCGCCAATTCCGGAACGAGCACACTCACGACGTGGATACCTACGCTGATTTTAAAGAAGCCATCAAAACCGGTTTTGCCCGGGTGTGGTGGGCCGGCAGCGACGCCGATGAGCAGCGCGTGCAGGAAGAAACCAAAGCCACCCTGCGCTGCTTTCCGCTGGACCAACCCGGCGGCAGCGGCACCTGTTTTTTCACCGGCCAACCGGCTGAACGTATGGCTGTTTTTGGGCGGGCGTATTAGCCGATTAAGGTTGGGGTTATGTCCGGTATGGCGGGATTAGGCGAATTTTGATTTGTAATGCAGTAAAATTTCTGGTCTTTTTCCCCTTTTAGAGTTAATATAGAGACAATGGTCAATGCCGTAAACGTTCAACCTAAAGTTCATATTGGCAAGGTCATTCGAAATGCGGTCGTATTCAACTTCAGAAATTGGCGTGAAGGTACAGTGAATACTGATACTCTGCTTCAAAACGTTGCAAGTCTATTCGTTTTGCTGCGCAAGCAACACATTGAGTATCTGCTGGTCGGGGGAGTAGCCTTGCTCCAGTACGTTGAGGGACGCAATACCGAGGATATTGACCTGATTATGGCTCTATCTTCGTTGAAAAAGTTGCCGGAGATTGAAGTCATCAGTCAGGAAACCAATTTTGTGCAGGGAAAGTTTGGCGAATTACAGATAGATATTTTGTTAACTCGTAACCGGCTTTTTGAGCGAGTACGACGGCGTTATGCCACGACGCAGCGTTTTGTTGAACAAGATATTCCTTGCGCCAGTGTGGAAGGTTTATTGCTGTTGAAGCTCTATGCACTGCCTTCGCTCTATCGCCAGGGTAATTTTGCTCGCGTTGGGGTCTACGAAAATGACATAGCCACCCTGATATACAATTATCGGCCTGATCTTGCGTCTTTGTTTGAAGAATTGGCGTATCATCTGAGCGATACTGACTTGGCTGCTGTGCAAGAGATTGTTGCTGAAATCGAACAGCGTATCGAGCGGTTTGGCAAAGGATTTACGTCCAACAAGTAGGTGTGGTCATCCAGGTAAGGGTGGCCCGGGTTACGGCTGGTGGAACGTTCGCCCGCCCTGCTGCCGTTACAAAACCGGACGTGTCCCTTGCGCATCATCCGGCTCCAGGGGTTATCTCATCAAATGCTAAAATCAATCTTATCTAACAAACAAGAAGAGTTACTCAAACAAGAACGCCAGTGGCTGGCCGAATTACAGGTTATCCTGTCCAAACTGGGCGCGTCGCCGGATGACCAAACGACCCTGTCCCGCTCCATTCAGCAATTGGACGAGTTATTTCTGCTGGTGGTGGTGGGTGAGTTCAACTCTGGCAAGAGCGCGTTCATCAATGCCCTGTTGGGACGGCCCTTGTTGAAGGAGGGCGTCACCCCCACCACGTCGCAGATCAACCTGTTGAAATTTGGTGAGGTCAGCCAGCGCCAGGCGCACGACGCCCATTTGCAAGTGCTGGCCGAGCCGCTTGACCTGCTGCGCCAGATCAGCATTGTCGACACGCCCGGCACCAACGCCATTATCAAAGAGCACCAGGCCATTACCGAGGAGTTTGTGCCCCGTTCCGACCTGGTGCTGTTCATCACCTCTGCCGACCGGCCTTTCACCGAGAGCGAGCGCGCCTTTCTGGCCCAGATTGAGTCTTGGGGCAAAAAGATTGTGTTTATCATCAACAAGATTGATATTTTTGGCTCGGAAGCCGAACTGGCCGAAGTGGTCGACTTTGTCCGTCGGAATGCCACCAAATTGCTGGGATCGGCCCCCGACATTTTTTCGGTCAGCGCCCGGCTGGCGCTAAAGGCCAAACAGGGCGACCCGGCGCAGTGGCCCCAAAGCGGTTTTGAGCCGCTGGAAGCCTTTATCCACGACACCCTGGACGAGACCAATCGCCTGCGCCTGAAATTTCTCAATCCGCTGGGCGTGGGCGACCACCTGGTAAAAAAATACGCCGACATCACGGCCAATCGCCTCACCCTGCTGGCCGACGATTTTACCACCCTGGCCAATCTGGAAAGGCAGCTTGACGTTTATCGCCAGGATATGACCCGCGATTTCCAATTTCGCCTGGCCGACATCGAAAACATCCTGTATGGCATGGAAAAGCGAGGCAACACCTATTTCGATCAAACCATGCGCCTGGCCAACATTTTTGACCTGCTCAACAAGAACCGCATCCAGCACGGTTTTGAAGCGCAGGTGGTGGCTGACGTGCCCCAGGCCATCGAGCAGCGGGTTAACGAGTTGATTGATTGGCTGGTGAATGCCGACCTGAACCAATGGCACGCGGTGATGAACTATCTGGAACAGCGCAAACAGGACTATGAGGAGCAAATGATCGGCGAGGTAGGCGGCGCCTTCCGCTACGACCGCGAGCATCTTATCGACTCGGTGGGCAAGGCTGCGCAACGGGTGGTGGAAACCTACAACAAATCGGCGGAGGCGGCAAAGTTGGCCGAAAACGCCCAGTTAGCCGTAGCCGGAACCGCCGCTGCAGAATTGGGCGCAATTGGCCTGGGCGCGCTTATTACCGTTCTGGCTACCACCGCCGCCGCCGATGTGACCGGCATTTTGGCCGCCAGCGTACTGGCCGCGTTGGGCTTTTTTGTCATCCCCGCCCGTCGACGCGCTGCCAAAAAAGAGATGACGGAGCGGGTGGCCGCCCTGCGGCTTCAACTCACCGGCGCGCTGACTACCCAATTTGAGAAGGAATTGAACCGCAGTTTGCAGCGCATTCACGAGGCCATCGCCCCCTACACCCGCTTTGTCCGCGCCGAGCAACAAAAGTTGCAGGAAACCAAGACGGAGTTGGAAGAAGCGCAACAAACGCAAGGCCGATTGCGGGCGGAGATCGAGGCGGCCTTGTGAAGGCCAAAACCTTACTCATCAGCGGCGGCAGTGGCTACCTGGGGCGGCGCCTGTGTGCCCGGGCCATCGAAACCTTTGATGTTTACACCACGTATAGCACCCATCCCGGTCAGGTCCAGGCCGGAGAACCGTTGCCGCTCCGCCTGCTCGACCGGGAGAGGGTGTTGCGCCTCATTACCGACCTGGCTCCTGACACAATTATCCACACCGCCGCCATCAACCCCGGCAGTGATGAGGCGTTGATGATGCAGGTCAATGCGGATGGGAGTTGTTACGTGGCCGAGGCCGCGTTAGCTGTCGGGGCGCGACTGGTGCACGTATCCACCGATGTGGTGCACAATGGTCGCCACGCTCCCTACCGCGACGACGCGCCGCCTTCGCCGTTGAACACTTATGGCCGCTCCAAGGCCGCCGCCGAAGCCGCCGTAGCCCGGGTTAACCCCCAGGCGGCGATGGTGCGTACTTCGCTGATTTACGGCCTTGAAGAAATGGATCGGGGCACGGCCGGTTTTGTCGAGCGTTTAAAAAACGGCCAACCGCTGGTTTTGTTCAACGACGTAATTCGCCAGCCGGTGTGGGTGGAAACTTTATCCGAAGCTCTCTTGAAATTGACCGGCGTCGAATTTGGCGGTATCTTGAATGTGGGGGGGCGGCAGGCGCTGACCCGCGAGGAATTTGCCCACCGCATGCTGGCTTGGTGGCGGGTTGACCCGTTGGGCCTGCTGCAATCGGGCCGGGCCGCGGACATTTCGCATACCATTTCCCTAGATTTGCGGCTGTTGGTTAGCAAAGCCGAACAATTATTGCAGATGACCTTCCCCGGGGTGGATGATGTGTTGGCCCAGGCGAACTATCACGTAGGTGAACCGTTACAAGTTCTGTAAATCCTGGCCGAATATTTTGGTAGTGAGAGCTTCAACCCTCAAAAAAGGCACTAACGAGGGGGTGGCGGCCATAATCCGCTGCCGTACATGGAAGTCCACATGCTGCTGGATGGCGTGCAAGGCCAGGGGCACTACGTGGGCACATATCTGGCCTGGGGGGTCAACAACAACGGCTGGTGGGGTGAGGGTGAAATCAAATTCTATCTCGACGGTGACGCCGACTGGCCCCCCATCTGTGGCACCGGCACCGAGGATTATTTTGGTGGAGCCTGGGGTTTTGAACATCCTCGGGGCGAGTACGGTATCTTCTCGGCCCCTTTCTCCGGTCTGCCGCAGGTCATCAACCCCGATGGGCTGTATCAAAGCCAGCAGCGATTTGGGATGTATCGCTGGCACGTGCTGGACCCCATTCGCTTCCGGCAGGAGTTACGGGTGACGATTCAAGCCCTCGGTTGGCAGTCAAAGTTGGCAGGTCAACCATGCTACCTGCCCCTCCAAGACGACATCGCCTCCACCGCCTTTTGGTATCAAACCGAACCTCACACCCCGTTTCCCCAACTGCCGGGGCTGAATGACTTGGAGGTGATTTGATAACCGGCTAATGAAGCCAGGATGTCGGGTTTCATACCGCAATGAAGTTAATAACTTCGTAGCAGGTTTATAGCTGCACTTCTGACAAATTAACCAAATAATGTTATAGTTTGTTCCGTGATTAAAATTTATAGGTGAGGTGCTAATCCTTTATGTTTCTATTAACTTTTAAAGCCGAAGATGGGCTCCGGTTGGGAGTCAAAACAAAGGCGGGGGTGGTAGATGTTAAAACGGCGCTGGCTGCTCTGAGTCCGGTAGTAACCGATAACCCCATCCCGGACAGTATTGCCGCCGTCCTGCGTGGTGGCCAGGCTGCCCGGCAAGGTTTGGCCGATTTTGTGGCGCAGGTTGTTTCATCTGGGGAGACAGCGGCCTGGTTGCTGGCTGAGAATTCGCTCCAGTTTGGTCCTTGCGTGCCTGATCCCGGCAAAATTATTTGCATTGGGTTGAATTATCGCCGCCATGCCGCCGAGTCGGGCATGCCTGTCCCGGAAACGCCAGTGCTCTTTTCCAAATTCAGCAATACTATCGCCGCGCCCGGCGAATCGATTCCTCTGCCTGCAACCGCCAAGAAGTACGATTACGAGGTGGAGTTGGGCGTTGTTATGGGGCGGCGGGCCAGGTATGTTAGCGAGGCCGAGGCGTTGGATTATGTGTTTGGCTATTTTGCCGCCAACGATGTGAGCGTCCGCGACCTGCAGCAGCGCACTTCCCAATGGTTGCTGGGAAAAACGCTCGACAAATTTGCGCCCATTGGTCCCTACCTGGTCACGGCGGATGAGGTGCCCGATCCCCAAAAGCTGTGGCTGCGTTCCTGGATTAACGGTGAATTGCGGCAGAACTCTAATACAGCCGATATGGTTTTTGGGGTGGCGCAGTTAATCAGCTATATCAGCCAATACTTTGCCCTGGAACCGGGCGATCTGATTTTTACGGGCACACCGGAGGGCGTGGCGATGGGCATGCAGCCGCCAGTGTGGCTCAAACCCGGCGATGAAATGACGATGGAGGTTGAAAAACTGGGCAAACTCACCAACAAATTGGTTGCCGAAAGCGGTGGTTGAGCGGAAATGGCAAACCATAACGGCCCATCAAGAGTGATGGGCTTGGTACACATTCTATTGGGAAGGAAATTATCTGATGAAACGGGTTGATTACATGGCCGTGGCAAAAGAAGCGATGGCCCAAATCATTGTCGGCGCATTTCTCACCGTCAAGGCGGGTGAATCTCTCAACACCATGACCATTGGTTGGGCTACCATCGGCTTTGTGTGGCGCCAACCGATCATGATGGTGGCCGTGCGGTTATCGCGGCACACATTCACCATCATCGAAAAGGCCAGCGATTTTACGGTGTCGATTCCCTCGGTGGATATGAGCGATGAATTGACGTTTTGCGGCACCAAGTCTGGGCGCGAGTATAATAAATTCGAGGCGTGCCATCTTGAGCTTGCCGCCGGTCAGAAAGTGGCCTCGCCTATCATTAAGATACCCGGCCTGCATTATGAGTGCAAAATTGTCTACAAGAACGCAATGGATCCGGCCTTTCTTGATACCGGGTACGAAGCCAGAGTGTATCCGCTTAAGGATTATCATACTCTGTATTTTGGCGAGATTGTTGATTGTTACAAGCTAGATTGATGAAACCTTAAAGTCACTTTATCAGGACTTACGCATGTCATTCTGAACGAAGCAAAGCGGAGTGAAGAATCCCCAAAAATTCTATTGGCAAGTCCACGTTTTAGG
>JAFGNV010000208.1 GCA_016926805.1 Anaerolineae bacterium
GATGGCACGGTTGAAATTATTCCCGGCGACAATTTTTGGGGCGCCATCTTTAATAGTATCGCGGTGGCCGTTCCCTCCACAGTCATTCCCATCCTCATCGCCGCGTTTGCCGCTTACGGCTTTGCCTGGATGAATTTTCCGGGACGGCGCGTCCTCTTTATCCTGGTGGTCGCCTTGCTGGTGATACCCTTACAAATTGCCCTGGTGCCTATTCTGCGGGACTACGCGGCGCTTAATATAAACGGCACGTTCCTGGCCATCTGGCTGGCCCACGCCGGCTTTGGCCTGCCGCTGGCTACCTACCTGCTGTTCAACTATATCAGCACCTTGCCCCGGGAAATGTTGGAGTCGGCCTTTATCGACGGGGCGTCGCATTACACCATCTTCACCCGCATGATCCTGCCCCTCTCGGTGCCGGCCCTGGCCTCTTTTGCCATCTTCCAGTTCCTGTGGGTGTGGAACGATTACCTGGTAGCCCTGATTTTCCTGGGCAGCAACCCGGATTATCAAGTGCTGACTATGCGCCTGGCCAATATGGTTGGCGATCGCGGCCAGGATTGGCACTTGTTAACCTCCGGCGCTTTTGTGACCATGATTTTGCCGTTGCTGGTGTTCTTCTCACTCCAGCGGTACTTTGTACGTGGTCTACTGGCCGGCTCGATTAAGGGGTAAACTTAGTCAAACCCAGAGAAATCACAGCCACCCTGCCTGCTGAAGAAAATGGTCATGGGGTCAAAGCATCAGTTAGGGTTACAACCCAAAACCGACTGACGCCTTGACCCCAAAACTCCTTCTGATTCCTCATCGTCGTCTGCGCTGATAAGCGGTATTGACAGGCATGTTGCCAACAAACACCGACGTCCATTCTGTACTGAGGTAAAAAATGACCTTAACCAATGATCCACTCTGGTACAAAAACGCCATATTTTACGAGCTACACATCCGTTCCTTTGCCGACAGCAACGGCGACGGCAAAGGTGACCTGGCCGGCATTATCCCCAAACTGGACTATCTGCAAGAGCTAGGAATTGATTGTATCTGGCTGTCGCCGATGTTTCCTTCCCCCCTCAAAGATGACGGGTACGACGTTGCCGATTATTTCAACATCCACCCCGACTATGGTACGGTGGACGACTTCAAAGCCTTGCTCGATGCCGCCCACAGCCGGGGCATCCGCGTCATCACCGACCTGGTGCTCAATCACACCTCCGACGAGCATCCCTGGTTTGTGGAAGCGCGAAAATCCAAAAACAACCCTTACCGCGATTACTACGTGTGGAGCGACACCGACCAGAAATATAAGGACGCCCGGATTATCTTTGTGGATACCGAACCTTCCAACTGGACCTACGACGAAGCCACCGGCCAATATTACTGGCATCGCTTTTACGCCAGCCAGCCCGATTTGAACTACGACAATCCGGCGGTCGCCGACAAAATGATCGAGATCATTCGTTATTGGCTGGATATGGGCATCGACGGCTTTCGAGCCGACGCCGTGCCCTATTTATTTGAACGCGAGGGGACCAACTGCGAGAATCTGCCCGAAACCCACGCCTATCTCAAACGCATCCGGGCGATGATGGAGGCCCAATATCCCGGCACTATTCTCCTGGGCGAAGCCAATCAGTGGCCCTGGGACTTGCGGCCGTACTTTGGTGGAGACCCCAACGACCCCACCGTTCCCGGCGATGAATTTCACATGGCCTTTCACTTTCCCATAATGCCCCGTATCTTCAAAGCCCTCAAATTGGGCAATACCACCGACATTATCAACATTATGGCCGACACCCCCGCTATCCCCACCAATTGCCAATGGTGTGTCTTTTTACGCAACCACGATGAACTGACCCTGGAAATGGTGACCGAAGCCGACCGCCAACTGATGTGGCAATTGTACGCGCCGGAGCCGCGAATGCGGCTCAACCTGGGCATTCGCCGTCGGTTGGCGCCGCTGCTGGACAACGATCGCCGCAAAATTGAACTGGCCAACGCTATTCTTTTCAGCCTGCCCGGCGCGCCCATCATCTACTATGGCGATGAGATTGGCATGGGCGACAACATCTGGCTGTTTGATCGCAATGGCGTCCGCACGCCCATGCAGTGGACCGCCGAACCTGGAGCCGGTTTTTCGCAGACTGACCCGGCCGACTATTGGGTTCCATTAATTGACGATGATACCTACGGCTACCCAAAGATTAATGTGGCCGCCCAAATGACCGATCCAACCTCCTTGTTCCACACCATGAAGCATTTCATTGCTGTCCGCAAAGCTCATCCGGTGTTGGGTTGGGGTCGTTGCGAATTTTTACCGTTAACCAACCAAGCTGTTTTGGCCTATCTCCATCGCAGGGAGGCGGCGCAGATGCTGATGGTGGGCAACTTGTCAGACCAGATCCAAACCGTAACCATGCCCCTACCTGAATTTGTTGGTCACACGCCCGCCGATGTGTTGACGGAGCAAACATTATCCCCTATTATCGAGGCCAATTACCCATTAACCTTATCACCCTATCAATACCACTGGCTCACATTTTCGCGGTAGGTCACGATTCATGGTTGTCAAAAAATAAGGAGAGCAGATGATGCGCCTGGCTTTTCTTAATCCGCAGGGCAACTTTGACCCTGGCGATAGTTACTGGACCGAACACCCTGATTTTGGGGGGCAATTGGTTTACGTCAAAGAAGTTGCCCTGGCTATGGCCGGCCAGGGGCACCGGGTCGACATCATTACTCGCCAGATCATCGATGATGAGTGGCCGGAATTTGCAACCCCGCTGGACAGTTATCCCGGCCACCACAACGCCCGGATTGTCCGAATCCGGTGCGGCCCTGACCATTTTTTGCCCAAAGAAGAGCTGTGGCCCTACCTGGGGTCAGAATGGGTGCCGGGTATTGTTGATTTTTATAGGGCTGAAGGAACTCTGCCCTATTGTTTTACCGCGCACTACGGCGACGGTGGGCTGGCCGGAGCTATCTTGAATCAAGAAACCGGCCTGCCATTCAGTTTTACCGGCCATTCATTGGGCGCCCAGAAAATGGACAAACTCCAGGTCACCCCCGACACTCTGCCCGAAATTGACCGGCGATTTCATTTTAAGGAACGCATCATGGCCGAGCGACTGGCTATGAACCACGCCGCCTGTATCATCACCAGCACCCGGCAAGAGCAAGTTGAACAATACACCCATCCGGCTTATGCTGGCGCCGTTGACCCCACCGGCATTGACCAGCGGCGTTTTGCCGTGATTCCGCCGGGAGTCAATCGACGCATCTTTTCGCCGGAACCAACCTCAACCGACGCCGTTATCGAGGCCCGCCTTGAGACGGCCCTGGCCCGCGATATTTCTGAGGAGCGCCGACAGTTACCCCTCATTGTATGCTCCAGCCGTCTCGACCAGAAAAAAAATCACCTGGGCCTGGTTCGCGCTTTTGCTCAAAACGCCGTGGTCCAGGCCGTGGCCAACCTGGCCATTGTCATTCGCGGGGCCGAGAATCCCCTGCAGCAACGGGAACAATTCGGCGGCGAGGAACAAGCGATTTTGAACGAGATAGCCCGTTTGCTGACTGAAGGCGACTTGTGGCCGGCGGTCACTTCGTTTTCTCTGGATAATCAGGCCGAACTGGCTGCGGCTTATCGCCTGGCCGCGCAAAAGCAATCGGTGTTTGCCCTTACCGCCCATTACGAACCGTTTGGTCTGGCCCCACTGGAGGCGATGAGTTGTGGCCTGCCCGCCGTGGTCACGCGCAACGGCGGCCCCAGCGAGAGTTTATTCGACCAACAAAGCCAAACCCAATTTGGCGTTTTGGTCAACCCGGCCGACCCGACAGATATTGCCCGGGGACTGCTGGAAATACTCTCCTCAAATGAAAGCTGGCAGTATTATCACCGGGCGGGAATGGAGCGCGTCATCAGCCGCTACACCTGGGATCGCACGGCTGAAGGGTATGTGGCGGCGTTGCAACAGGCTTTGGCCGCAGAAACACCTGCCGGGGCACAACCCTGGCAGGCCGCCCTGCCTATTCTGATCTATTTCAGTCGGCCGGATGCAAAAAATGAAATTGAGCTGTCCGAGTTGGCTCAACTCTATTTCAGGCAGTAATTTACTCTTCACAGGATCAAGCGAATGTCTATCCGAACAGATATTGATGTTATGGCCATTGGGGAAACCCTGGTTGACTTCATCTCAACGGAGCCGGTGGATAGCCTCCGTGAAGCAACCACGTTTCGGCGTCACCTGGGCGGGTCGCCGACCAACATTGCGGTCAATGTGGCCAAACTGGGCGGAACAGCCGCCATTATTTCTAAAACCGGCATCGGCGCGTTTGGTCAATTTTTGAAGGGAGAATTACAGGCCCAAGGGGTCAATACCGACTACATGATTATGGACCACCGTGTCCACACCAGCTTTGTATTTGTGTCGCAAACCAGCGGCACCCCCGAGTTCGAGCCTTCGCGCAACGGAGACTATCAGTTAACCCCGGCTGAGGTTCCGGCCCAAGCGATTGCCCGTGCCAGGGTGGTGCATACATCTACCTGGCCCCTCTCCCGCCAACCGAGTCGCTCGGCGGTGGCCAAGGCGTTCCAATTAGCGCGCGAGCAGGGCAAGATTGTCTCACTCGACCCAAACTACACCCCCATTGTCTGGCCCGAATATCAAGAAGCGCAAAGCGTGCTGAGAGAGATGTATCGTTATGTCACTATTACCAAAGCCTCGTTGGACGATGCCCAACGTTTATTCGGCCCAAACGGCAAACCGGAAACTTATATTGAAATGCTGCACCAACTGGGACCGCAAACGGTTGTATTTACCATGGGCAAGGAAGGCTCGCTGCTTTCGCAGGACGGCCGGTTGTTGGGACATTTGCCCACCCGGACCGTTGAGGTGGTTGATGCCACCGGGGCCGGCGACGCCTTTTGGGCCGGTTTTCTGATGGCTATGCTGGACGGATATTCCCTGGAGAATTGTCTCTTATTTGCCCGCGAAATTGTGGAAATGAAACTGACCGTCGTGGGGTCGCTACCCGACGCCATTGACCGCAGCGAGATTTACGCCCGTCTACCCGATCCCGCGTTGGCATTAATCGCACCCAACCGTTAGAGATCAAGCTTCTGGCGCAAATAACGAGCCAAACGGGTCATCGGGGTACAACGGCCCGCTTGCTCCAAATCCTCAATCACCTGCTCGTCCGACACCTCGCCCATAGCACTTTGTCGTTTTTCCAAAATAGCCCGGCGCGAAACAAACCAGATATAGAGATCTCCCACAGTACGACCGGGAAAATAATCTAGCAGGTTGCGTTTTTGAATCAGAGAAACAATAGACACGTACACCGTATCGTACCAGCTGGTCACAGCTTCTGAATAAGGGATTTTTTGTTTGGTTTCTGTTTCTTTCAGATACCGGTGTACCTCGATATGCTCTTTGACCAACTGATAGCTGCCAGGTTCGGTAAATTCAATATCGTGCCCTGGTCGAAGTTCATCCAGGTGGGTCTCTTCTAAAAATTCTGCCCGCTCTTCTAACAGAGGCAGGTCTTTTAATTCCAAACCGCGTTGGAACAGCCCAATCAACCATTTGAGCGGATTGGCGGTTCTTTCCTTCTCTAATTCGTCAATTAGCGCTTCATCGTCCACGCTACCCAATTCTTTGGCTTCTTCCTCCAGGGCCGCCCGGTGATAAACAAGCCAGGCGTACAAGTCAGCTTCAGTCCGACCGGGAAAGTGTCTTAATATATCCCGTTCCCGGATGAGTTGAATCAGGGGCAGATAAACATGGTCGTACCAACTGGCCACGGCTTCTTCATCGGAAAGCTCCCGGCCCAGTTCAGTCTCTTTAAGGTATTTATGAAACGTGATATGTTTGCTTACAAAACGATAACGGCCCGGTTCGGTAAATTCCACGTTATGACCAGGTCGAATTTTGTCCAGGCCTGTTTCCTTTAAAAAGTCGGTTTGTTCCATTTTGATGAGAATGTCATCCAGGTCGTCATAGTTGTCAATAGGTATCGGCGTTTTATACTCAATAACATACGCTTCGATGGTTTTGGCGTCATGCAGCCGGGCCACCGAAACCCGATGATTGCCATCACGTACAAAATAAACATCTCCCACTTTGTACACTTCAATGGGCGGCACCCCCATCATACCGTGAGTGACCGCATCCACCCGCGCCCAACGGTCCTGGTTGCGATCATTTTTGGGTAAAAAGGTGCGGGTAAAGTCTCGATAACGCCCCACACTGCCCACAATTTTGTCCAATTCTATTTCTTGCAGTCCTTTGTAGGAGGAGTCTTTCAATCTCAGACTTTGCCGAACGTCCTCAAAAGCAAGTAAATCGGTGGGGCGGCCAGTGAAAAAGCTGAGCCATTCTTCTACAAAAACGCGGCGACGAGCTGCATTGAATTCTTGTTTGGATTGATAATTGGCATAACTCATTTCGGACTCATTTATCGCTGTCAACAAATTTCTCTATTCAAGCAGACGATTAGTTTCACGACATAAAAAAGGTGCTTTTCAGCCTGAACAGCACCCTTGCTTTGTGGCGTAAGCAAATAACAGCCTAAATTGCCGGTAATGGTCCGGTACCTGGTTTGGGGCCATACGGCCGCACCGATCTTTCCCAGGGATAGACGATATAACGATTGGTGATGGCCCCGTAATAATCGGGGCCGATATCGCGGAACATATTGGCCAAGATACGATAATGCAACACTGCCGTTTCGTTGTCGCAACCTACCGCGGCCAGTCGCCCCCGGACAATCATGATCGCCCGGCCATTGGCCCAGATATCATCGACAATTAAAATCCGGCGATTCGTCAACAGGGTATCCGAGGGAAACTGCATAAACGTGGGCCAGGCCAGTTTGCGGTCAACGTCGTCGGGAAAATGAACCGCCGCCGTTAACACGTGCTGAATATTCAATGCCTCGCTCAGGATGCCGCCGGGAATCAGCCCACCCTTGGTAATCATGAGCAGGCCATCGAATTCGCCCCGGAATTGAGGGATAAGATGGTCGATCAACTTATCTACCTCAGCCCAACTCAAGATTTCCCGTTCCAGTTGTTCTTCAGGATCGGGCCGATTTTCTAACGGTAACATATTTGTGCCCTGCTTAACAAACTCCTATCAGGGTTGTATTGTAAACGGGTTTTGCACCTCTGTCAACACATCAAATTATTTTGAGAGAAACAAAAAAAGAGCAGAAAGGAAAATCCTTTTCTGCTCTTCTGACCATCATCTCTTTGCTCAAAATGCGGCCGCCAAAATCTGCGCCGAGTTGTTAGCCAGGTTGATAAAGGGCTGGCCGTAGAGAGCAATCACCAGGGTCATCACCATAGTCACCCCTACAACGGCGTTCATAACCAGACCGGGTCGGATAGGCGACTCGTCTTCGCCCTGGCCAAAGAGGGCCAACCGGGCCACACCAAAATAGTAATAAACCGAGATGACACTGTTGATAATGCCAATCACGGCCAGGGCGTAAAGTTGCTGGTTAATGGCGGCGCCAAACACAAACAGCTTGCCCATAAACCCACCCGTGGGCGGAATGCCAACGAGCGAGAGCAAGAAGATCAACAGGGCTACGGCCAAAAACGGCGAGCGCCGGATGAGACCGGCATAATCGGCAATCTCTGCAGAGCCGGTTTTGTTCTCCACGGCAATGGCCACGGCAAAAAGTCCCAGGTTGGTAAAAAGGTAGGCAAACAGAAAGAGCATTATGGCCGCATCACCGCGCAGCCAATGTTCAGGGTTACGGCTGGACCAGGCGGCCAGACCAATGAGCATGTAACCGGCCTGAGCAATGCTGGAGTAGGCCAACATTCGTTTCATATTTTTTTGCCACAAGGCCACCAAGTTGCCCAGAGTCATGGTCAGGATGGCAATCAATGAGAGGATGGCCGTCCAGTTGACCTGATAGGCGGGCAACGCCACCACCATCACCCGGATGAGCACGGCGAACCCGGCAACCTTGGGGCCAACGGAGAGAAATGCCGTAATAGGGGTGGGCGCGCCTTCGTAAGCATCGGGCGACCACTGGTGGAAGGGGACCAGGGCAATCTTGAAGCCAAAGCCGACCAGAATCAGCAGCAGGGACATCAACACCAGCCCCAGATTGGGCGGCGAAGCAATTAAAGACCGGGCAATGGCGGCCAGGTCCACGTTGCCAGTAAAACCAAACAGTAGGGAGAAACCGTACAACATCACCCCGGAGGCCAGCGCGCCGTAGAGAAAATATTTCATTGCGGCTTCGGTGGAGCGGGCATCGTGGCGAAGGTAGCCGGTGAGAATGTAGCTGGAGATAGACAGGAACTCCAGCGAGAGATAAATCAAAATCAAATTGGTGGCGCTGGAGAGCAGCATCAGGCTCAATCCGGCCAACAGGGTAAGAGCGTAAAACTCGCCCCGAAAGGGGGTATGGGTGTTGAGATAATCCACCGCGCTCAAACCAACCAGGGCCACGGTCAGTGTGGCCAGGATTTTGAAGAAAATAGCCATGGGGTCCAGGGCCAGCATCGGGATAGAGTCGCCGGTGCTAATGGCAACCGGATAGAATTCGTTGGCAAAGGGCCAAAGAAAAACTGCGGCCAATAACGCGCCGATGGTCCCGGCAAAGGCCACCCAGGGCAAAATCACCGCGCTACGGCGGCCCCCCTGCCAGATAACGTCTAAGGTAAGAATGGCAAAGGCTATGACGGTGATGATAATCTCGGGTAAGAGTAAGACTAAATTGTTCAAGATTTACCTCCTACGCTAACGTAGGGTTTGCTTTACAATCAAGGCAGCAGGTAGCAAGGTAACAAATTTGCCACGTTGCTACCCTTCGGGCTGAGCCTCAGGGCGAAGCGTCTCGGAAGTAAAAACTTTCCGGAGGGCTAGTGTTTCGCGGCGTAAATAAATCTACAGTTAAGGATTGCCGACTATCAACGCTAAATACCTATGATGGTACTAATCTGCCGCGAAACACTTTGGCAGTTGGGCGTTGAAATTTGGTATTACTATGGGGGTATTTACGCCCAACTGCAATAGATTTTTCGCCCTCCTTAACGTAGTGCCTGCAAAATCAGCACGCTGGTGGCGTTTATGGTATTGATAATAAACGCCGGGGCCACCCCAATCACCACCATACCGATAAGCAGCGGGGCCATGGTAATCACCTCAAACCCGGCCATATCTATTTTGAAAGGCCAATGGCCGGCATCAAAAATGTTATTCCACTTTTCCTCGCTGAATTCGCCCAGAAAGAGGTACTGGATGATTTTGTAGAGAATGTAGGCCGCGGTCAGCACAATGGCGACGATGCCGATGATGGCAAACGTGGGGATAATGTGGAACGCGCCCCGGAAAACCATAAACTCACTGATAAACCCGGCCAATCCCGGCAGGCCCAACGAGGCCAGCGCCGTAACCATCATCACTCCATAATACACCGGCAATTTGGCCGATAGACCCCCAAACGCCTTGAGGTCGCGGGTATGGGTCCGCTCGTAAATCACGCCAACCAGGAAAAAGAGGCCGCCCGTAATCAGGCCGTGGTTGACCATTTGCAGGACCGCACCGTTGAGGGCAATCACCCGGCTCTGGGCGACATCTCCCGTGGCGCCGGTCAAAGCTATCGCCGCGACCAGGCCCAGCATAAAATAACCCATGTGACTGACCGAAGAATAAGCAATGAGTCGTTTCAAATCCCACTGGGCAAAACTGACCAGCGCCCCATAGATCATGCTGATAATGCCCAAGATAGCGATGATGAACCACATCTGCTGGAATACCTGGGGGAAGAAGGGAATAAGCACCCGTATCATCCCGTAGCCGCCTAACTTCAGCAGCACCCCGGCCAGAATCACCGACCCGGCGGTTGGGGCAGCGGTATGGGCATCGGGCAACCAGGTGTGGAATGGCCACAGCGGCACTTTAATGGCAAAGGCAATGAAGATGGCCCAAAAGGCTGCTATCGCCAGCGGGTTGAAACCCTCAAGGACGGAACCGGCCAGCGCATTGGGGATTTGAGTCATATCCCAGGTGTCGGACGCCAGGTAGATGGCAATGAAGGCCAGCAGCATGGCCACCGATCCCACCAACGTATAGATAAAGAACTTGATGGCCGAGTATTGCGGGCGGTCTTTGGGTTGGCCCCAGATGCCAATGAGCAGGAACATCGGCACCAGGCCAATTTCCCAAAAGAAGTAGAACAGCACCAAGTCCAGCGACACGAACACGCCCAGCATGCCCATCTCCAGCAGCAGGAACAGGGCAAAGAACTCTTTGACCCGCGTGTGAATCACTTTGGCCGAGTACCATAGGCTGAGGGTCGTCAGCAAGGCGGTCAGCACCACCAAGGGAATGCTTAAGCCATCTACAGCCATGTAATACTGCACCCCTATGACCGGAATCCAATCGATTTTATCAATATAGGGGTGAAAGCCGCCCGTATCGCCATAGGTGGACCACAAGAAAACGGAAATTACCAATGATGGCAAACTCATGACCACGGCAAAATATTTGATGAATGTTTCCTGAGTTTTGGGAACCGCCAAAATAATCAAAGCACCCAGCAGGGGAATGAAGGTCATTGCAGTCAAATAAAAATGGAGCATCAGGGTCACTTCTCCTTCTTGCCTAAGTTAAGTATGGCAGTTAAGAAGTAGGGTACTCCCTACTCCCTGTTTACGATCCCGGCAGTAGCACAATCGCCGGTATCTGGCCAGACCACACAACCAGAGCCAGTCCTACCAGGATTAAAAATCCAATCACCAACAACAGCATATAATTCTGCACGCGGCCGGTTTGTAAAAAGCGCAATTGACCGCCGCACCAGTTGACGGCTCGCGGGATGCCGTTGACCAACCAGCCATCAATGGCGATGGTGTCAAACAGGCCGGCTATATCAGACACAAAACGCATCAGCCAGCCAAAGAAATCAACAATACGGTTGATGACCCACTCGTAATCAAATTTACCGCACAGCGTGGCCAGCGAGACTATGGGGTAGATAATCAGGCCGCGATAGATTTCGTCGAAGTAGTATTTGTTGTATAAGACGGTAAATACGGGGCGGCCAATCACCGGAATGCGCTGGACAGGATCGACGGCCTGAGCGTTATCGACGCGGGCATAAAGCCACCAGCCCAGGGCAAAGAAAATCAAACCAATCAGCAGAGAACTTCCAGCCACAATCCAGCTAAAGGGAATGGCGGCAAACTCAATTCCTGGCGCCGCCTCCTCAGCGATGAAGTGAACCTCGCCCACCAAGTGATGGAACCAGCCGTGACCAATCACCGGGATATCCTGCGGAATATTGATGAGTCCCAGTGTGACAGCGAAGAAGGCCAATACGAGCAAGGACCAAGTCATCCGTTTGCCCGGCTGTACGGCATGTTCGGCCAGGGCGGTACGGGGTTTACCCCGAAACACCAAACCAATTTGCCGGCCCATATAAAACGCGGTAAAAGCCACACCCACGGCTCCGGCTACATAGACCCAAAAGTAGATTGACCTGTTGAGATGCAAAAAAGCTTCGGCTAAAATCTCATCTTTACTCCAGAAACCGGACAGGGGAAAAATGCCAACCAGCGCCAGTGCGCCCAGGAGGTAGGCCCAATAACTGGCACGCATCTTATGGTGCAGGCCGCCCATGTTACGCATGTCCTGCGGATCGGTGTGGTGATCGTGAACGTGATGGGCGCCGTGTTCCATGGCGTGGATGACCGAGCCGGAACCCATAAAGAGCAGGGCCTTGAAGAAAGAGTGGGTGATCAGGTGGAACACCGCAGCCACAAAACCGCCAATACCCAGCGCCATCATCATGTAGCCCAACTGGCTGATGGTAGAGTAAGCGAGCACGCGTTTGATATCAAACTGGGCCACGCCAATGGTGGCGCCCAGCAGCACAGTGATAGCGCCGATAATGGCAACAATCTGCATCGCCGCACCGTTTTCGGTAGTGGCAAAGAGGGGCAGCATCCGGGCCACCAGGTAAACGCCGGCAGACACCATTGTGGCCGCGTGGATGAGGGCCGAAACCGGTGTGGGGCCTTCCATGGCGTCGGGCAACCAGACGTGGAGCGGGAATTGGGCGCTTTTGCCCACCGCGCCGCCAAAAATGAGGATGGCGCCCAGGGTGGCAATCGGCACTCCCCACAGGGCCAATTCAGTCAGGTGCTCTAACATAGACGGCTCAAAAAGCTGGCGAAAGTTGAGCGTTCCGGCATAACTCCACAACAACAACATTCCGGCAAAGAGCAGCACGTCGCCGATGCGGGTGGTCAAAAAAGCTTTGAGACCAGCCAACTTGGGCGAAATTTTATCTGGTCCGGCGTATTTCCAGAATTGCAACGTCTGCATCAAGCCGCGCGGGGTGTTGACTTGATCGGCGTCGGGGTATTCTTTTTCAAACCAGAAACTGATGAGCAGGTAAGAACACAAGCCCATTATCTCCCAGGCAATGAAGAGCAACAGCAGGTTGTCGGCCATCACCAGCAGTAACATCCCGGCGGCGAATAGGGAGACATAAGCAAAAAAACGGGCGTAGCGGCCATATTGCGCCTCGTACCCTTCCATACATTCCGTAGCGTAGATAAAAATCATCAAACAAACAAAGGGCACCATAAAGAGCATAGCGGCAGTCAGGCCATCAACCGCAAAGCCGGTTTCCAAATAACTGAAGGCCGTCGGAATCCAGTTAAATGAAAGGTCCCAACCCACAACGTGAATCCCTTGATGGGGGTCGGCCATCGCGGCAATGGTACCGCCTACAATTACCCAGGCATGCAGCCAAGCCAGGGCAATGGCCGCCACAGCCAGCCAGGCGCTGGTTTTTTTGTAACGGTTCAAGCCCAGCACAATCAAGGCAAAGGCCAGGAAAGGATAGAGTGGAATGAGCCAAATGTAATTAAAGAAAAAGTTCATAAGCAATCACCAAATTAATTGTGAATTGTGAATGATTAATAATAAACGATTAACTATTCACAATTAATCATTGTTTCAGCAGGTCCAGTTCTTCTACCACCGCCGATTTGTGGCGACGATAGACGGCAATCACAATAGCCAGACCCACCGCCGCTTCGGCGGCGGCCACGGCAATAACCATAATGGCAAAAATTTGTCCGGCCACATCGGTGGGGGCGACATAACGCCAGAAGGCCACCAGGTTCACGTTGACCGCGTTTAAAATCAACTCCACGCCCATCAGAATACCGATGGCATTGCGCCGGGCCAACGCGCCATATACGCCAATGGCAAATAGAACGGCAGCAACGGTTAACCACCAGGACAAAGGAATGGTCATGACTCGGCTTCCTCCTGCGTTTTTTCTCGGGCCAGAATGACCGCGCCAATCAAAGCCACCGTCAGCAACACTCCAATGACCTCAAAGGGAATCAGGTAACTGCCCAACAGAGTCAGGCCCAATTGCTCAACAGTATTGCCGGTTGGGGTGGCATCACTGGCCGGCCAGGCTACGGTGTTTACGGTGAAAACCAGCACCACCAACAACACCGCAGCGATAATCAAACTGACCCACCACTGGCTATTGCGCTGGGTCTGACCGGCGGCCATCACCTGGCGGGAGAACATAATGGCAAAGAGAATTAAAACCGCTACCGCGCCGATGTAGATCATCAACTGCACCACCGCCAAAAACCCGGCGCTGAGCAGCACGTAATAACCGGTCACGCCAAATAAAGACAAAATCAGGTACAGCGCACTGTGGAATAACCTCCGGCTGGTAACCACGCCAATGGCCCCGCCCAGGGTACAGATGGTCATAATGATGAAAACAATTTGGGTAATATCAGGCATAGACAAACCTCATTAGACAAGGTAGGCCGTAACAGGATAGCAAGATAACCAAAATGCAAACTTGCACTACTTTGTTATAGTTACCTTGCTTCTATAATCGGGTCAACCGCAGTAACAGCCCGCAATCCCTTGTTGCGGCTGCGGCGGGCGGCGCCCGCCGCCATCATCAAAGCAATGGCCAAAATAATCAAATTGGCCGCCAGCATGGCCACAATTTTGCCAAATTCACCGGAAGCCACTTTAATGGCTACGGCCACCCCAATGAATAAAAACAGGGCCAGCGGCACCAGGAACTTCCAACCAAAATCCAGCAGGTGGTCGATGCGGAAACGGGGCAAGGTACCCCGCAGCCACATCATCACAAAAACAAAAAAGAACACCTTGACCAGGATGGAAATCAGGCCGAGTAACGCCCCCCAGGGAAACGGCAGGGCCGCCACGTTAATAAAAGGAATCTGCCACCCCCCAAAAAAGAACACCGACAGGAAGAAGGACAGGGCAAACATGTGAACGTATTCGCCAATCATAAACAAGCCAAACTTGATACCACTGTACTCGGTGTGGAAACCAGCCACCAACTCCGACTCGCCCTCAATCAAGTCAAACGGGGAACGACCGACTTCAGCCACGCCAGCCATCAAAAAAATCAGAAAGACCGCCGGCAGCGAGATGAAGTACCACATGCTGCTTTGGGCCTCGATAATTTTGACCAGCGACATCGACTGAGAGGCCAGGGTGACAATAAGCAAGGTTATCACCATTGGAATTTCGTAGGTAAGTATCATCGCCACCGATCGATAAGCACCTAACAAAGAATACTTGTTATTAGACGCCCAGCCCGCCACCAACACCCCCAGCGTGCCGATGGCTCCCACCGCCACAATGTAGAGAACGCCCACATTCAACTCCGCCCCGACAAATCCCGGGGCAAACGGAATCACCGCAAATACCATAATTGCCGAGATCACGGCCAGACCCGGCGCAATGTTGTAGGGCAGGCGGTCGGCGCTGGCAGGAGTGATGTCCTCTTTGGTAAACATCTTGATCATGTCGGCCACAGCCTGAAACCAGCCAAAGGGACCGGCCCGGTTGGGTCCCAGCCGGTTCTGAATCCGGCCGATAATCTTGCGCTCCAGCCAGGTCAAGACGATCAACGAGGCCGGGGCGGCTACGGCCACCGCCGCCGCAAAGATGAAATAGACGATTAATTTGACAGCGCTTTCATTAATATAGGGGATATTTAAACTAACGATGAAATCGGTTAAATACTGCATCTAAGGTGCTCCGTATGGCATGTTTCGTATGGGGTATGCCGTACCACTTGCACAATACGCCATACATTGTTGGCAGCCTATAAATTTTTGGTAACAATTTTTTACTTTTTACCTCTAACCACTACAACCACCGCATCGCGCCCTTACGCCAGGCATACAATAGGCCGTCCAATAGCAACAGGATGAAGACAATCACCCATACCAGGGCATAAAGGTTCAACTTTTGATACGCCATCGCAAATGGAAATAGAAAAACAGCTTCAATGTCAAAAATTACAAAGATGATGGCGTAAATATAGTACTGGGCCTTAAACTGCACCCAGGTTTTGCCAATCGTTTGCACACCAGATTCATACGTTTCTTGTTTGGCGGGATGAGGCTTTTTGGGCCTGAGCAACCAGGCCAGGAAGAGCGTGGCAAAGGGGATAATCACGACGATAACGCCAAATACGCCGATAAACTCAAACTCTTGTACCATACAGGAGTTACTCCCTAAAAATTGTGAATTCTTGAATTGCGAATACTTGAGTGTTAGTTATCCTAGACTATCTAAGGGGATATTTTTATGCTCTCTTGCTAAAACGATAACGCGCCATAAGAGAACTACAGCCAAAAATTGAGAAGACATCGTCCCGGATAACGCGATTATAACATACTTATGGTCTTCAACCAAACTATAGTAGCGGCGACTCTCTCCCTGATTATGGTATAATGTCAGGAGGTTGTTTTATCTGGAGGAATACTTGACTCATCCGCCAACCCAATGGGACAACTTCATCACCGCCCATCACGGCCACCTGCTGCAAAGTTGGGCCTGGGGTGAGCTCAAGAGTCGTTTTGGCTGGATTGCCCAACGCATCCAAGTAGATGATGCAGCCGCCCAGATTCTCTTTCGACGGTTGCCATTGGGCTTGACCATTGCCTACATCCCTAAAGGCCCGGTAGTAGATTGGTCGAATTGGAAGCAAGGCCAGGCTCTCTTTGCCGCCATACATGCCGAGGTCAAAAAACACCGGGCCGTTTTCCTCAAAGTCGAGCCAGATGTGGGCCAGACACCCAACTACCCAACCAGTCAGGCAACCCATGCCTCAACTTTCCTGCAAACATACGGCTTCATCCCTGCCGACACCATCCAGCCCCGTACTTCACTGGTTATTGATCTCGGCGGCGATGAAGATGCCATCCTGGCCGCAATGAAACAGAAGGCCCGTTACAATATCCGATTATCGGCCAAAAAAGGCGTCACCGTGCGGGAAGGAAACAAAGCGGATGTCTCCATTTTTTATAACCTGTCCCTGGCGACCTCCGACCGCGATGGATTTGAGATACATAGCCTGGATTACTACCAGACTGCCTACAATCTGTTTGCGCCTCATAACTGCTCTCTCCTGATTGCCGAATTTGAGGGGAAACCACTATCCGCCGTGATGGTATTTTGCCAGGCTCAGGATGCTTACTATTTTTACGGCGCATCGGCCAATGAGAACCGCCATTTGATGCCCAACTACCTGGTGCAATGGGCCGCCATCCAGTGGGCTAAAAACCAGGATTGCACCCGCTACGATTTGTGGGGTATTCCCGACGCCGACCCGGCCACCCTGGAAGCAGAATTTCAACATCGACACGATGGGCTGTGGGGTGTCTATCGCTTTAAGCGAGGTTTTGGCGGGCAGTTTGTGCAGAGCATTGGAGCGTATGACTACATTTACAATCCTTTAGTTTATCAACTCTACAAACTGTACCGTAGATACTAGGCTAAGAAGAGTGGTTCCCTCAACAGAGATATGTGCCACATTCCCCTGAAGTTTGACTCCCCTTCCACTTTATGGTATCATTTCTGTTGTGTTTTTAGCACTCTAGCCCCTTGAGTGCTAAAATTATCAAGTAAGACTCTATGAGCGATCAAGAATTAACCGAACGACAACAAACCGTTTTGCGGTTGGTGGTCCAACAATATATTGAAACGGCTATCCCGGTCAGCTCCAAATCAGTCACTCAGGCTTACAAACTGGGGGTTAGCTCGGCCACCATCCGCAACGAGATGGCGGCCATAGAAGAACTGGGGTATCTGATGCAACCCCACACGTCGGCGGGACGCATCCCCACCGAAGCGGGCTATCGCTATTTTGTGGAAAAGCTGATGGAACAGGTAGATTTGTCTGCCGAAGAGCAGCGCATGATTAGCCACCAGTTCCATCAAGCCCGTCTGGAACTTGATCAATGGCTTCGCCTG
Source organism: Anaerolineae bacterium (assembly GCA_016926805.1). GTDB lineage: Bacteria > Chloroflexota > Anaerolineae > 4572-78 > J111 > JAFGNV01. The sequence continues at coordinate 17,310 of JAFGNV010000208.1, forward strand.
AGTGCGGCAGTTTTGGCCCACACCGCGCATAACGCCTCGCTGGTAACTGCGCCCAAGAGCGCACATTGCCACCTCAAACACCTGGAGTTGATTGCTATTCGTGAAGAAACGGTGTTACTGGTTCTGGTGTTTCAGGAAGGCACGCTCAAGCAGCAACTGATTGCGGTTGACCACCCAGTCAATCAGGATGAACTTGCCCCGTTGGCACGCCAACTCAGCGATTTGTGGGAGGGACTTAATGCCAACGAGGTAACCGCCATGCCAGAACCGATGAGCGAGATTGGCGCCAGAGTTCGTAGCGTGGTTATCGAAACCATGCGCCGGCTCGATGCGCGCCGCAGCAGTGACATTTACCGGGATGGTTTGCTCAATGTGTTCAACCAACCCGAATTCAGAGAACGGGAAGGCATCCGCCAAATCATCCGCGCCCTCGAAGAACGCCGCTTTGTAGAACAACTGGTTGACGAAGCCCTGCAGCGTGGCGGCGTGCAAATCATCATCGGGGGCGAAGGCAAATGGCAGGAACTATCGGATGTGGGGATTGTGTTAACCCGCTACGGCGCCGGCGACGACATTACCGGCGTGATGGGTGTTTTAGGCCCAGTCCGAATGCCTTACGAACGGACTGTATCGGTTGTGCGATACATGTCACAACTGATGAGTGATTTTGTGAATGATTTGTATGTCTGATGCATATTACAAAATACATTTCTGCTTGATGTAACCACCGGAAATATAGTTTCCCCATTCGCAAATTTTCATTGAGTGAAGGAAAGCCATGGCCAAGAAAAAAAATACGGATAAATTGTCTCAAGAAGAAGCAACTATCACCAAAACTGCGGGTGAAGAAACTAGCACCACAGAAGTAGAAAATAAAGTTATCGCTGAAGAGACGATGGAAGCAGAAGCTAAAACTGCTGAAATCGACGAAGCTCCCGCAGAGGTAGCTGAGGAACCCAGCCTGGAGGAACAACTCCAACAGGCCCGCCAGGAGGCCGCCGACAACCTGGAAGGCTGGCAGCGGGCCGCCGCAGAATTGGCCAACTTCAGACGGCGTCAGGAAGAGCAACGAAAATTCCAACGCGATCAGATCAAAGCCGAAGTGTTAGAGGGCGTGGTCAGCGCCTTGGATGATATAGAGTTGGCCTTTCAAAATGTCCCCGAAGAACTCAATGGTCAATTGATCGGCTGGGTTGAAGGATTTCGGCTGGTGCAGCGCAAACTGGATAAAATTCTGGAAGACCAAAATGTGATGCCCATTAATACCGGGGGTGAGTTTGACCCCAATTTTCACGAAGCCGTTAGCCACGAAGATAGCGACGATCACAAAGAAGGACAAATCATTGCCGAGGTGCGCAAAGGTTACCAAATTGGGAATCGCGTAGTGCGCCCGGCGCTGGTCAGAGTAGCAAAATAAACAAATTATATTTTGGGGTAGGGGGTATGGCCGTGTGCCAACTTGAATTGGGTAGCGGCAAAGGTGCCCCTTATTACACTTAAGCACTAGGAGCAAAAAATGGGAAAAATCATAGGTATCGACCTGGGAACCACTAACTCGGCGATGGCCGTTATGGAAGGCGGCGAGCCGGTCATCATCCCTAACGCCGAAGGCAACCGGACCACACCCTCAGTTGTGGCGGTCAACCCCAAAACCGGCGAGCGGATGGTCGGCCAAGTGGCCAAGCGCCAGGCTGTCACCAACCCTGAAAATACAATCTTTTCTATCAAACGTTTCATGGGCCGCAAGTACAAAGACCCGGAAGTGCAGCGTGTTTTGAAAATTGTGCCCTACAAGGTAAAAGAAGCTCCCAACGGCGACATACGGGTTGTTATGGGCGATAAAGAATACTCCCCACCCGAAATCAGCGCCATGATCCTGCAAAAACTCAAAAACGACGCCGAAGCTTATCTGGGCGAAACCATTACCCAGGCCGTGATTACCGTACCGGCCTACTTCAACGACAGCCAACGCCAGGCCACCAAAGACGCCGGAAAAATTGCCGGGTTAGAAGTAATGCGCATCATCAACGAGCCAACCGCCTCCTCCCTGGCCTACGGGCTGGACAAAAAAGGTGAAGAGATAATTGCCGTGTACGACTTGGGCGGCGGCACCTTTGATATTTCCATCCTCGATGTGGGCGATGGCGTTTTTGAGGTAAAATCAACCAACGGCGATACCTATTTGGGCGGCGACGATTTTGACCAAAAGGTTATCGACTATGTGGCCGACGAATTCAAAAAGCAAGAAGGTATTGACTTGCGCCAAGATAACCAAGCCCTGCAGCGTTTGAAAGAAGCCGCCGAAAAAGCCAAAATCGAACTCTCGACCACCCAGCAAACCGAAATCAACCTGCCCTTCATCACGGCCGACGCCTCCGGTCCGAAACACCTGAACATGAACCTGACCCGTTCCAGGCTGGAGCAACTGACCGAGGACCTTGTTACCAAATCACTGGCTCCCTGCCGGGCGGCTCTGAAGGATGCCGAATTGAGCACCGGTCAAATCAGTGAGGTCATTCTGGTGGGTGGACAAACCCGGATGCCCAGCGTGCAGGAGGCTGTGCAAAAGCTCTTTGATAAAGCCCCGCACAAGGGCGTCAACCCGGACGAAGTGGTGGCCATTGGGGCGGCGATTCAGGCCGGTGTGTTAGGCGGCGAGGTCAAAGATGTGTTGTTGCTCGATGTGACCCCGTTGACGCTCAGCATTGAAACCCTGGGCCACGTGGCCACCCCGTTAATTGAACGTAACACCACCATTCCCACCAAAAAGAGCCAGATTTTTTCGACTGCCGCCGACGGCCAGACCCAGGTGGAAATTCACGTGGTGCAAGGCGAACGCCCAATGGTGGTTGACAACAAGAGTCTGGGACGGTTCATTTTGGATGGACTTCCCCCGGCTCCCCGCGGCGTTCCTCAAATTGAAGTAACGTTTGACATCGATGCCAACGGTATTTTGCATGTAACGGCCAAGGATAAAGCCACCGGCAAAGAGCAAAGCATGAAAATTATGCCGTCCAGTGGCCTAAGCGACAACGAAATCGACCGCATGGTCAAAGAAGCCGAACAGCATCAGGAAGAGGATACCCGGCAAAAACAGCGCATCGAGGCCCGCAACCAGGCCGACAACCTGGTATTTGCTGCCGAAAAAATGTTGCGAGAACACGGCGATAAAATCAATAGCGACATTAAGGCTGATGTTGAGAGCAAAATCGAGGCTACGAAAAAGGCCCTGGAAGGGAATGATTCGGATGCTATCAACCAGGCGGCGGCTGAATTGAGTCAGGCCGTCCAACAAATTGGCACCGCTATGTACGGCGATGCCGGGGCGACAGCTGGCCCCGATGCTGCGCCCGGCAGTGACGTTGGCGACGATGCCGGCTCCAGTGGTGAAGATGTAGTTGAAGGTGAATTTAGTGAGGCATAACCTGGTATCAGGGTAGCAAGGTAGCAAGGCAGAAGCGATTGCGCTGCCGCTTGCTAACCTTGCTAAGTTGTTACCTGTTACTCTGGAATTGAGTATGGACGGAAAACGCGATTACTACGAAGTCCTTGGCGTTGGCCGAAGCGCCAGCAAAGACGAAATCAAAAAAGCCTATCGTCGGTTGGCGCGCCAGTACCACCCCGATGTGAGCAAGGAACCGGAGGCCGAGTCTAAATTTAAAGAAGTCAACGAGGCCTACGAAGTTTTGGCCGACGAACAGAAACGCAGTGTGTACGACCGCCTGGGTCACGCCGGACTGGGTGGAGGCATGGGCGGTTTTAGTGGCGGCTTCGACTTTGGCGGCTTTCGCGACCCCTTTGAGATTTTCGAAGAAGTCTTTGGTGGCTTTGGCTTTGGCGCAGGTGGTCGGCGCCAGCGGCGCGGCCCTCGTCGAGGGGCGGATTTGCGCTATGATTTGACCCTGGAGTTTGAGGAAGCCGTTTTTGGCGTCGAGCGCGAGATTGAGGTGCCGCGCCAGGAAACGTGTAACTCCTGTAACGGCAGCGGCGCCGAACCCGGCACCTCGCCGGTTCGCTGCCCGGAATGTAACGGCACCGGCGAAATCCGCCGCCAAACCGGCTTCTTTATCAATATCGGCACCTGTCCCCGCTGCCAGGGCCGGGGCGAAATCATCACCTCGCCCTGCCGCGAATGTCAAGGCAAAGGACGGCTGGTCAAAACCCGTCGTCTGTCGGTAAAAGTACCGGCCGGGGTGGACAACGGCACCCAGATTCGTCTGTCCGGCGAAGGTGAAAGCGGCACCTACGGCGGCCCGCCGGGTAACCTCTATGTCGTCATTCGGGTCAAATCACATCCTTATTTTCGCCGTATCGATGAAACGATTCATCTGGAACTGGCCATTAACATCACCCAGGCAGCCCTGGGCGACGAAGTTGAAGTGCCCACTCTGGACGGCAAAGAGATGATGAAGATCCCCGCCGGCACCCAAACCGGCGACACCATCCGCCTGCGCGGCAAAGGCGTGCCCCGTTTGCGCCGCGATGGCACCAACACCAGCCGCGGCGACCAGGTGATCACCATTCAGGTGGTTACCCCCACCAACCTGACCAAAGAACAACGTGATCTACTCCTGGAGTTGGGCAAAACCCTCGACCGCGAGGTGGTGCCGCAACGAGAGAAGAGTTTCTTTGACCGGGTGCGGGATGCGTTGGGGGTGTAGGCGTAAAGGCAGGTTTATTTGGTTCACATAGCCAGGTGATGATTATTGCTCCCAAAAATGTGTTGCATCTTCCGAGTTAGGTAATGAATGAAGGCAACACATTTTTTATTTTGCGTGAACTGCTACAACGAGAGAAATGTTACTGTGGACTTCATTGAAATATCAGTCCAAAACATAGCTGGCGAAGCCGCCGAAGCCGTGAGCGATTTATTTAACCGCTATGGGCATGGCGGTGCGGTCATAGAGGCGTTTCCACCCCATTTTGATAAAGTGACCGTGCGCACCGTGATCCCCAACCACGATGAATATCGGCGGCGTGAAATCGAGGCGCTGCTGGCTCTCATTGGTCAGGCCCTCCCTTCCGGTTTGCCGGAGCCGCACTTCCAGTTGGTCGGTGAAAGCGATTGGGCCAGTTCGTGGAAAGAGCATTTCCATGTGGTCCGCATCGGGCGGCGATTTGTCATCAAACCAAGTTGGCGGGACTATACCCCCACCGGCGACGATGTTGTGATTGAAATTGACCCCGGCCTGGCCTTTGGCAGCGGGCTGCACCCCACCACGCAGCTTTGTTTGAAAATCTTTGAAGATATGTCACTGGCCGGACAGAGTGTGTTTGATGTGGGTACGGGGTCGGGTATTCTAGCCATTGCTGCGCTCAAACTTGGTGCCGGACCTGTCCGGGCGATCGACATCGATGACGTGGCCGTGCGCGTGGCCGGGGAGAATTTTACTCGGAATGGGTTTAGCCCCCTCCCCAACCTTTCCCCACAAGGAGGAGAGGATGTTACCATTGAAACAGCCGTTGGTTCCGCCGCGGACCGGGGAGGACGACAGTGGCAAATTGTAGTTGCCAACATCCTAGCCTACATCCTCATCCAATTAATGGTCGACCTGGCCGCGGCAGTGGTTCCTGGCGGCCAGCTCATCCTCTCTGGCATGATTGCCGAGCAAGAGAATGAGGTTACGGCGGCGGCTCAAGCCTATGGTTTGTCGGTGATTGATCGCCACACCGAGGAAGATTGGGTAGCGCTGGTGGTGGGGCGTGACTGAAGCATGACTCACCGCTTCTTTATCCCCCCCAAGTGGCTCACCCCCCCCACCGTTACCTTGTGTGGCGACATCGCCCGCCAGGTAAAAACCGTGCTACGCCTGCGGCCCGGCGATGACATCATTGTTCTCGACAACTCCGGCATGGAGTGGCAGGTCAGGCTGACCAAGTTTGACCACGACGTTGTTGAGGGCCAGATTATCAGCCAGCAATCGGCCCAGGGCGAGCCGAGTTTGCACCTAACCCTGTACCAGGGCACACTCAAGGGCCAGAAATTCGAGTGGGTTCTGCAAAAGGGCACGGAATTGGGTGTGTCGTGTTTTGTGCCGACTATTTGCCAGCGGTCGATAGTTAACCGGGTTGGCGCACTGACCGGAAAATATTCTCGCTGGCAACAAATCATCCGCGAAGCCGCCGAACAGAGCCGGCGAGGAAAACTTCCTCAATTAGAATCGCCGATGTCCCTGGCCGACGCAATTCAGTATGCCCGGTCAACCCCGCTGATTGTAATGCCCTGGGAAGAAGCCGCCACTTTAACCCTCAAAGAGGTTCTGGCCAGAGAGCAGAGTGGAGCAGTGGCAATTTTCATCGGCCCGGAGGGAGGATTTACGCCGGAAGAGGCAACTCTGGTTCAAGAGGCCGGTGGTCTGGTTGTCAAGCTCGGGCCACGTATTTTACGCGCAGAAACGGCCGGTCTGGCAGTTTGCGCGGCAATTCTATACCAAAGGGGTGAGTGGGATTGACATTGTAACCCACCCGCGTTAAAATAGACGTGGTTTGGTTAACTGAACCAACTTCATCCTCCACAGGTATTACCACTTTACCAGGGGTATCATCATGGAAAAAGACCTTTACATCTATATCCTCTACATTGAAGACGAACGTCCTGTTATCGACCTAGTGCGCGAGGCGCTGAAGTTAGCCGGTTATAAAGTTGTTGGGGCCACGTCCGGTCGACAGGGCTTGACCATGATGCGGGAGCGCAAACCGGATCTCCTGCTGCTCGACCTGATGATGCCCGACATCAACGGCTGGGATGTTTATCGAGAAATGAAATCGGATAAAAAATTGGCTAACATTCCAGTGGTGGTGGTCAGCGCCAAAGTTCCTGAGCATGGTAACGTCATTATCGAAGACCTGCCCCCGGTAGAGGATTACATTACCAAACCTTTTGATGTAGAACAACTTATCCGCTCGGTGAAACACATCCTGGAAAATGGTAAGTAAGGGCGAGACAACTCGAAAAAGGGGCTATTTGCCCGGATACCCCAGACACCATCTACGCGAGGAGTTTCCTAAAAAAAGCCAGGGAGGGCATTCCCTGGCTTTTTGTATTTCTTGGACAGCAACCTGTCAGGTTTCAAAAAACCCATCAAGGTTTGGCAAAAATAGATGTTACCCAAAGCCGGACAAAACCTTCTCTTGAATAACCGTCTGTGGACAATCCGACAGGTCCATCCCCTGGCCGGGCGCAAGCTGGAGTTTGAAGTATTGGGCGCTTCTCCGGCCTCCCTGGGGATGACTCGCCGGATGAAGGCCGTCCGATACGGCGACGATTTATTCATCGAGCAGCGCCGACAGAGTTACTGGTATGGCCACCTGCAACAAGATTGGCTCAACCACGAACTCGGCCCGGCCCTGGCCTGCCGACAAGCCAACTGGCTCGATTTGTTGGCCGTCCACACCCGACATCCCGCCAGCGGAAACCTGAAGAACGAATTCAGTTGGTCCTACTCACGGGCCGCCACGTACCAAAAATGTCCGCGCGCCTACTACTATCACTACTATGCAGCCTGGGAGGGATGGCAAACCAACGCCCCGGCTCCGGTCAAACGCGCCTATTTACTAAAAAACCTGACCAGTCTACCCCGCTGGGTGGGCGACCTGGTTCACGAAACCATCAAATATGCGCTAATCCGGCTTAAGGATGGCCAGCCTGTTGCTGATAACCATTTGGTGAAACATATGCACACGCGCGCCCAGGCCGATTTTGCCGATTCTCGCAGCGGTCGTTACCGCCAAAAACCTAACCAATTAACCGGCTTTCAAGAACATTACTACCAACTGAATCTCTCCCCTGCCGCCTGGCAAACAGCCTGGACCGACGCCGAGCATTATCTACGCACCTTTATCAACTCGACGCTCTATGCCGATTTATGTCGCCAGCCGGTAGACACGTTGCTGGAGATTGAAGCTCTGCAATTTTTTACCGTGGCCCGAACCAAAATGTGGGTTCAAATGGATCTGGCCCAACATCAAGGCAACACATTTTACATTTACGACTGGAAAACCGGCCCGATTGAGGAATCGGATTTACGGCAACAATTGGGGATTTACGGCCTTTACGCGCGACACGCCTGGCCGGAAACAATCACCAACGCATCGCTGCGGGGAATTGTTTACGCCCTGGCCGAGGATCGGGTGTATGAGTTTGAGTTAACCGACACCACCTTGCATGAAACCCGCCTGATGGTCGAAACCAGTCTCAATAATCTGAGAGATTTGCTGCTTGACCCCCAGGCCAACCTGGCTGAGTTACGGCGCTTTCCAATGATTGACGATCTGAGGGTGTGTCAAACTTGCCAGTTTAGAGAATTGTGCGGGCGAGACAAACCATGGTGATGGATAGGGATAGATTCAGCGGCGTTACCTATCCCCCACCTCGTCAGTCTATTCTGCTTCTTCGTCGCTACCGCGTTGTAATTCCCTTGTGACGGCAGCCCCAACCATACGATTGGTGGCAACGGCAATCATTGAAAACGTAGCTACGATAAAAAGTATCTGCAAGAAAAAAGAGGCAATCACGAGCGCCACAATCAGAACCAGCAGAATTAAAATAGCTACGGGATAGCGGGCAAAGACCACAGCCGCATTGCGAACAGCCAGTTTAAAGCCGGGTTCTTCCAGGCGGGGGTAAATGGCCAGGGCAATTAACTGCAAAACAAGCCAGAATATCACTATCCCGATGATTATTATTTGCAGGGCAACGGCCCATGGCGCTTCGATATTGCCGTAAAACCTGATATTGACCAGTAAGACAATGATTAGGCCGATATTGATTCCGCCCCAAATATAGGCCTGTTTCCACACCTGCGCCGCATGCCCAAAAAAGGAACCAAATTTTATCCCTTTACCCTGGCCCACATCATAAGCAATAGCAAAAAGACCAAACGTGACAAATGGCCAGGGGATAATGAGGAGGGTTCCCACCAGCCAAATGACATTAAAGATAAACAGGTACAGCATCTCATCCCAAAAATCAACCGCTGCATTTTTTATGGCCGTCCAGATCAAATAACCCATAATGCCTCCCCGGATATTAATCTTCAGCCATCAGATTGTAACACATCTTGCGCTCTCCCAAAAATAAAAGAGCACCCCTGCGTGGATGCTCTTTTAGATTCGCAATACATATTTTTATACATTCTTGAGATACTGAACCGCCGACTACAAACAAGATTTTGGCTCTATGGTGCCCCTTATGGACACCACAGAGGGCGATCCCCCCAAACGTTCGTTTGCGCCGATAACGACGAACCATCGGAGAAATTCACAATCACGGTGTAGGTATGCTGGTTAGGATCAAAACGCGTACCGGCTAAATCGTCCGAGGCCCAGAGTTGCACCCTAACATATCCACTATTGAACAATACGCCGGAGACAGTACCGTCTGGATTGTTCAAAGGCGAACCACCACTGAACACACCCAGCACCGGTCCACCACCCGCAACGGTATCCCATACAAATGGCTGCGTACTGGTCAACCGGATATTAGATACAAGCCTTGGCCCCTCGGAGCCTACATTCACCCCCAGCCAAAATACACCGTCAGTTCGACCGTCGGGGACCAATCCGGCGCCACCGTCAAGATCGCCCACCTTGTCGCAAACAGTTTCCGCGCCATCCCACTCCAGGGTAGCGTAAGAGCCGGTGAAATTCTTGAAGATAATCGGCAGGTAGATGCCACCCGATGGCCCGCTCGTTTCCTGCACCGGATGAACAACCGGCAGGCTATCCAACGGGGCTGTTTCATTGCTATCCACCGTGGCGGTGTTGGTAATGGTAGTGGTGGCGCTGGTAGTTACTCTCACCCGGAACGTCGTGGTCATTATGCCGGCCGGGAAGTTGCCTACATCAACCGTCATCTGTCCACCCGAATCATCAGGGGTTCCCTGCGTACTGGTCAAACTTCCTGACACGTACGCGGTGTCAGCCGGGATGACATCCGTCAGAACGACACCTGTCGCCGGGCCGCCGCTGTTGACCACCACAATGGTATAGGTAATTATGTTATTCTGGGTGACCGGCGTGCCAGCCCCCGGAACTGCGCTCTTGGTAATGGAGAAACTGGGCGGCCCAATCACAGTATTGCTAATGATGTGCGTCACGCTGCTGGTTGGCAGCACCAGGGTTTCGGTACTGGTCACACTGGCCAGGTTGTCAATCGTCGTGCCGCTCACCGTGCCCGTGACGGACACGACCAGGGTCAATACTACACTCTCGCCGTTGTTCAAATCAAAACCGGTTACCTGCACCGGATTCAAACTGCTGATAGTGCCGGTGGTGGTATTGCTGGTCACCAGGGTTACATTGGCCAGATCAAGCGTGTCGGAAACAACTACGTTGGTTGCCAAACCACCGGTGTTAAGTGCTGTAATGGTGTAAGTGATAAAGTCACCTGGCTCAACCAGACTGCCGTTGCCCGGAATCGCGCTCTTGGTGAAAGTCCAGCTTGGTGGCAACACCGGCACGGTCGTGGTGATAACATGCGTCACCGGCAGCGAACTTTCGACGAGCAAACCATCGGCCACCACTTGGGCCGTGTTGGTGATGAGAGTATCGGTGGGTACCGTGCTGGTGGTAACCACAATGGTCATCGTAACCTGATTTGTGGCCGCCAGCGTACTCACATTGGCCGTCAGCGGATTGGTACCGATCACCGGATCGCCGCTACTCAAGTAAGCCGTAATCACATTGACGCCCGTTACCGGCAACGTATCGGTAATCAACACATTGCTGGCATCGCCCGTGCCATCGTTAACCACTGTTACGGTGTAGGTGATGACCGTATTTGGCCCAACGCTACTGCCACTGCCAGGTACCGCCGTCTTGGTGATCGTCAGACTCGGCGTGACCGGGATGGTGGCCACCACATGAGTTATGATACCCGTGCCCTGTGGCAACGTCTGATCGCTATCCCCAATCGCCGAGTTGTTGATTTCGGTTCCGGCAGCCACGGTAGACGACACATTCACCCGCATTAGCAAGACCACGCTGTTATTGGGTGCCACCGATGGCCACGTTACCAGAATTGGTGGCCCCGAAACCACTGCTGGCGGGGTGGTGTTGCTGAACACCAGCGCTGTATTCGGATCCAACAGATCAAAGATAGAAACGTTGGTGAGTGTTGCTGAACCCATATTTGTTATGGTAACGGTATAGGTAATTGAGCTACCCGGCAGGACCGCTGTACCCGGCGGCGGATCAGCCGTTTTGGTGATGACCAGAGCCGACGCCAAGATGACGTGCGTTACCGGCGGCGAGGTTTCGACAGTCAGACCATCGGCCACCGTCTGGGCTGTGTTAGTGATCAGCGTATCAGTTGGCACGGTGCTGGTAGTAACCACGATAGTCAGCGAAACCTGATTCGTCGCCGCCAGGTTACTCACACTTGCCGTTAACGGATTGGTACCAATCACCGGATCGCCGCTGCTCAAGTAAGCCGTAATCACATTCACGCCCGTCACCGGCAACGTGTCGGTAATCAAAACATTGTTGGCGGCACTGTTGCCGTTGTTGACCACAACCACTGTGTAAGTGATAACCGTGTTGGGACCAACGCTGGTCCCACTGCTTGGAATCGCCGCCTTGGTTATGTTCAGTACCGGTACCGCCGCTACCTGGTGTGTCACTGGCGGGGTGGTGAACACAGCCGTATCATCACTCTGGATTTGAGCCACGTTGGTGATAACGGTTCCGCCGGCCAGGGCATTGGTCACCGTGACCCGCACCGTATAGGTGACACTCTGGCCACCAAACAGGTTACCCACATCAAAGACAAGAGGATTGGGGCCGCTGTCCTGAACGGGGGTGGCATCAACAAAGTTAACATTCGCATCCAGCGTATCCGTTACCACCACATTGTTGGCCACCGCGGAACCAACATTAGCGACCACCAGGGTATAAGTAATCATCTCGCCGGGATTGACCAGACCGCCTTGAGCCGGATCGGCTTGTTTGGTCAGGGCCAATTGAGGCGCCACAATGATGTGCGTCACCACGTTGGTATTGGTAACCACCGTCTCATTACTGTCTACCTGAGCCACGTTGGTGATGACCAACCCGGCCGGCGCATCGGCATCAATGTTCACGCTAAATCTGAGTTCAGCCATGCCACCGCCTCCGGCCAGAACCGGAATGTCTGCCACGACAGGATCAGTGATGGGCACCGTGCCCACACCTGGCGGCAATAATTGGGCCGAGAAGAACGTTGTTGAAATAGGAAGGGTATCGGTAATTCGCACCCCCGTAGCTGGACCATTACCGGTGTTGATAACACGAACCGCATAGTTAATGCTACCTCCCGCATTGACCGTGCTGGTTGTGGTGGAGAGTTTCTGGATAAGCAAATTAGGGGTAGCCACTACGGTGTGAGTAACCTGTTCACTCAAAACCGCCGTGGGCATCTCAACTGCGGTAACCTGGGCTTGATTGAGCAGAATGGTGCCATTGGTCAACGGAGTAGTCACGGTGACCCGCACCGTGTAGCTGACAATCCCGCCATTGGCTGGCACCGTTCCCGCGCTTAACACCAAGGGATTGGTACTGCTGATGGTTCCCGTCGACGACAACACATCAACCAGATTCACATTTGGATCCAGCGCATCGGTAATGACCACCCCGGTCGCATCGCCGCTGCCGCTGTTGGTCACCACAATTGTGTAAGTGATGGGGTCGGCCGGGGTAACTGAGCTACCACTCGGCGGATCGGCAAGCTTGCTCAAGGTGAGGTCGGGCCGCAATTGGACCACGTGGGTCACGGTATTACTGGGCGTGATCACCGTGGTATCGTCGTGGGTAACGTAAGCCGTGTTAGAAATAATCGTGCCGTCACTCAAGGGCGAGGTGACAGTTACGGCAAAGGTAACGCTGGCGGTGGTGTTACCGCCGGTAACCACGCCCCCACTGAAGATGCAGCTTGTGCCCGCTGCCGCGCCATCGGCACAACTCCAACCCGGCGAACTCACCCCCGCATTGAAGTTGGTGTTCAGCGGCACCGTTTCGCTGACGACCACCCCGGAGGCAGTCTGGTTGCCGGCATTGGTATAAGTGAGGGTATAGGTGATGACCGCACCCGGTTCGGTGCTGCCGCTTGGCGCTTTACGGATGAGCAAATTCGGCGCGGCATCCACGGTATCAACATCCAGGGCCGTGGCCAACCCACCGCCGTCGTCGATGACGGTGACGGTATTGGTGATGCTTTCCAGACCTGCCGGGACCGGACTGTCTACTACTACAGCAAAGGTACGGGTGAGGGTGGTACTATCGGTTAAGATGCTAATCGTCCAGGTAATTTCTCCGGTAGCCAAACTGTACACCCCACCATCCGAAGCGGAACCGGTCACATAAGTAGTGCCGGTTGGCACCGCATCGGTCAGCACCAGGCCGGTGGCTACAGCGTTACCTTCATTGCTGATGGTCAGGGTGTAGGTCAGCAAGTCGCCCGGCTGGACGGTGGTGACATTATCGGTTTTGGTAATCACCAGAACCGGGCTGACAATCACATGTGTCACCGGTTCGGTAGTCACCACGTCGGTTCCAACACCAAAGGCAAGGGCAGTGTTTGTAATCACGGTTCCAGCAGGTATAGTTGACGTTACATTGACCCTGATAACCAACGACGCACTATTATTAGGGCCAAGTGAAGCCCACAAAGCCGATGACTCTGTTAGAAAGAGAGGTGGCGGTGTTGGCGTAGTAGACACCCAGACCGTGTTGGAATCCAGCAGGTCAAAGAGATTGACCAGCGTCAAGGTGGTGAAGCCGGTATTGGTAACCGTAACCGTGTAGGTTATCGGCGCTCCCGGCCCAACACCCGCACCCGACGCCGGCACGGCCGTTTTGGTTACGGTCAGGGCTGGCGTTGCGCCAACCTGGTGCGAAACCACGTTGGTTGTGGTCAGGACCGTCTGGTCGCTGCTCACCTGGGCGGCATTGGTGATAACCAACCCCGACGGCGCCGTGTCGGTAACGGTAACGACGATTCTGTATTCTAACTGGCCACCGTTTCCAGGCAGCGAGGGCGCCGTCACCACCAGGGGATCCGGGCCGGTCTCCGAGCCGATGAACGGCGGGATTAACTGCGACAAAACATATTCGGTAGAGATAGGCACAGTGTCGGTGATAAACAAGTTGGTGGCGTTACCACCGCCATTGTTGGTAACCAAAATACGATAGAGAATTACATCACCCGGATCCACATCCGCGCCCGACGGCGGCGAGGCGAGTTTTTCCAGCACCAAATCCGGTGTGGCCACCACCGTATGTGTAACCTGGTTGCTCTCCACCAGACTCAAGTAATCGGCAGTCATTTGCGCCAGATTACTGATAACCGTACCGCCGGTAATCGGCGTGGTCACCGTTACCTGGAAGGTGAACGTCATCACCTGCCCGGCGGGCAGCGGGTCAACGGTTACCACCAGCGGGCCGGTATCAGACGTAGAGCCTAGCGTACTGGTCAACGAGCCGCTCACGTAATTTGTATAGGCCGGCACCACGTCGGTTAGAACCACGTTATGGGCATCAAAGAAGCCGTTGTTAAAAACCACCACTGTGTAGGTAATGGTATCGCTGGGGCCAATGGTCGGGCCAGCCGGTTCGGCCAACTTGGTGAGAGTGAGCACGGGCGTCATGAGCACCACGTGGGTCACCGCATTGGTGGGGCTAATTACCGATGACTCGGCATAGCTAACGTAGCCGGTGTTGGTAAACACCGTGCCTTCTGTCACTGCAGTAGAGATGGTCACGGCAAAGGTGACGGTCATGGTTTGGCCCGCGCCCAGGGTGCCATCAACCGTTATCACATTGGTGCCGATAATGGGGGTGAAACCCGGCGTCGTATTAACAGCGCCTGCCAAACTGGTACTCACCGGCACGGTATCGGTAATACGGAAACTGGTCGCCGGGCCGTTACCACTATTGGTCACTGTGATGGTGTAACTGATGATGCCACCAGGCACCACGGTTTGTCCGGCTGGTGGCACAGCCAATTTATTCAGGGTCAGGCTGGGGGTGCTGATAACGGTGTGGGTGACAAAGTTGGTTGTGGAGAGACCGACCGTTTCAGCCAGGTCAAGTTGGGCGCTGTTGCTGATGGTCAGGGCATTGGTCAGTGGCGTATCGACCTGCACCACAAAGGTTGCCGTAGCCACGCCGCCCGCGCCGCTAATGGCACCCAGATTCCAGACCAGTGGATCAGTAGATATTGGGCCGGGAGTGGCCGTGCCAGCCGCATACTGGGTATACTGCGGCACGGTATCGGTGAGCACGGCGTTGGTAGCATCGGCGCTGCCGTTGTTGGTGATGGTGATGGTGTAGGTAATCCGGTCGCCCGGCGAAACCGAGGTACCAGGAGCCGGGACCGCCGTCTTGGTCGGCGTAATATCAACCGCACTCTGCACCAAATGCGTTACTTCATTTGTTGGCTGTAAGGCCGACGCCTCCGCATAGGTGTACCAGCCTTGGTTGCTGATAACCGTGCCATTCGGCAACGGTGAATTCACCGTCACCTGGAAACTCATGGTCAAGACGTTATTCGGCGTTACCAATCCCGTGCCGGTCAGGGTGATCGTTCCCCCAACCTCACTCACAATGCCGGTATTACCCGTGCTGGCACTGCCACCAACATAGGTTGTGTCCGCCGGAACCGTATCGGTCAACACAAAATTCGTCGCCGTCGCCGGACCACTGTTGGTAATTATGAAACTATAGGCGATGACCTGCCCCGGCGTTACCATCGTGGTTGGTGTTGGCACCGACGTTTTGGTTACACTCACCACCGGCTGGCTAACCACCAGATGCGTCACCACGTTGGTGGCACTCAGAGGAGACGTCGCCGTGAAAACCTGCCCGGCATAGCCTACCTGATACTCATTGGTAATCACCGTCCCGTCGGCCAGCGGCACATTCACGGTGACGACGAAGGTGTTGCTCACCACCCCGCCATTGGCGGCCAGGAAATTATCGGTCCAGACCAAGTCGCTGCCATTGGTGTTGGCCGGGATGGTATCGGTTACCACCAAATCGGTCACATCAGTATTGCCGCTGTTGGTAACAATGATAGTGTAGGTAATCCGGCTTGTCGAACCCAGACTCAGATTGATGGTACTACCGGCAAAGGGTTCAGCCACCTTGGTGTAGGTCACATTAGGACGGCTCGATACGGTTGTGGTCACCGTGGACAATACCGGTACACCACTATTGTAATCATAGATGTGGCCAGTGTTGGTCAATAGGGTGCCGTTGGTAAGCGGCGTAGTTACGGTCACCAACATGGTGAGTTGGCCAAAATCTCCAGGGTTTAACGTCCCCAACGTCCACGTCACCACTCCACCCGTCTCATTACAAGACAACCCACCCATACAACTGTCATAACTCGTGTCCACCGGAACAACATCGCTGATGGTTACGGTCTGCGCAGCTTCGTTCCCCGTTACACTGTAGGCCAGGGTATAGGTCAACGTTGTCCCAGCATCCACCGGATCCGGCGCGTCACTCTTGACCAGATGCAGGGTATGACTACTCACTACCGTCGTCGTCACGGTCGATGTCACCGGCACCCCCCCATTGCCATCATAGAAGTGAGCCGTATTGGTTAAAACAGTACCGTCGGACAAGGGACTGGCCACCTGAACCGTAAAGGTCAGCGCGCCATTATCCGGGGGATAGAGCGTGCCCAGGTTCCAGGTCAATACACCACCGACCGGCGTCACGCCGCCGGAGGCCGAACTGAAGACGGTATTGGCCGGAACCGCATCGGTGACCACCGCATTGACCGCCGGTTCGTTGCCAGCAACGGTGTAGGCCAGGGTATAGGCGAGCATGGTTCCGGCAGCTACAGGATCAGGGTTGTCTGACTTGGTGATGGTCAGGACGTGACTGCTCCAGATGGTCGTGGTGACCAGAGCCGTGGCTTCGGTTAGCACAGCCGGGGCCGTGATAAGTGCCGTATTGGTCAAGATGGTGCCACTGATGATGGGACTGCCCACCGTGACGGTCATCATCACCTGGCTGGTGGAGTAGGGGGGCAAACTGGTGATATTCCAGCTAATTACATTACCACTCTGGTCGTCGGGCGATGGCACGCTGCCACTGAAGGTAACACTGAGCGGCAGAGTGTCGACCAGCCAGATATTGTTGGCCGGAACGCCACTCTGGTTGGTATAAACCAGGGTGTAGGTCAAAGTGTCTCCGGCCTGCACCGGATCGGGGTTATCAATTTTGCTTAACCCCAGTGAGGGCCGGTCGAAGCGCACGGTGGTAGTCGCTACTTCGTCACCACAGGGTGAAACCGTGACCGTGGCCACTATTGTGGCCGTGACCGGATAGGTGGTAGAGGTCAAGGTTAATGTACTATCGGCGATGCCGTTGGTGAGTACCACCTGGGCTGGTGAAAGGGTGCCGGCATCGGTGCTGATGGTGGCGGTATAGGGACCGGGTAGAGCATAACCACCCCCGCTCATGGCCACGGTAATCACCGAGGTGCTGGTTCCATCGGCCATGATGACCGGCGGTTCTGCGGTGAGGGTGAAAGAGATGGGCGGGTTGACCGTTATCGGCCCGGCGTAGTCCGCGCCGCTCACAATCGGTGGATTGTGGCCCCACCAGTTGCCGATGGCATCGAGTGTTGGGGCGGCCTGGTTCTCGGCCTCAAACGAGCCGTTGTTGCAAATGATGTTGTTATGGACAGCGCTGGTCAGAACCGGTGCGCTGCTGACCAGCAGCCCATCGCCGCCGTTGTTGGCAATGGTGTTGCTCAGGGCGGTAACCGAAATCGAGTTGGTGCCGGTCATTTCAATCCCACCGACCAGATTGGACTGAATAGTATTCGATTGGATAAGGGTAGATAGAGTATAAGTCAAGCCGCCCACCTGTTCCAGATAAAAGCCAGTGTCGTTTCCGGTAACGGTATTGCCCATAAATGAAGCTGTCACGCTGCCCGGCCCCCAGCCAAATCCGTCGGTGGTAACATACGCGCCAACACTGCCCGCTGTGCCGGTGACGATATTGTTGACAAACAGAGTTGTGGCTGTGGTAATGGCGCTGGCGCCAGACACAGCCAAACCAACGGCGCAGTTATCCACCTGGTTCTGGCGAACGGTTGGCGCAATCCGTGGCACAAAGGTCCACACCCCGTACCCGTTGGGTTGGCAGTTGCTCACAACATTGCCCTCTAACAGGTCGGCGCTGCCGCCGGAGTCGCCAGCGTTATCGGTATGAACACCGCTGCTCGAGTTGGTGACCACATTGTATAAAAACTGAGTACCACGGGAGTGATTGGCCACAATGCCATCATTGGCATCAGAAACCTGGTTATAGGCAATGGTGCCTACGCCATTCCAGTTCATAATGGCAATAGACTGAACCTCGCCTTGTACGTTTTGCACGGTATTATGGTGGAAGTTAAAGGTACCGCCACTGGCAGCATAAAGACCCCGCAGGTAAATATTGCGAATAGTGGTACTGTAGACTTCAAGATTGTCGAATATACCCAAAAGATAATTGGGGAGAATGCCGTTCCGGGCCTCAACATCCACTCCGTTGCTCAACACGCCACTGGTGAGAGCAGGATTGTTGCCGTCCACCGTCAGGTTATAGATGGTGACATTATTCGCCTCCACCAGAATTACATTACTGGCCTGCGGTGAACCCCCGTTACAAATTGACCCGGCGCCACCAAAACGACAATCCGGGTTGATCAAGGCCGGATAAATGATGGTATTGCCCGGCCCTTCGCCGGTCAAGGTAATTTCCTTGGTGATGACCACGTTTTCGGTGTAAGTGCCTGTTGTTGCCAGCAGGGTATGGCCGTTGAGGGTGTCGGCGGCATCCACGGCATTTTGAATCGTCACAAACCAACGGGCGGTATCCAGATTTACCACCCGCCCAAAAACAACCTGAGTGGTATCACTAATTCCATTAGGCGTGGTTACGGTGATATAGGCAGTTCCGGCCACAGTCGAGGTTAAAGTGTTAGTCGCTACCCCCACCGAATCCGTATTGACCACCATGGTCTGCCCATCGCCGGTCCAGTTGCCCAGACTGGTGGTAAAGGTTAAGGGCAAACCAGGGACCGGCGAGCCAAAGGTATCACTGACCACCGCCGTTACCAGGGTACTGGAGATGCCGTTGGCAAAGGTATTGGTGGGATTGGCCGTGACCGTAATCGAGGCGGGTAGCAGGACGGTGATTGGATGCGTCACCGTTAACACGCCGCACCCGTGAAGGCTGGTGGCGGTGAGAGTGACGGTGAAAACGCCATCACTGGTGTAAACGTGGGTGGGGCTAATCGCCGTGCTGGTGCCCCCATCGCCAAAATCCCAATCAAAAGTGGCATCGCCAACCGTGGTATTGGTGAAAATAGCTGGCGCGCCAAAACCTACCGGCGAGTTGGAGATAAAATCGGGGGTAACTTTGGTCACCGTGATGGGCAATACAAACGAAACAGTCGGCACGGTGGCGTGAGATACGGTGAGATGGTTGGTCAGCGTGACGCCATTACTCAGGCTATACGGTACCGACACCACCGCGGTCCGCGTCACCAGGGTGGTGCCATTACCCCACAAGCTATCCAGGGGGCTGGTCATCGTCCAGGTAATGGTATCGGCCGAGGTTACGGGAGAATTGGAGGCATAGACCAAACTCACCTGGGACGGCAGTTTATCGACCTCTGTATAAGGTGTGGTGATAGAATCAAATGGATCCGGGCCAACGTTAGACACCACCGTGGTGTAGGTTAGCAAAGACCCGGCGCAAACGGGCGAACTGGAGGGATATTTGGCCAGACTGAATTCTGGGGCTTCGATGATAGTGGTGACAATGGGGCTGGCTGCAAGGCCGATGGGCGTGGACAGGTAAGCGGTGTTGGTGATGATGGTGCCGTTAGGTACAAGGGGGTCTACCTGCACAATAAAAGTTCCCACCGTAATCAAGCCGGTGCCGGTAAGGGGACCACCGAGATTACGGAAAAGTCCTTCTTGACCCACGTTGCCATGCCACCAGGGTGATGAGGCGGCTCCGGAAAAATAGGTTGTATCGACCGGTGCCACATCGGTGATGAGTACTGTGCCGGTCAGCCAGGTAGTGGGGTCGGTTTTTTCAAGAACAATCGGATACAAAACAGAGTCGCCGGGTTTGGCGGTGGCCGGTGCGGTTTTGGTGATAACATCGCTCTGAGCCAGGGCCATTTCCGGGTAAAGGGTGAACAACGAAGCGGCATAATTCAATGTATCGGCCGGGTGGACGAAAATATCAATCGGACCGGCAGGTGGAACAATACTTCCCCGTTGATAATCAGGCTGTCCCGGCAGGGGAAACGCCTGAAGAATCAACAACGCCGACACAAACAGCGAAACGGTTATCCGCAGATACCGCCTGGCGCATGGGCCGGTTAACGTGGCTAAAGTGCGGTTTATAAAACGGTTTAGCGGCCTCATCAGCACCTCCTGATAGGTCGCGACCTGAATTCTTCGCCGTCCCTGTTATTAGCGCAAGTTCCAATCATTGTCTGGGCTTGACAACAAAGAAAACTATAACCAGAACAATCATCAGTGCCCCCAACCCCAGCCAGATCATTATCTTCATTTCTGTATCTATTCCTGTTTTCTCAGGGGGCGAATTTGGGGAAGATGGGGCCGGAATTGGGGTTGGGCTTTGAACTTGCTTGGGCACAACAGCCAGCGGCGCGGTCGCAGTCGCCGCCGGGGCCATGGTTGGAATTTTTGTTGGTATCACCGTTGGCGTCTGGGTTGGCGTTTCGGTGGGCAGAGGCTGCAACGTCCGGGTGGGCGTGGGCGCAATTACCCGGGTCAACACTGGCGGGCCGCCGACCGGCTTCGCCCATCCCGCCGCCCGAACTTCATAACCATCATTCACAATCTGTCCGGCAGCGTTGGCAGCCACCGTTACCATAAGTTGCAGCGTTACTGCCTCACCGGGCAACAAGGGATTTTCGATGCGCCAAACCACCTGTTCCGGCTGACCCTGATCCGAGATGGTGGTCGTCCACCAACCCGATGGTCCACTTGCGCCAAAAACAGTGGTGCCGGTGGGGGCGGTATCCGAAACAACCACCGCTTCCAGAGGTACCTGGCCGGTATTCGTCAACGTGATGAAATAAGTGAGAGTATCGCCGGCCACCGCCAACTCGGTAGCCGCGACATTGGATATGCTCAGCGGCGGATGATCGTCAGGTGTCTGGGCGCGGACCAATGAGGAAACGGACGCCAAAACGAACAGCAAGACCATGCCGATGCCCCATTTGAATTTTTTGCCTGCTATGCCGGAGGGGGTCTTCAATGACTCAACCCTCGATAACAAGACACACAGGCAATGCGCTTTTAAAGTGCAAACCTTCAACGGTTATATTCTCTCATCTCTACCGTATTTGTTAAATAGGAATATAGGATAATACTCCTAACCATGAGGTCTAGCTCGGTTACGCAAAGTTATGGTTAAAAAGTTAGAGTTTGGTGATTTTTAAGTAAGTTAAATTCCATGATTTAAAGCGGAAAAGGAATCCCACAAGACCGGCAGGATTCCGCTTTCTTTCCCCAATAGCTAATCGATTTTAACTAAGTTGGGCCGGTCTTTTAGACCGCCCCGGTTGCCAAATTCTTGACCCGTCTGGTTGGGTTAACTTCCCTTGAGAATAAGGGGCAAAAATATATCACCCGCATTCTCTGGACCGGGATTAACATCGATCATGTCGCCGTTGCTATCAAACAGGTGTAGCTTGGCTATGTCAATAGGAACGCCAGTGCCGTCCAAAGCCACAATCTGAGTGGTGCAGATGATCTCACTCCCCTCCACCGCACGAACCCAACCCGACCCATGTTGAATCTCTACCCCTAACGGCGTCGCTGGACTCACCAAATTCGGCCAACTCGCAATCGCTTGCGTGCTAAAACTCTTCGTCTCACTCGGGTCTACGTCACTCGTCAACGTCGCCGGTAAACCCCCAACCCCGGCAAAAAACTCCACCTTCACATTCACCGCCGTCGACCCAATATTGGTGCAATGCACCACCGTCGCAAATTTCGACCCGCTTTCCTTGTTATACACCCCCGTGAACATGTAATACGTTTCCAGCCCATCCGGCGGATCGTCCGCTAACCCAAACCCCCCTATCTCCCCCTGCGCAAAAACAACC
>JAFGNV010000209.1 GCA_016926805.1 Anaerolineae bacterium
ATCATGCTCCAACGTTTAGCCCGAAACAAGGCCGTTTACTTGTAAAGGTGCAATTAGCTCAACATAACTTTTAAAACACGCTCTAAGGAGAGATTCACCCAATGAAAATTTTGGTTACCGGCGGGGCCGGATTTATTGGTTCCCACATTGTTGATATGTTAGTTAAAGCAGGACATCAGGTGGCAATAGTTGATAACCTGTGGGAATATGGCGGGGGTCGGCTGGAACATATCAATCCTCAAGCAACGTTTTACAAAACCGACATCCGCGATCCAAAACTGGCCGAGGTTTTTGAGCAAGAGCGCCCAGAAGCTGTTTGCCATGCGGCGGCGCAGCACAGCGTCAAACTATCCACCGATGATCCCCGGCATGATGCAGAGGTCAACATTTTGGGCTTAATTAACCTGCTGCAATGCTGTACGCAATTTGGCACGCGCAAGATTGTCTTTTCGTCGTCCGGGGCTATCTATGGAACGGTCGAACACATGCCCATCCATGAGATAACCCCCAAACACCCCCAATCGCCCTACGGTATTACCAAACTGGCCACCGAATACTATCTGGGTTTCTGGAAAGACATGCACGGCCTTGATTTTACCGCGCTGCGCTACGGCAATGTTTACGGGCCACGCCAGGACCCGACCGGGGAAGCCGGGGTGATCGCTATCTTTACCCAAGCCATCCTGTTGGGCGAACCCATCCGCATCGATTGGGACGGCGAACAACAAAAGGATTACGTTTACGTGGACGATGTCGCCCGGGCCAATCTAATCGCTTTGACTCGCGGTAACGGCGAAGCATATTGTATTGCCACCGGCCAGGGAACCTCGGTCAATGCTCTATATCGCGGTCTGGTAGACGTCACCGGAAAAGAAGTGGAAATTATCCAGGCCCCCAGACGTCCCGGCGACATCTATTTGAGTTATTTTGATTGCCAAAAAGCTGCCCAACAATTGGGTTGGCAAGCAGAGATCGGGATTGAAGAAGGCCTACAGCGCACAGCAAATTACTTTAGAACCAATTTGAAAGAGTTATAAGGAGCACAATGCCCGAGTCGCCTTATCCAATGATGCCCCTCATGAGACCTGACAAAATTGAGCGTTATCGAGGAACATTGATCGGGCTGGCCGTGGCCGATGCTGTGGGGACCACCCTGGAATTTCGCCCGCCCGGTTCGTTTACCCCCCTTGACGATATGGTAGGCGGTGGTCCCTTTGATCTTAACCCCGGTCAGTGGACCGATGACACCTCGATGGCGTTGTGTCTGGCCGAGAGTTTGATTAAAAAAAATGGCCTCGATCTGGTTGATCAACTGCAAAGATATGTCCGTTGGTATCGTGAAGGATATATGAGCAGCACCGGCCGCTGCTTTGATATTGGCAACACCGTGCGAGCCGCCTTGCACAAGTTTGAACAAACCGGGGAACCTTACTGCGGCTCAACCGACCCGATGGCCGCCGGTAATGGTTCTATCATGCGGTTGGCCCCGGTACCCCTATTTTTTGCTCAGAATCCTCAACAAGCCATAGAGATGTCGGGCCAAAGTTCCCGCACCACCCACGGAGCGGCAGCAGCGATTGATGGTTGCCGGTATCTGGGGGCATTGCTGGTGGGGGCAGTGAACGGCGCCGATAAGGAAGAACTGCTTTCTAGCCGCTACAGCCCCCTACCCGGATATTGGACAAAGCAGCCATTGGTGCCAGAAATTGATGAGATCGCGGCGGGTTCCTTCAAACGCCGAAATCCACCGGAAATTAAAGGAACTGGTTACGTGGTCAAATCGCTGGAAGCGGCGCTATGGGCGTTTCACCATAGCCAATCTTACCGGCAAGGATGCCTGATGGCGGCTAATCTGGGCGATGATGCGGATACAACCGCCGCAGTCTACGGTCAATTGGCCGGCGCTTTTTACGGAGAACAAGCCATTCCCGCGTCCTGGCGTAATAAACTCGCCCGGTATGACTTGATTGTTTCGCTGGCCGAACAACTTTATTGGCCCCAGGAAGACAAACCGTGACTCCTGCTACCAGGACAATCCAACCGCCTCGGTCAGAAACCTGGCAAACGGCGCCGCCACCCGGCAAAGCCCGGCATAACGGTCGATAAAGTCCGGCGCGCAGGCGTCGGCTTCGCTTAATGGTTTACCGGCCACAAAATCCTTGCGTTTTAAATCCTCAATCAAGGGATGGTCGGGGTCGTAGCCTTTGGGCGCCCGTTGCAGGGCATCTCCTTCTACCGCGAAATTTCTCCTGAAATCTTCCTCCGTGATAATCGCCTGCCAGCAAGACGGATTCTCCACAATCGCATCGCGGATTTTGGTCAGGGTTGGCGTGGCGGGTTGCCAGATACCGACCCCGGCAAACACGTTGTCCGGCTCCAGGTGCAGGTAAAATCCCGGCGCGTGAACATCCTTGCCGCTCTCGTGCCGAAATTGAATACCCGCCGCGGTTTTGTAAGGCGTTTTATCCGGGGAGAAACGAATATCGCGATTAATCCGGAACAACGAGCCGCCACTGCGGCGAGCATCGGCCAGGTAGTACGGGCTAATCTCGGCCAGGCGCAGGCCAAAATCGGTGATGAATTGAAGCAATGGCTCTCGCACGTGTTGCTCGTAGCGTTTTTGGTTGGCCTGGAACCACGCCCGATTGTTGTTTGCGCAAAGTTCCCGAAAAAAGGCAAAGAGTTCCGGGGTGATATAGGTCATCCAATTCCTCCCAAGCCCATGAGCGTACTCATCCCCCGCCAGAGTTGATACAAACCAAAACCCAGCAAGGTTATGGCCGCTACGTATCCCAGGGCCTTGCTGACTCGCGGTCCCAATTGGCTGGCCGTGCCGAACAAAATGATCAGCGCGGCAAAACCACCCACCAGGGCAAGATAAAAACCCAACACAAAACCCAGCCCCAGTGTCGGCGACTGCCGCCAGCCTTCGATGACAATCGGCCCGGCAACCAGGCCCCAAAACAGGTAAGGGCCGGGACTGAGCGCGTTCATTAATGCGGCCTTGAGAAAATTTTGCCCGGCGACCTCTGCGACTCCTCCCGGTGTAGCATCAACCTTTCTGGCCGCCGTAAACGCCCCCCAGGCCAGGTATAGAATGAACAGCGCCCCCAAAATTTGCAGCACACTCAGAAACCAATCCGGCGTTTGGGTCAACACCAGCAATACCAGGGCAATAATGGGACCATCGCTCACCAGGGGCGCCAGGGCCGCGGGTAAGGTTCGTCGCCAGCCGTTTTTCAACGTCTGGGCCAGCAGGAAAGCCTGAAAGGGGCCAGGCGACGCCATCGCCGACAAACCGAGCGTGGCCCCCCGTACAAAAAAGAACGACCAGATAGTCATCCTCCTCATTTTCCGGCTAAATTCAAACCCCGGCATTGTACTTGAGGATACAATATTTGACAACATCTTTCCTCAGATAACTTGTGCCGATGCCTCTTGCCCTCCCAGACGCCCTGAGGTACAATGGCAGAGGTCAAAAAAACTGCTACGGAGGCGCCATGGTTGCCGATTTTTTCTCCTCCAATTTAGGACTGCAAATTTTCTTCATCCTGGTCGGCCTGGCTGTGTTGACCCTGGGTCGCAAGTTATTCTGGTTGGCTGTGGCCGCCCTGGGCTTTGTGCTGGGGTTGGGCCTGGGAATCCAATTGACCCATGGCCAGGCTGATTGGGTGGTGCTGGTGGTGGCCCTTTTTGTCGGTGGATTGGGGGCCTTGCTGGCCCTGTTGGCCCAGAAAATTGCCGTGGGCGTGGCCGGGTTCCTGTTGGGCGGCTATCTGGCTACCTGGTTGTTGCAATTGTTAGGATTTGAGCCGGGCCAGTGGGTCTGGATTTTGTTCATCATTGGGGGCATCATTGGCCTTATTCTGGCCTTATCCCTGCTTGAGATGGCCCTGATTGCGCTGACCGCCCTCATCGGGGCGTCGTTGATAGTAAGGGCGCTCCAACTCAGCCCGGCACTTACCGGCGTGCTGTTTTTGGCCTTACTCGTGGTCGGCGTGGTTGTTCAGGCCAAGATGTTGGCCGAAAAATCATGAGGGGGGAACACAGGTGGCGCGCCGCGAGGTAACCGGTTTTTTGGCTGGCCTGTTGGTAGCGACATTTTTTATCACTGCCTGCCAAACCCAGCCCAGCCAGGTTTTTATCGAAGTGGACGGCCGGCGGCAATCGCTGGCCACCGAAGCGCCTACCGTCCGCGCCGCGCTGACCGAAGCCGGCGTGATTTTGGAACCGTTCGACAAGGTGAAGCCCGATCTATACACCAAACTTGAGCCGGGCATGATCATTGTGGTCACCCGCGTTACGGAAACAGTGGAAACCGAACGACAGATTGTGCCCTTTGAACGGCAAACCATTGTCAACGAAGCCCTGGCCCCTGGAGAAACCCGATTAGCTCAACTGGGGGTCAACGGTGAGCTGGAAATCTCCATTCGGAGTGTGTATGAGGATGGGGTAGAGGTCAACCGCACCGAAATTTCACGGGTTACGGTGATTGAGCCGGTGCCGGAAATTCTGGTCGTTGGCCCGCAGCCGGACGAATTGCCGTCCACGCCCATTGAGGGCACCATTGCTTATTTATCCAACGGCAATGCCTGGTTAATGCGCGATAGCAATGGCAGCCGCCGGGCGCTGACCACCGAGGGTGATCTGGACGGGCGGGTATTCAGTCTCTCTCCCGACGGTCGCCAATTGCTCTATACCACCAAACTGACCGCTGAAATCGAACTTCCGTTGAATGAGTTGTGGCTGGCCTCCACCACCATTGTGGGCGAACAACCAATTACACTGGGCATTCAGGGCGTTTTACATGCCGAATGGTCGCCGGTGATAACCCGGGCGATCATTGCCTACAGCACGGTGGAACGCACGCCCCAGCCCCCCGGTTGGCAAGCCAACAACGACTTATGGCTGCTGGATTTGTCGGTTACGCCGGAGGATGCCCCTCCGCCGACCCGGTTGGTAGAGCCTAACACCCAGGGGCTTTACCCCTGGTGGGGCGCGTCGTTCTCCTGGTCGCCCGATGGCGGGCAATTGGCCTATGCCCGGGCCGACCAGATAGGCGTGATTAATCTGGCGGTTGGCCAGACTCTGACGGCCACTATGACGCCTCTGGTGGATTTTGTGCCCCTTAAAACCTTCAGCGAGTGGGTGTGGGTGCCGGGCCTGAGCTGGTCGCCTGACAGCAAATTTATTGCCGCCCCGGTGCACGGCCCGCCCCTGGCGGCCGAGTCGGCGGAAGAGAGCCAGGTGTTTGATTTGTGGCTGTTCGACGTTAGCGGTACAATTTCGGCCAGGGTCGTCGACCAGGCAGGCATGTGGGCCAACCCGGCCTGGGGGCCAGGGGGGATTGCCTTTGGCAAAGCCATTAATCCGCTACAATCGGCCACCAGTCGCTACACCATTCAACTGATTGACCATGACGGCAGCAACCAACGCCAGCTTTTCCCCTTTACCGCTGAAACCGGCGTGCAGCTTCCCGAACTCGTCTGGTCGCCCAATGGAGAATCGTTGTTGTTTGTCTTTAACGGCAATTTATATCTTACCAGCAGGCAGGGCAGCCCGCCCCGCCAATTGACCCTCAATAGCCAGGCCAGCCATCCCCGCTGGGTGGCCAGGGCACCGGTCCTTTCAACCGCCACCGTCACCACCACCACGCCGCTTACTGCCAGCGACATAACCACATCTACCGTAGTTTCAAGCCCACCTGTTGTTATTTCTACGCCAAGCCCAGGCGTGACGCCAACCCCAGGCGTGACGCCAACGCCAGAGGCAGCGCCGACCTCCGGCGACGCGCCTGCCTTGCCAACCGGCGCGGTAACACCGACTCTTGAGCCTGAACCTGAAGAATTCCGGGAGCCATAGACCGTGAACAAGCGACCCACCGTACTGTTAATGGACGAAGATGCCGAAACTCTGGAGCAGCTACAAACCATGCTGCTTCGGGTGCAATATCATGTTCTGGCAGCCGTTGATGGACACGCCGCCCTGCGACTGGCCCGCACCGCCAAGCCCGATCTGATTGTATCGGATTTGCTGCTGTCCAGCCTGGATGGATACGAAGTCTGGCGCATCCTGCGCACCGACCCGGAAACCGCCCACATTCCCATTCTGGTTACCAGCGCCTTGACCATTCCCGAAAGCAACCAGCCCTGGCGTCCCACCCCCGACTCCGAGTGGCAACTCCTCTATTATGACGCTTACCTGCCTAAACCCATCGACCTGCGGCGCTTTATGCATGTGGTAGAAAAATTACTCCTGCCAGAACAGGCCCATGACATCCCCGGTGGTCCCAGTGTCATTCTGGCCATTGAAGATGAGAAAACCGGCAATCAACTGGCTGCCATTCTTAAAGGTCACGATTTTGGATTTACAACCACCACGTCATTATCCAGGGCTTTACAGTTGGTCAGAGCTGTTCCGCCAGCGGCCCTGATCCTGGATTATCGTGTGCCCGATGAAACCATCAGGAATACCATTATCCAAATCAACAAACTGGTGCCAACCACAGTGATTATTCTCCTCATTAGCCCCCACACAGATTTTGATAAGGAGTTGCTAGGATATTGCGACGGTCTGCTGACCACGCCGTTACATGCCGTTCACACCATCACCAGCCTCAATCGCGTTCTGGAACTCTGCGGCACACGTCGCCGCACCCGCACCTTGAGCACGCAACTGATTACGGCCACTCGCAATTTGCGTGATATCCAGCAAATGCTCAAAGCCCAAAATCAAGAACTGGAATACATCAATGCCCGGCTACGAGAGCTGGATAGCCTAAAAGAAATGTTCACTAGCATGATTGTGCACGATCTGAAGTCGCCGTTGGGAGCTATTCTGGGCGCCCTTAACTTTCTCGAAGGCACCCCTGATGACAAACCCAACCCCGCCAGTCACGCGTTGATTACCGGCGCAACTGCCGCCGGAAATCAGATGTTGCGCCTGATTCAGACATTACTGGAAAGACAACGTTTAGAAGATGGGCACCTCAAACCAGATGCAGAACCTTTTCTCTTCAGCCATGTTGTAGAAACCTGCCTGCAGCAAATATCGTCCCTGTTAACCCTGCATCACCTGGAAATAAAAAAGGAAATTGCAGCAGATTTACCCGTTGTCTATGCCGATCCGCACATCAGCCAGCGAATTTTTGAGAACTTACTCGACAACGCCATCAAGTTTTCTCCCCGCAATGGAACCATCACCATCCAGATTGTACCGGAAAATGACTACATCAGAGTAAGTATTCAAGATCAGGGACCCGGTATTCCCAAGGAGCATCAGGCCAGGATTTTCGATCTATTTACCCAGTTGGAAAACGCTGACTCTGTCTCGCGAGCCGGGTTTGGCATGGGGCTGACGTTCTGCCAGCTGGCCACCCAGGCGTTGGACGGCACTATTTGGGTAGAGAGTGACGGCGAAACCGGCACCACCTTTTTATTTACGCTACCGGTTTACCACGAAGATGAATAGGAGAAAATATGAAAATCACCATCACCGCCGCCAGCGTTTCTCTGACGGCAGAACTCAACAACCATCCTACCGCACAACAAGTGGCCACCGCCCTGCCGCTTGAAGGCAAAGCCAACATCTGGGGCGACGAGATTTATTTTGAAATCCCGGTGATTGCGGACCAAGAACCGAATGCCCGCGCCGAAGTTGAGGTGGGCGAGCTGGGCTACTGGCCTGTGGGTCACGCATTTTGCATTTTCTATGGGCCCACTCCGGTCAGCACCGGCGAGCAACCCCGCGCTTACAGCCCGGTGAATATTCTGGGCCGGGTGTTGGGCGATGCCACCCAGTTCAGGGGCACGCCAAACGGTGCAACGGTGCGGATAGAACCGGCAAAGTAAAACGGTCAGAAGGAGGGGAAAAGCTCAGATGAAACCGGACGCATCAAAAAAAGAGGGATGCCAATTGGGGCATCCCTCTTTAATTGTTCCAAAATGCGGTATTACCCGCCGATAATCATCCCCAGCAGGCCGCCGGTGCCCAACTGAGAAATCAAACCGGCAAAAACAATCGACACCATTGACATCAACTTGATGAGGATGTTGAGCGAGGGGCCGGTGGTATCTTTGAAAGGATCACCCACCGTATCGCCAACCACGGTGGCCTTGTGCGAGTCGGAGCCTTTGCCGCCATACGCGCCTTTTTCAATCGACTTTTTGGCGTTGTCCCAGGCCCCGCCGGAGTTGGCCATCATCACGGCCACAGTGAAGCCGGTGGCCAACCCACCGGCCAGCAGCCCCATCACCCCGGGCACGCCCAGGAGCACACCCACCACAATGGGCACGCCAATACCTAACGCCGAAGGCAAAATCATCTCTTTTTGAGCGCCAGCGGTGCTGATTTCCACACAGCGGGCATAGTCCGGTTTCACTTCGCCCTTCAGAATGCCGGGGAATTCTTTGAACTGGCGGCGCACTTCCTGCACCATCGAACCCGCGGCGCGCCCTACCGCGCTCATCGTCATCGCCGAGAAGAGGAACACGGTCATCGCGCCCAAAAAGATACCCATTAACACTTCCGGGTTCAATAAGGTTATCTTGTAGTAAGCGGCAAAATCCTCCATGGTCATCTCGGCGACTTTAACAATTTCGCCCTGAATGGGCACCTCGGTAACTTTGGTGCCCAGGTGAATCAGGCCAAATCGGATTTCCTCCAGGTAAGAGGCCAGCAGAGCCAGCGCGGTAAGGGCGGCAGAACCAATGGCAAAACCTTTGCCGGTGGCGGCGGTGGTGTTGCCCACCGCGTCAAGCTGGTCGGTACGCTGGCGCACTTCCGGCGGCAGGTGAGCCATTTCGGCGTTGCCGCCGGAATTATCGGCAATAGGGCCGTAGGCGTCGGTGGCCAGGGTCAGGCCCAGCGTAGAAAGCATGGCTACGGCGGCCAAACCAACTCCGTACAGACCAATCAGCGTATTTTGCGCTCCGCCGGGCAAGTAGAAACTGACGGCGATACCGGTGACAATGGCGATCACCGGAATGCCCGTCGAGCGCATCCCCACTGCCAGCCCTTCGATGATCACCGTGGCCGGGCCGGTCAAACTCTGGTCGGCAATGCGTTTGGTAGGCGCCCTATCATCAGAAGTGTAATACTCGGTGGCGCGGCCAATAATCACCCCCACCACCAGCCCGGCGACAATGGCCAGCCAGAGCATTAGCGGGTTATTCAATTGGAGCAGGTAAACAACACCCAGGCTAATAATGGCAATGCCAATGGAGCTATAAGTTATGCTGTTATTAATAGCGCCCATCAGGTCGCTCATGGTAGCCCCTTCTTTGGTGCGGACCAGGTAAATTCCCACAACTGAGAGAGCCACACCTATTGCTGCCAGGGCCATTGGGGCCGCCATGTAGCGTAATTGCATGGCTATCTCAGACATCCCCACCAGAAAAGCACCATTGGTACGGATTGCTTCCGTAGCTACCGCCGCCACGCCCAAGGCGCAGGTGGCCAAAATAGAACCGGCATACGATTCGTACAGGTCGGCGCCCATTCCAGCCACATCGCCCACATTGTCGCCCACGTTATCGGCAATAGTGGCGGGATTGCGAGGATCATCTTCGGGGATACCGGCTTCCACCTTACCCACCAGGTCGGCACCCACGTCGGCGGCTTTGGTATAGATACCACCGCCCACGCGGGCAAAGAGGGCCTGCGTGGAAGCTCCCATCCCAAAGCTCAACATAATCACCGTAATTTGGGGCAAGGGATTGAGTTCGCCAAAAAACGACACCGGGAAAAGGTAATACAAAATCAGGAACCAGGCGCTAATATCCAGCAGGGCAAAACCAACCACCACCAATCCCATCACCGCGCCCGCGCGGAAGGCCACTTGCAAGCCATCGTTCAAACTGCGCCGGGCCGCATTGGCCGTGCGAGCCGAGGCATTGGTGGCCGTTTTCATCCCGATAAAACCGCACAAACCGGAAAAGAAACCACCAGTGAGAAAAGCAAACGGAATAACTTTATTCTGCACACCAAACCCGTAAGCCAGAATGGCAAACAGCAGGAAGAGCACCACAAAGGCAATAATTACTACTTTGTATTGGCGCCGGAGATAAGCCATCGCGCCTTCGCGCACGGCCTGGGCAATTTCGGCCATCAGCTCTGTGCCTTCGCTTTCTTTCATCACCGAGTTATAGAAAACAAAGACAAAGACAAAGGCAATGAGGGCCCCAACCGGCCCCAACCACCACAACCAGGGTATCGGTTCAAGTCCACCCTCCGCCTGAGGCGCAGCCAGAGCCACCGGCGCAGCAAAGAGCATCATTAAAAGGCTGAATATAATGATTTTTAAACGTGACATAGATTTTCTCCTCAGATCAACTGGATTGTGTATTTTTAAAACGTCTTTCACAAGACGAATTTGCCGATGCCAATCAGACCCCAATTTTCCACCCTGACCAGTATAGGTGAGTTAAACCATTAAATCTAGTGGTAAATGTCACTATTAACCCAGACAAATGACACATGATTTGGCATTTTCCCCCTTGCTGAATTTCAGTAACCCACCCGGCCTTACCGGATTTTGGGCAAAAAAAAGCTTCGCCATCTCGCGAAGCCAGAGCGACGCTGCTCTATCCGGTTGTTGACCTTCCATAATTTTCAAACACCTTGACCAAACCGCGATTTTAAATCAGTTAAGGGTAATTGTCAAGTTTGTGTAATTCTGAACTTTTACGCACCTTCTCATTGCCTTCTCATCTATTCTTAATCTTGTTTTAATCTCAAGCCCGTACTATTTTCACAGTGATGGACGTAATGGTCCAGTTTGGGGTCAGAATAACAATCGAACAAGATGGGGGGGAATTTTCCATATCCCTGCCTGGCGGCATATCTCCATAACGGGATGCGACCTTCATTTCGCAGAGGTAGCACCCGTTCTTTTGTGTTCTGACCCGGTTACATTTTTGTTATCCCCAATTCTCTCAGGAGGCTGAGTCCTTTTTATGATTCAAGCCGACCACCTGACCAAGTATTATGGTCACCAGGCTGCCATCCAAAACCTCAGTTTTCATGTAGCCAGGGGTGAAATCCTCGGTTTGCTCGGGCCTAATGGCGCCGGGAAAACCACCACCATGCGCATTCTGACGGCCTATATGCCCCCCTCCGAGGGAACGGCCCTGGTGAACGGATTTGACGTGTTCCACGATAGTCTGGAAGTTCGCCGGCGCATTGGTTACCTGCCCGAGTCCGCGCCGCTCTACCCCGATATGACCGTGAGCGATTATCTGAATTATGTTGCCACTTTGCGCAAAGTCAATCACCGCCCCAAACAAGTTTGCGAGACTCTGGAAAAGGTAGACCTAGGCGCTCAACGCAACTTATTGATCGGCAAACTCTCCAAAGGCATGCGACAACGGCTGGGAATTGCCCAGGCCATTGTGCATGATCCCGAGGTGCTCATTCTGGACGAACCAACCATCGGCCTCGATCCCAGGCAAATCATGGCAGTCCGCAAACTCATCAGAGATTTGGGCGGCAAACATACCGTGATTTTGAGCACGCACCTTCTCTCCGAGGTGGAGCAGATTTGCAGCCGGGTGCTCATCATCAACAAGGGCCAGATTGTGGCCGAAGATACCCCGGCCAACCTCATCTTGCATTTGGAAGGTGGCGAACGAGTCAGGCTCAAAACTCTGGCCGCCCCGGCTGATGCCGTTAATACCTTACGTTCATTACCGGAAGTCAGCCAAGTTTGTCAGATTGATGCTGACACCTTTGAATTGGAATGTAGTCTGGGCCTCGACTGCCGTCTGGCAGTTGCCCAACTTGTGGTTGAAAGGGGATGGGGCCTGCTCGAATTGCGAACGGTCAGTATCAGTTTGGAAGACGTTTTCCTGGAATTGACCGCCGACCAACAGGTAAGGCAATGAACACTCTGGTAATTGCCAAACGAGAAATCGCCGCCTTTTTTGTTTCGCCGTTGGCTTATCTGGTGGGAGTTGCCTTTTTGTTCATCACCGGCTTAGTTTTTGTTTTTACCACCGTCGTTGACAATGTCGCCACCCTGATTCCCGTCTTTCAAATCATTGGCGTTGTTTTGCTATTTATGGCGCCCATTTTGACCATGCGCCTCCTTTCCCAAGAAGCCCGGTTGGGCACGCTGGAACTGCTGCTGACCACCCCGGTTCGCGATTGGGAGGTAGTGCTGGGCAAATTTTTGGCCGCCTTTTTTTTCCTGGCGACGCTGCTGCTGCCCACATTTTACTACCTGTTTCTGCTGACTCAGTTTGGCCATCCCGATATTCCAGCCACCATGTCCGGCTACGTGGGAGTTATTTTGCTGGGGGCTACGCTGCTCAGCTTTGGGATGCTAACCTCCGCCATATCTGGTAACCAGATTGCGGCCGCAGGGTCAGGTGTGGTTCTCTCGCTGGCATTCTGGCTGGTCGGTGGCCTGGCTAATATCTTCCAGGGTTCCCCGGGCAACCTGCTGGCATATTTGTCGCCCCGAGATCATTTTTTTGATTTCATCCGGGGTCTGATTACTTCCGCTAACATTATTTACTTTTTAAGCGCAACCGCAGCCGCCTTATTTCTGGCCACCCGCGTGCTCGAAGTGCGGAGATATCGCTAATGGCAAAAAAAGCCTTGCCCCAAAACGGCGCTCCCTTGCGGTTGTGGGCCTGGGTAATGGCGATTGCGGGTTTGTTGCTTTTGCTTGGCAGTGGTATTGCCTACTTCATCAATCAGGCCTGGGCGGCGCCGGCCCAAACCAGCGCCGGTATCGGCGCGATGTTGCTGTTGAACGCAGCCCTCCTGCGCCCGGACGTGGTACGGGGTACGCTCACGCGCCGGCAGGCCAAATATGCTTCCAATGCCGTCATCAAAAGCCTGGCCTTTATCGGCATTCTGGGTCTGATCAATTTCCTGGCCATTGAATACGAAAGAGAATACGATCTGACCGAAATGGGCCACTTTACCCTCTCCCCCCAAACCATCCAGATTTTGCATAAGCTAGACCGTCCTGTAGAAGTGATTGGTTTCTTCCAAAGCAACGACCCACGCCTGGACCTGGCCAGAGATTATCTGGAACGCTACGGCCATTACACCAATTACCTCACCTATGAATTCCACGACCCCCAATTTGAACCCATCCTGGTCCAGAAATACAAGCCCAGTAACTATGGCCTGGTTTTTGTCTGTGATGACAAGCAATATGAGACTTCGGGCGTGGATGAACAAATGATTACCACCGGCCTGGTGCGGGTGGCCAGTAATGAGGAGCGGAAGATTTATGAAGAAGATCTCATCTCCATCCGGTCCAAACAGCCGACCAGCCGCAGCCTCTTCCTGACCTCAAGGCAAATAGGGTTCACAATCTTCACCACCCTCATCGTAATTCCGGCGGCCGTGTTGGCGGCTGGCCTGGGAGTTTGGTGGAAACGACGATGATACCAAAATAACCGTCGGCCTGATTAGCCTGCCGATTTTACAGCGAGGGTGTGTTTATTTCTTCGAAATCAGGGCATCGATTCCGCCCTCACCATCTGGCGCATAGCCATACCCCCCACCATTTGACTATTGATTTTTACCGAATATTTGTGGTAATCTTTTTAAGGTAGAATAATCTCACCTTGCCCTTTAACAACCACAAAAAGTCAGGTTGAGCTTCGGTTAAGCTAACCTATTCTCATCTGGCTGCGCTCGTGTACGGGCTAAACTGGCCCTCAGGCCAAACTCACGTGCAGGCTGAATTTACGTACAATTGGGGCAGATGAATGCGGCACGACGAAGGAGATGCGCTTTATGAATGATGAAACGCAACAAATGCGCGAAATGCTGTTCGACCGCATTGTACTGGGTCTGATACTGGTCGGCGTGATAACTGCCTTGAGCAGTTTGGCCATCGGTGGATTTGCGTCACCCTGGTTTTACCGGGCCATCGCCCTCATTATCGTTGCCCTGGTAGCCTTTGGCCTGCGACGGGTCAGCCAGTTTGTGGTTGCGGCTTATGTGCTGGTGCTGGAACTGTTTGGTATTGTCACCGCCATCTTTATCCAGGCCGGTACAATTGGTTTTATTCCTTATCTTTTTGTCCTCATCATTATCATTGCCGGACTCATTTTGAGTCCCACCGCCACCATGGTTCTCGGCCTCGTGGCGATCCTGCTCATGGCGGTCATTGTCGTCCTTGCCCAGGGAATTTCCTGGGCCGGGCTGGTGGCGTTGCTGCCGCCCTTCAGCCTGATTATCGTCGTCCAGCTATTGGTGATTGAAGGCCGGCGCCATCTCGAAAAACTGGGCGAGCACCTGGTAGAAACCCGAAAGTTACTCCGCGAGCGCACGCTGGGAATCATGGAAGCTCAGGAGACAATTTCTCAACTCCAGACCAGAACCGAAGAACTCAAACAACAGTTATTGACCCATCAGGCGGAAGCCCATCAGGCTCAGCAGACGGCGCTTCAAAAAAACCAAGGGCTTTACCAATTAATCAAAGGGGCCATTGAGGAACTGGACTCATCCGTTGAGGATTTGGAACGCTTTATCGACCAGATCAGTGAGCGTACTTCAGCCGAAGAGCAAGCCGGTTTGCTGGAAAAAGTATGGCAAAAAATCTATCACCTCAACAACCTGGTGGTCAATCTGGAAGATATGGCCCAAATCAGAAACGACCGGATCACCCTGAATTACCAGGACGTTGACCTGGCCACCCTGATTGGCGAGGTGGTCGGCACCACGCGCGGTTTGGCCCGGGGCAAGAATTTGGAAATCCGGGCGCAAGTACCGGAAAACCTGCCCAAATTGCAACTCGACCCCGTCCGCATCCGGCAAGCCTTGCTTTATATTCTGAATAATGCCGTCAAATACACCGACCAGGGTATCATCGAAGTCCAGGCCGAATTGAATACCAAGGAATTGTTGATTTTTGTTTCCGATACCGGCATCGGCATGCATCGGGAGGAGATGGAACAGATATTTCGCGAATTTGGGCGCGGCAGCGGTACCCTGGCCAAAGAACGAAGCGGCACCGGCTTGGGTTTGACCATCAGCAAGGGTTTGGTTGAATTGCACGGCGGTCATATGTGGGCCACCAGCGTGTTGGGCGTTGGCTCGACATTCTACATCAACCTGCCCCTCGAACCACCACGCAGCCAAGCTGCCGCGGCGGCACCGCTACTGGTTCCCCCAATCCCAGTGGCTACCGCAGAAGAAGAGATTCCGATTCCCGCCCTCATCCCCATCCCGGCAACAGACGAGGAGGAAACCCTATTGTCACCACAACCGGTTATCCCACCGCCAACCAAAGTGAAGCCGGGCTTCGGCTCGCCGGTTGGTCGCCGCAGTTCCACCTATATTGGCCGCTTTGGTTTTATCTTGTTAGGTTTGTTGTTGATAATTGCCTCAATTGTGGCTCTGTTGGCGGTCTTTTACGGGCCGCCCCTCAGTGAGAAAGAAATCGCCGCTACCAAAACCGGAGCAGCCATAGCCATCGCCAGCCAGCAAGACGCCACGGCCACCGCCACGCCAACCCGGGGCATGACCCAACCAACGGCCGTCCCTTCGGCAACGCCCTATTCCACCGAAACACCTCAACCTCCCGCCACGCCAACCCTGCCGCCTACCCAAACAGCTACCTCAAGGCCGAGCGATACTCCAACTGCCACCTTCACCAGCATCTCAACGTCTACCCCGGTGCCGGTGCCGCCATCGCCAACCCCCGCCGCAACCTCAACCGAAACGCCCACCGAAACACCAACCGGAACGCCGGCCCCAATACCTACCAACACCCCCCAACCCGGCAATGGCCCAACTGTCGCCAGAATTGGAACACAACCGGCCACTGTCCGAGCCAGGCCCAGAGCCTTATCATTTGTGGCCAATCAAACCGTTGCTTTGCATCTTCTGGCCGATGCCTCTGGCCGCAGCCTTGACCAGGCTGGCAATATTGTCAGCGATAGCAATCTGAGCTGGTCGCCCGGCGGCGACCAGGTTCTTTTTGCCACCAGCCGGGATGGTAACTATGAGATTTACCTTGCCAGGGCCGACGGCAGCCAAGTGTTGAACCTGACCAACTCTAACGGTTATGACTCCCAGCCCTCGTGGTCGCCGGATGGGCGCCAGATTGCCTTTAGCTCACAACGCAACGGCAACGTGGATATTTACCTGATGGATGCCGACGGTGGCAACTTGCGGCAACTGACCACAGGTCGCGGTTATGAAGAATGGCCGGCGTGGTCGCCCGATGGCCGCAAAATTGCGTTTGTGTCCGATGAGGAAGGCAACATCGAGATTTACATCATCAACGTTGACGGCGGCAACCTGCAACGCCTCACCGACAATCCAGCCGATGATTGGCCTGTCGTCTGGGCCCCGGACAGCCAACAACTTCTCTTTGGCTCCAACCGCGATGGAAACTGGAACCTCTACATTGTTGACGCTGCCGGCGGCGAGGCCCGCCAACTTACCGCTGATCCCGCCGATGAGCGCGAGCCTAACTGGTCCCCCGATGGCCGCACCATTGCCTTTGTTTACAACGGCGGCGGCAATTGGGATGTTTACACCATTCCGGCGCCAACCGGCGCCATCACGGCAATCCCCAAAAGCGAGTGGACCCAAATTACCAACACGCCCAGAACCGACGAACACTATCCGGCCTGGTCGCCGTAATCAGGCTTTTCCAATTTTAAGGTGGAAAAGGGCTTTTGGCCTTTTCCCAAAAGCTTAAGGAATTCCGCAAACTTTGCTTGGCCGTAATGCTACCTCGCCTTTAAGGAAGCAATTTTGGGAGAAGTATTTTTTGGGAATTCCCTTATGGCCAGGCAAAAGCCCGCTCAAAAAAAGTAACCACCCGCTGCCGGTATTCTTGCTCCCGACCTTCAACCGGATTTTGATGACCCATGCCTTCGACCACCCATAACTCTTTTGGCTCCTGGGCTGACCGATACATTTTTTCGGCGTGATCCAGGGGGAACAGATCATCCGTTGAACCGTGAATGATCAACACCGGCCGGGGCGGCATGGTGGCCAGGTCGCGGGCCGAGTCAACTCGGTCAATTTCTAGCCCCACTCTGCGCTCGGCAAGGTCAACCAGGAGCGGCGCAAAAGGCCATTGGGGAAATATGGAGAGGTCATCAAAAGCGTCTTCAACCGCGGCCGGCAGGCTACTGAAACTGCTCTCGATTACCACCGCCCTGATCCGCCGGTCCACCGCGGCAGCCCGGACCACGGCCGCTCCGCCAAACGACGTTCCTAACGCGCCAACCTGTTCCACCTCCGGCAACACGGCCAGATAATCCACCGCCGCCCGCACATCCAGCGCTTCTCCATAACCATAACTGATCATGTCGCCCTCGCTCCGGCCGTGCCCTCGCAAATCAATCAGCAATAAATGGTAGCCTGCCTGAGCCAGTATTTTTGCCTCCGGCAACACGCCCTTGCGATTGCCTCCCACCCCATGCGCCAGCACAATCGCATTTGGTCTGGTGCCGGAAAAATACCAGCCGGAGATTTTTAAACCATCAGCCGTGGTCAGGGTAACATTCTTATAATCAGAACTAATCTCGGTTGGCAAACCAATATCACGATCTCGATGGGGAGTCACAAAAGCCTTAATTTGCAGGTCAATAAAATAGACCAACAAAAAAATAAATGCGATTGACGCAACCACAACTATAAACGTGGTTAAGCGAAACCAGTATCGACGAGAGAAGCGAGCGGATTTAACCGACGATTTTTCCGGCATGTTGGCTTTCAATCTGTCAGAAGTAATGGATCCAATCATCCATTCAAAGAGGCTCATTGCCAGGCTCGGTCAGCAAGCAATAAAAAAGGCGGAATAGGTCAACGACCACGCCACCTGCAATGATTATACGGGGCGTCCTGCCTTCCCCATCCTGTTTACGTTTATCCAATGAGTGTGTTTCATTTGAATCAGAGAGAGGGGAGAAGTTGGGGGGACACCCCCCAAACCCCCCGGCCTGCGGCGCTTTTTTCGACTCATTTGAAATACACCCTTATCCAATCGGCAAAGACCGAACCCGGATAGCTTGCTCATTAACGCTGACTAATGCGCCAGCCTCGGGTTCCGGGGTGAATTGATTTGACCTCTGTCAGATAATGATTAACAAATGTAGGTTGTATTAGGAGTTACGCAGTTCAAGTCATTAGGGTGTGACTAAAATGAGTTGGAAGATAGACAACTCTCTGGTAAAGTGTGTTTGCTAAAACCACTAATCAGGAAAGAGGCTATGACTTCCAACTC
>JAFGNV010000210.1 GCA_016926805.1 Anaerolineae bacterium
GGGGCCAGGTCGCGCCCAATATGGGTGGCCCCCACCAGCACAATGTACGGCTGCCGTTCCTTGATGAGGGTGATGGCCACCCGGGCGTAGGGCAGGGTGCGGTACAGGGCCAGCTCAGGATGGTCGGCCAGCAGCACCCGGTCCGCGCCGTGATGAATAACGGTTTCAGCCAATGCGTCAATTTGATGGCCGCAGAGCAGCCCCCACAGTT
Source organism: Anaerolineae bacterium (assembly GCA_016926805.1). Lineage (GTDB taxonomy): Bacteria > Chloroflexota > Anaerolineae > 4572-78 > J111 > JAFGNV01. Next base: position 212 of record JAFGNV010000210.1, read on the forward strand.
CGCTGCCCAGCGTGTCGGCCAGTTCCCGCCCTTTAGACAACAACTCCAAGCTCACGTCGACCAGCTTGCCTTCTTCTTGTTCTACAAAAACCAAAACATTTCTGTTATCTGTCATATTTTTCTCTACAAATGCCCTTTCACTATGTTTGCACTTTGCTATAAATTCCCCAATAGGGGTGAAAATTCAACAGGATTTACAGAATTAACAAGATTATGAAAACTTTTTATCTTGTAAATCTTGTTAATCCTGTCTATTCATAAAAAGTGCAAAGGTAGTAATAGTGAATAAAGTCTTTTGGCAGTAGCGCAAAAGCCGCACAACGTATTTTTAGGGCAAAGTTGCCAAGAGGCTAAGATGCCAGGGAAAATAAGTAAAAAATCTTTGCGTCTTTGCCTCCTGGCGTCTTTGCAGTGACGTTGAACTAACTTTCGTTGTAACGAAACACGGTGATTGTACTGCTATTGAGATATGAGGTTATCGTCAGTACTTTGCCATCGGGTGATAGGTGGAGATTACCTATATCGTTCGTCACAACTTCATCTTCCCAGGTTTGACCGCCATCGGCAGTATGCAGAGCGACAACTTTGGTCTCTCCCTCACCACTCATAAGGTTCAAGACGATCAGTCCATGATCGGCGTCGAAGAAACGCATTGTGGCCGTGGAGAGAGCAATAGGCATGAATTTCAACCCTTCGTATTTCTCCAGGTCCAGGATGTGGGACGACCAATTCTTTCCCCCGTCTTGCGTGGTGTGCAGGATGCCATCGAAATCTAGCACGTACCCCTCGCCTGGCGCTCGGAGTGAAATCGCTGCAATATTCCCTACATCGTTCTCGGGTACAGTTACATCTTCCCAGGTTTGACCGCTATCCACGGTTACCCTGAGCTTTTTGGAATCGAGAATCCATCCTGTCGAAGCATTTGTGAAACTCAGGAGGCAGCCATTGCCGCCAACTCCAGGCCCGATCCGCCAGGTCTGACCCCCGTCAGTGATCTGCCAGGTCTGGCCGCCGTCTGTGCTCAGGCCCTGGTCATCGAGGGCACATAGCCAAACTGTCTGGGCATCCACGATGTTCAGGCCGAAGACGCAATACGGGCTGCTTTCAGCCTTGGTCCAGGTCTGACCCCCATCACTGGTGTAGTGCACCTTGTTCGCTTGTGGGCCGCTCGTGTAGCCAGTGTTCTCATCGAAAAACGCGGCCATTCTCATCGGTTGCTTGTACTCCGTCTGGAGTACAACCTGCCATGGGCCGTCATCTTGTACCTGTGATGGGGTGGCTGCTGTGGTGGTGGCGCTCGCCTCGACCTTAACCTGGCTGGTTTCGGCAGGAGGTGGGCTGGTTGTGGACGCACAGCCAGCCAACAAAATTGAGACCAATATCGTCAAAAAAGTAAAAGTTTTTGAGTATTTCATCGTTCTTTTTTCCTCCATAAATATAGTTAATAATGTTACATAGATGATCTTCGATCCTCCATACACTGCACCAACAAGAGCGGCAGACCCAGGTCCCTGATACGAGACAACAAGCCGTGCAAGGCCGCCTGATCACTCACCGTGCCGGTTAGTGTAGTGACGGGCCGGCCATCATGGCCACATTCGGTGGTGATGGCCATATCGTCGAACCAGGACGACCAACTCTCATCGAGCCGCCCTCTGACCTTGATTTGATACAATCCTGGTTGGTTCACCGGAGGTTGCTGGTTGACGTTTTTCACTGCTTTGTCCGATCTTGCGCCGTTTTTGGGCTGCCGGGAATTCAAACCGGTTCCACTGACACGTTACCAGTATAGCCAGGAAGGGGTTGTGCTGTCATCACCCTGGGGGTTGTATTTAAGGTAGTATTTGAGGGTAGTATTTTGGAAGCGGGTCTACTCAGCCAGGCCCAAATCACGCGCGCGGGCCGTGGCCTCTGCTCGTTTGGTCACCGCCAGTTTGCCGTAGATGTTGGTGATGTGTCTTTTGACGGTGTTGACGGTGATGAATAGTTTTTGAGAGATTTCTTTGTTAGAGGCGCCCGCTGCCACCAGTTGTAATATCTCCACTTCCCGATCGGTGAGAGGCTCGATGAGGGCAGAGGAGGGGGAGGAAACGAGGCTGCTCTTTCGCCCCTCCGGGTCAAGCATAAAAAGCAACTTCTTGGCGTAATCCGCAGCAGGGCCGAACAAAGCTACTTGTTGCAGCAGGGCCATCAGCGGTGGGCCTTCGCTCAGAAAGATACGGGTATAACCCTCCGGCTCGGCCAAGGTCAGCGCCTGCTGTATCGAATCGCCGGCTTGCCCAACGTCCCCCTGGGCTTGCCGGGCCAGCGCCTGTAACAGCAATATCTCGATCTCCCAACCAGGCGAATCTTTTTGGCGGGCCAGGTCAAGCTGCCGATCCAAGAAACGAAGCAGGCGTAATAAATCAGATGGCCTGGCCGTGGCTTTCCAGCGATGTTGGGCCAGGAACACCCGCGCCAGGGTGAGTGATTGGGGGTCATACATTTCGCCCTGGTCTTCCAGGAGTAAATGGCGTTCTTGCGCCCATTGGAGGGCCGCATTCAGGTGGCGGGGGTCTTTTTCTGCCTGCCTGAGCCGGACTCGCACCCGGTAGGCGGCGACAACGTCTGCATTATCGGGGCACACCCGCGCCGCCTGTTCCAGAAAATCCAGAGCTTGGGCCATATCTTGTTGGGCTTGTTTGAGGCAGGCCAGTTCAAGATAACCCCACTGTTGAATGTTGGGCACAATGGTCAACTCGAGCATCGCCAGGCCCTGGGTCAGCATGGAAGCCGCTTCTGCAAACTGGCCCCGCTCCGCCAAAACACTGCCCAGAACAATGTAGATAGCGCCGCTGTAGGGTACGGGCCGGCCATCCGCCAGATGAGAGATGGATTGCAGCCCTTCTCGACAAATTTCCGCTGCCTCGGTTAGCCGTCCGGCGGCCCGGGCAATGTCTGCCTGATAGCAAATAGCGGAGGAAGCATTAAATAGATCGTGGCTGGCTGCTCCGGTTCGGCGGGCCTGATCAAAGGCCTGGTTTGCGGCAGTTCTATCGCCAAGCCTCAAGTAGGCCACGCCCAGGTTATGGGTAAAGGCGCTGCGAAATCTGAGCTCATCTTTGGGCAGACGTTCCAGAGCTTGCCGGGATAAGTCAATGATGATTTGCGGATCGTCGCCGCGAAACTGGGCCAGGTAGGCCCGCACTTTGGCAATATAATGGGTGGCCACGTGGTAAGGTGGTTTATCGGATGGGGATTCTTTTTGATTCGCCAGCGCAGCTTCGGCGTCTTGCAACCAGCGCTCCACGAGCATGGCCGTTTGGGGAGACCTGAGCGAATTTTTTAAGGTAAGCATAATGCAACTGGCGTAAACGGCGCTCAACAAGGGGCGGGCGCGGATAAGCTCCTCCGGCAGCGCCTTCAACCAATTCTGCACCAGGACGGTTTCGCTTTGATAAAACGTGGTCAAAACATGCCGTTCGATCAGTTCGGCTGCATAGGCATCATCACCTGAGGCCAGGGCATAAGACACCGCCTCGGTGATCAACCCTTCTTGTTCAAACCACTCACTGGCCCGCAGATAAAGGGCAGTGAGCGCCGAGGCATCCAACGACCGTTTCAACCGGCGCCGGAGCAAGTCGGCAAAAAGGTGATGGTAGCGGTACCAATACCGCCGGTTATCCAGGGAAATCGTGAAAAGATTGGCCCATTCCAGGCGGTCAAGTATTGCTTGGCCGTCATCTTGGGGTGATTGAGTCCCGCCAGGGTGGGCTGTTTTGGTTTGGCCAAAACAAACAGCATCGCAGAGAGGGCCGCACAATCGCTCCAGGATTGACGTTTGCAGCAAAAAATCCTGGACAGGCTGGGGCTGGTGTTGCAGCACTTCTTCAACCAGATAGTCCACCACGTAACGATCATCGCCGGTGAAGGCCGCCACAAAATCGCGTTTCGCCGAGGGGTCCAACGTACGTAAAGAGAGCGCGGCCATTTGTAATCCAACGGCCCAGCCCTCGGTGCGACCCTCCAACGCGGCTATGTCTTCAAGCGCCAGGTCCAGCCCCGTTATCGTATTAAAAAACTCGCCTGCTTCCTCAATTGTAAAACGTAATTCGGCCGCCCGGATCTCGGTCAACTCCATGCGCCCCCGCCGACGAGAGAGGGCCAGCGGCGGGTCTTCTCTGGTAGCGATGACCAGGGCTAATTGCGGTGGCAGGTGGTCGAGCAAAAAATTCAGGCTATGGTGAATGGACTCGGTTTGGATAGTGTGATAATCGTCCAGGATTAAGATGAAGGGATCAGGCACAGCAGTGATGTCGTTAATGATGGCTGTGACCAGGGCTTCCAGCGCCAGGGGAGGGGAAGATTGCAGCGCAGCCTGGGCTGTTTCGCCAACGGCCGGCTGCACCGTTTGCAGCGCGGCAATAACGTAGCTCCAGAAACGCGTGGTCTCGTTGTCGTCTTGTTCCAGCGAAAGCCAGGCCACGGGTCGTTCCACCTGCCGCACCCAGTCGCTCAACAGGGTGGTTTTGCCAAAACCGGCGGGCGCGGAAATCAGGGTCAACCTGCAATGGGGGGTTGGGGTCAAGCGCTCAAGCAGCCGGGGGCGAGGTACCAGCCCCAACCGGGCCGGTGGAATATAGATTTTAGTGGTCAACAGAGGCGTGCTCATCTTCTAACCGTTTCATAGCTACACTTAAACCAGTTACGTTTATTGGCCCGTTAGCACACCTGACATCCATCGTTCCAACAGCCGCGCGAATTCAGGGTCAATGCCATTTCCACCAATGGCATGTGGCGCCAGAGCTAGCCCACCGATGGCATACATTAAGGAAGCCGCCAGGCCGCCCATCGCCACATAGAGTGCCACAGCCAGACCACCAAAGGCGGCCCATCCCACGGCAACCCCACCCAGGGCCACTATCCCCAAACTCAGTCCCCCCAGGGCAAATCCACCCACGGCCAGGCCACCAATGGCGATACCACCTATCGCAATATTGCCCATCGCAATGACTCCCTTAGCTACCCGAGGTCGCCCGGTGTTGGGATCAAGCCCTTGAGCGATATGAATAAGCGGCCAGTTGAGTATTTTGGTCGAGGAACGGTACTCGTAGCCCCAGTATCGACCAGGAAGAACCATTGCCCCACGGGGACGACCGTCCAGAAACTCGCCGCAATAGCGACATTTGATGGCTTCATCTTGAATTTCTTCAGCACAATACGGGCACGTCTTCATAATCCCTCCTTAATTTTTAGACTTTATCTTACTCATCGCTCGCTCGGTTAACGCGACAATAGTGAGCGCCGGATTCACACCGGGATTAGCCGAGATCATTGAACCATCACAAATATACATATTCTCATAACCAAATACTCGATTGTCTTTATCAATGACCCCCTCAGCCACGGTTTCACCCATTACCGCGCCACCCAGAATATGGGCCGTGGTAGGAATACCAAACAGTGTTTCCGTCAACAGGGCTGTAGGTTTTCCGTTAACAACATGAGCAAATTGTTCGGCCAACTCTTTTGCCTCTGGAATGAAGGCCGTGGGCGAAGCGCCATCAGACACTGCACTCTTCCACCCACACCATCCTTTAGACAAGGACAAATAACCATCCACTGTCTGCATATAGAGCAAGATTTGGGTGCGTTTGGCCCAGTCGTCTACCAGGATGACTTTCATATTCTTAATAGGGTGCTTCACCAAATCGACCCACAACTTTGAGATTCTGGTAAAGATGTTGTTGCCGTGAACCAGCGGGACTTGCAGTAATCGCCAAAAGCCCGACCCCGCCGGATAGCGCACCGGCTCGAGGTGGCTGTTTTGGTCGGTGTGCAAGATAGAACCAATGGCGATGCCATCAGAAAAAACGGTTTCCTTATCCAGGGCGGTCACGCCCAGCAAACTTTCCGAGTTAGTGCGAACGTACCGCCCCACTTGTGGCGATAGGTTAGGCAGGGAAGTTTGCTGCAAAGCTAGCAGCAGTTTCACCGTGCCGAGCACGCCCCCGGCAAAAACAATTCCCCGGCCCGTAACCCGGCCGGTTCGCTTGAAGCGAGATGTGGACGCCCACCAGCAAACTGCGTATCCCGCCGAACCATCGACGTTCAAGGGTTCGACGTCGTACACTTCGGCTTCGGCCTGGATTTTGGCCCCGTATTGTTGGGCCAGATGCAAATAATTTTTATCCAGGGTGTTCTTGGCGTTATACCGGCATCCCAGCATACAACCGCCACAAAACGTGCAACCAGTTCGTTCCGGTCCTCGCCCGGCAAAATAAGGATCCGCCACGGTCACATCTGGCTCGCCAAAATAAACGGCAACATTCGTCGGGGCAAAACCATCTACTCGACCGATCTGCCGGGCCAGTTGTTGGAGCACGCTATCTCCAAGTTGCAGGCAAGGGTTGGGGGTCGTGCCCAGCATGGTCAAGGCGGTTTGGTAAAAAACTTGCAGTTCGGTCTGCCAGTCGGCCAGATGCGCCCAGGTACCGGCCCGAAAAAACTCCGGCTCAGGCATGGCCAGGGTGTTGGCATACACCAACGAACCGCCACCAACGCCCACACCAGACAGCACGGTTACGTGGCGAAAGAACGTAATTTTGAACAGCCCAAAAAACCTCAAGGCCGGGAGCCATAGCCAACGTTTCAGATTCCAGTTACTCCGGGGAAAATCCTCCGCGGCTAACCATTTACCCTTTTCAATAACCAGAACCCGGTACCCTTTCTCGGCCAGCCGCAGCGCCGCCACCGAACCGCCAAAGCCACTGCCAATAACAATGTAGTCGTAATCAAACTCTTGCTGATAGGTCATGTCGTTCTCCAAAAAAGTTTTCGCCGCTGAAACAGGCTTCTGCTGAGGCTTCGTCGTGCCTCTTGACAAACTCAAGAACTACTCAGCCGAAGGGCAAAAAGGTGGCTGTGCAGGCCATAAGTTTGCTCCCTTGCTACCCTACCCTGATTGTTGAGAAAGAATTTTTCTGGACGCCCATAAATCAATTAGTTCTCCCTAGAGATTGGGGGAGAAGCTGTTCTTGGCCCCCAAATGCCTCTTGAAAGAAGTCAAGTAGAATCGCTCTGTACTCAGTCTCGTGACCCGTAATCGGGTTGACGTGGGGTAAGCCCTCGACCAGCCACAACCTTTTGGGTTCCTGCGCCGCGCGATACATTTCTTCGGCATGCTGCGGTGGGAAGAGGTTGTCATCAACACTATGAACAATGAGCACGGGCCGGGCCGGCATTGTGGCCAACTCTCGGGCCGAGTCGACCTGTCCCACCTCCACGCCGGTCATCAACTCGCCCAGTTTGATAATTAACGGCGCAAACGGCCGTCTGGGAAACACAGAAAAGTTTTGGAAATTCTCTTCTACCGCCCGGGATAAGCTGCTATAACTACTCTGAATGACAATCGCTTCCAGTCGCTCATCGGTTGCGGCGGCTCGCACTACAGCGGCAGCACCCAACGAATGGCCTAGCGCCCCAATATGTTCCACCTCGGGCAACGCAGCCAGGTAATCCACCGCCGCCTGGACATCTAACGCTTCACGATAACCATAGGTCATGGTTGATCCCTCGCTATAACCATGCCCCCGCAAGTCGATGAGCAGAATGCGATAACCTGCCTCGGCCAGAATTTCGGCCTGCGGAATCAGGTAGGCGCGATTGGCGTGAATACCATGCACCAAAATAATAGCTTCGGGCCGGGTACCCGGCACATACCAGCCGGAGAGGGTCAAATTATCCGCCGTGGTCAGGGTTACGTCCTGGTAGGGATGGCTCAACGTGCCGATATTTTGATTGCGGTAGGGTGTGGTGACGTGCCTGATTTGAAGATAAAAAGCTATGCCGACCAGCAAAGCCAACACTATGATGATAAAAATAAGCGCAGTAACAAAAATTGTCAAACAATTTTTATAAGACAACATAAGACTCAATCAAATTCTCTATCCGGTCGTACCCGGTCTCGATCCCTTCACCGATCTCAATCCAATGAATCCGGTCGTCATCCAACCGGAACCAGTTATATTGCTGGCGCACAAAGCGCCGCGTTTCTTTTTTAATCAGGACCACGGCCTGAGCCAGACTGACCTCACCCTGCAAATATTGCCCCATCTGGCGATACCCCAGGCCCGACATGGCAGGCAACGTCCAATCATAGCCCGCCTCAACCAAACCTTCGACTTCGGCCAATAACCCGCGGGCCAACATGTGGTTGATTCGTTGGTCAATCCGCGCGTAGAGTTGCCGACGGGGCATGGTCAAGCCGATGATGAAAATGGCGTATGGTGGTGGGGATTTCCGCTGGTGTTTACTGATAGGAACACCGGTTTTGTGGTAAACCTCTAACGCCCGGATGACCCGCCGTACGTTGCGGGGGTCGAGTTTTTGGGCAGCCTCAGAGTCAAGCGCCTCAAGTTCAGCGTGCAGCGCCTCAGCACCGGCGGCATCGGCGCGAGCCTCAAGCTCGGCCCGGAGGGCAGGGTCGGGCGGTACCCGGGGAATCCCCCAACCTTCCACTACCGCCCACACCCATTGACCGGTACCGCCCACCAACAGCGGCAGCCGGTTACGCCGATGAATGGCGGCAATGGCCGCATAAGCCTGTTCCTGGAACTCGGCCAGGCTAAGGATTTCGTCGGGGTCAACCACATCCACCAGGTGATGCGGCACCAGGGCTTGCTGCTCCGGCGAAGGTTTGTCGGTGCCAATGTCTAACCCCCGATAAATCTGGCGCGAGTCCGCCGAGATGATCTCGCCGCCAAACTCCCGGGCCAGTTGTAAAGATAAGGCTGTTTTGCCCACCGCCGTCGGCCCGACGATGACGAGAAGAGGATTGCGGATCATTGATTCCAACCAGGTAGGGGCAGGGCAATGCCCTGCCCCTACCCATCTCCTGTTTTTTACAGTTGGTAAATCTCACCAAATTTCTGTTTAATATAAGCCAGGTAAGGCCCAACTTCCACTTGTTTTGCCCCGGTAATTCGCTCGATTAGCTCGTTGGCCGTGAATTTGCGGCCATGCCGGTGAATCTTTTCCCGAAACCACCCTAACAGGTTAGCAAACTCACCGCGCTGGAACTGTTCCGGCAGGTCCGGCATCTCTTGCAACGCTTGGTGATAAAATTGCAGCGAGAGGATTGTACCCAGGGTATAGGTGGGAAAATACCCTATCGCCCCCCCCGACCAGTGCACGTCTTGCAACACTCCCAGGGCATCGTCGGGCGGGGTCAAACCCAGATATTCCTCCATCTTGGCGTTCCAGGCTTCGGGCAAATCGGACACGTTGAGGCGTTGTTCCAATAAAGCCTGCTCCAGTTCAAAACGAAGAAAAATGTGCAGATTGTATGTTACTTCGTCGGCTTCAACGCGGATAAAAGAAGGTGTTACCTTATTGATGGCGCGATAAAACGTTTCCAGACCAACCTCGTTCAATTGGGCCGGGAAATAGGTCTGCAAGCGAGGATAGTAAAATTGCCAAAATGCCCGGCTGCGACCCAGCACGTTTTCCCACAGTCGAGATTGCGACTCGTGCACGCCCAGGGAGGTGCCATCGGCAATAGGCAGCCCTTCCAACGCCGGAGCGATATTTTGCTCGTACAGGGCATGGCCGCCTTCGTGCATGGTGGCAAACAACCCCGGCGATAACCAATCCTGGAAAATACGCGTGGTCACCCGCACGTCGTTAATGGAAAAGCTGGTGGTAAACGGATGGGCCGATTTATCCTGCCGTCCCCGTGCCAGATCATAACCAACGGTCTTGAGCACTTCAAGGCCAAAATCCCACTGGGCCTGCTCGTCGAAATTTTGATGCAGGCAAGAATCATCTACACCATCAACCTGCTCCGAGATAGCCCGGACCAGCGGCACCAACTCGACCTTCAAGGCATCAAACACCCGGTTCACTTCAACGGATTTCATCCCCGGCTCGTACTCATCAAGCAGGGCATCATAAATGGCGTCCTCGTAGCCGTAGGCTTCGGCTTTCTGGATGCTCAAGTCAACAATTTTTACCAGAATGTCCTGAAACCGGGCAAAATCCTTCTCGGCCCTGGCCCTGACCCAAATCTGATGACCCAGGGCAAACGTCCGGCTCATTTCCTCGACCAGGGCTGCGGGCAACTTGCGCTCCCGGTCGTAATCGCGCCGCACCACCCGTACCAGGCTGGCCTCGTCGGAATCGTAGGCAAAATCAGTTCCGGCCAGGTCATCCAGCAAAACCCCCATTTCATCGGCCACAAACAGCTCATGGGCCATCGTTTCCAGGGTGGCAATTTGTTCCGCTCGCGCTTGAGACCCGCCAGGGGGCATGTTGACCTGTTGGTCCCAGTGCAGCAAGGCCACGGCACTACTGATGTTTTTGATTTCTTTGAGTTTGTCCGAGAGAGTTTTAAATTTTTCTTCCATAAGTTCGCTCCTTCTTGTTTTGAATATCTCCAATTCATTTACTTTAACCGGATGGCAACCGGTGAATGTTAAAAATGCCTCAATACGCCGATGGTCGTCAGCCCCCGTTGCATTTGGCCTTCTTTTAAGACCCATTTACCATCTGCCCGCTTGGGTCTCTCCGGGCCAACAATGAGCGTTTGGGTGGGGCCATCGTAATACTGCACGTCGCCGCTGGCGCCAGTGTAGAGGGCATCCACCACCCCGAACGCTTGCAGGTAAGGGATTAAGTCAAATTCAGTCGGTAGCCGCTCAATATTTCCGGGCTGAGCTACATCCCCCACCAACGCCAGGCGGACCACTCTATTCTCTTTGTCCAGGCCCATAGCCGAGATCGGCGACTGCGTTTTGCCGCCCGCCGGAAAAAACACTTCCTGGCTACCGGGCGGACGACCCGGCGGCGGATTTTTGAGGGGAACGTGCCGGCCGTTTTTGAAAATGTAAGGGGCAGAAAAGCCATACGTTCCCCCCGGCAGGCCAACCAATAACCGATTGTGGTTAAGTTGCAGGTCTCTCATTTCAACCCTGCCGTCGGGGTATTGGAGAAAAAAGGTAAAATCGCCCGTTAGCGGTTCCCATTTTTTCTGAGAAAGCACTTTCACCGGCTTTGGCTTGGTAACCAGACACCCATCCACAATCAGGGGGCAATTCAACATCCCCATTTCCCCGGCGTTAAAATAGGCCAGGCCGCCTTTAAATTTTTTCACCGCTTCCCGGATCGAATCGCCGGGGTGAGGTTGCGGCCTGACGCCGGGTTTGAGATACTCACGCATGTTGGAAAAGGGAATGTCTACAAAGTCCCGTTGCAGGGCTGCCTCCGAAACAATCAAGGTCAATTTCAGGGTATCGCTCGGACGCCAGCGCATGGCGTGGCCACAGGTAAACGTACCCCTGGCCGTGTCTTTTTGGAGCGGTAGAAATTCGTAATCCATGCTACTCGTCACCCAAACGCAGCACGGTCATAAAAGCTTCCTGGGGAATCTCCACGCTGCCGATCATCTTCATACGCTTTTTGCCCTTCTTTTGCTTTTCCAACAGTTTACGTTTGCGGGTGATGTCGCCGCCGTAACACTTGGCCAGCACGTCCTTGCGCAACGCCTTCACGTTGGCCCGGCTGATGACTTTTTTACCCACCGCCGCCTGAATGGGCACCACAAACTGCTGCCGGGGAATCACATCCTTAAGCTTGCTCACCAGCCTCTGGCCGCGCAGGTACGCCTGGTCGCGGTGGACGATAATGCTCAGGGCATCCACCGGCTCGCCGTTGACCAGCACGTCCAGTTTGACCAGATCGCCGCTGCGGTAACTGTCAAACCGATAATCCAACGAAGCGTAACCACGGGTGGCACTCTTGAGCTGGTCGTAATAATCCACAATCATCTCGGAGAGTGGCAGCTTGTATTCCATCAGCACCCGCGTTTCGTCCAGATATTCCATTTGAATGAACTCGCCCCGCCGTCGGGTGGTGATGTCCATGACCGGGCCAATGTAATCCGCCGGGGTGAACACACTGATGTGCATCCACGGCTCGGCAATAGTGACAACCAGGTTGGGGTCGGGCAGGTTCGCCGGATTGTCGATAATGAGGGTTTCGCCGTTGGTTTTGACCACCTGGTACTCCACGCTGGGTGCGGTAGCCAGCAGGTCCAGATCGTACTCGCGTTCCAGCCGTTCCTGGATAATTTCCATGTGGAACAATCCCAAAAAACCCACCCGAAAGCCAAAGTTTAGAGCCTGGCTGGTTTCCGGCTGATACACCAGGGAGGCGTCGTTGAGTTGCAATTTTTCCAGTGCATCTTTCAGTTCGTTATAATCTTCGGCCTCGGTGGGATAAAACCCGGCAAAAACCATCGACTTGACCGGTTTATAGCCGGCCAGCGGTTTGACCGTATCCCTGGCCTCTTCGGGTAGATTCAGGGTGATGGTATCGCCCACCCGCACATGGCGGATGGTTTTTAACCCGGTGGCCACGTAGCCAACTTCCCCCGCCGAAAGCCAGTCAACCGGCTGCATACCGGGCCGGAAAATGCCAATTTCCAGCGGTTCCGGGGTGCGGCCACTGGCCATCAACCGGATGGTATCGTTCTTCTTTAACTGGCCGTCTACCACCCGCACGTAGGCGATAACGCCCTTGTAAGTGTCGTAATGACTATCAAAAATCAACGCCCGCAACGGCGCATCGGGATTACCCTGCGGCGGCGGAATCCGCTCGACCAGCCGTTCCAGCACCGCCTCGACCCCGGCGCCGGTTTTGGCGCTGACCGGCAACACGTCGAGGGCGTCGATGCCGATGAGGTCTTCCAGTTCCTGGGCCACCTCGTCGGACCGGGCCGAACTGAGATCGATTTTGTTGACTACCGGAATGATTTCCAAATTATAATCCAGGGCCAGATAGAGATTGGCCAGGGTTTGGGCCTCGATGCCTTGGGTGGCGTCGACCACCAAAATGGCCCCCTCGCAGCCCGCCAGCGCCCGGCTGACCTCGTAGGTAAAATCCACGTGGCCGGGCGTGTCAACTAAATTAAGCTGGTAGGTCTGGCCATCCGCGGCGGTGTACTGCATCCGCACCGCCGAGGCTTTGATGGTTACGCCTTTCTCGCGTTCCAAATCCATGCCGTCCAGCACCTGCTCTTGCATCTCGCGCTCGGAGATGGTGCCGGTGGCTTGCAGCAGGCGGTCGGCCAGGGTGCTTTTGCCGTGGTCAATGTGGGCGATGATACAAAAATTGCGAATGTGAGATTGATCCATAAACTCCTTAGCTAATGGTAAATTGTGAATGGCGAATAGTGAATGATTAATGGTGAATTATTTGCGATTTGCCAATTTCTGATTTGCCAGTATGCAATTTACCGACTCGGCGGCGTATCGCAGGTTGGCGACAATCCTTTACGTTTTTTGAACAGGGAGAATTATACAACAGGGGCAGGCGAAACAGAAACAATGCACAAGTTAAATAAGCAGGACAAATCCTTCCCAACCTCGACCATTTGTGCTAAAATCAAGTCAATCCGTTTGAAAAAATCAGACCATGACGATTACCTACCTTACCGGCCCGGCCGGAACCGGCAAAACAACCTACGCCGTAACGCGATTGCGTGAACTGCTGGCCAGCCACGTCCCGGCCAGCAGTATTCTGGTGCTGGTACCCCAGCAAACGCTGGCCGAACCTTATCGCGCCCTGCTACGCGACCCCTCCCTGCCGGGCAGCGGCCTGGTAGAGGTGTTGACCCTCAACGGCCTGGCCCTGCGCACCATTGATCTCTTCTGGCCACTTGGGGCCAGTTCCAGCGGTTTTGGCCGCCCCCACACCCGGTCCATCTTTCTCAACATCGAGCAGGCTCAGTATTACCTGCGGCAAGCTATTGACCCGCTGCTGGCGCAAGGGTATTTTGACCCCAACGTGGTGCCCGTTACCATCTCCCTGCCCCGGCTGGTCAGCCAGATTTTGGACAACCTTAACAAAGCCGCCCTCATCGGCCTGCCCCACACCGAGGTCGGTCAGCGGCTGGCCGCCTCGCTGATGCTGGAACCGAGCAGCCGCGTGGCGTTGGAACACACCCAGGCCTGCGTCAACCAGTTTCGTGAGTTCTGCCTGGCCCGCAACCTGCTTGATTTTTCGCTGCGGATTGAAATGTTTTACCAACACCTCTGGCCGGTGGAAGGTGTCCAGCAATTTCTCACCACCCGTTACCGCCATTTGATTGTAGATAACCTTGAAGAGGACACCCCTTTTGCCCACACCATCCTGCGCCAGTGGCTGCCCCATGCCGAGTCGGCCCTGCTGGTCAACGATGAAGATGCCGGGTATCGCATCTTTCTGGGCGCCAACTGGCGCACCGCCGCTCTGCTAGCGGAACTAAGCAATGAAACCATCCGGTTGGACGAGCCTCGGGTTGCCCCCGCCGACCTGCTGGCCTTTGGCGAACGAATGAGCCGGATTTTGAGCGGCAAAACCGGCGAAACAGCGAGCCAACAGAAAACAACCAAAAAACAACATCGCCAATCTGTACGCTACAAATCACAGATTGCAACTGACAATTCACAATTAGCTATTCACTATTCATCCTTCGCCATTAATAACTCCGCCGATCCTCGCCGGGCTATCACCTTTGAACAGCATCGCTTCTACCCCACCATGATTGATGCCGTCATCGACTGTATCACCAAATTACTGGCTGAAGGAGCAACCCCCGACCAAATTGTCGTGCTGGCTCCCTTTGTTAGCGATGCCCTGCGATTTGCCTTTGTCCACCGGATGGAACAGCGCGGCCTGGCCGCCCGTTCCCACCGGCCCTCGCGCCCGCTCAACGAAGAACCGGCGGCCAAAACTATGCTCACCCTGACCCGACTGGCCTTTCCGCACTGGAACATGCTGCCCGAACCCTTTGATGTGGCCCAGGCCCTGCACCAAGCTATCGCCGATCTGGACCTGGTGCGGGCCAATCTGTTGACCCAAGTTGTTTATCGCCAATTTGAACGCGAGGAAGGACATCTATCTTCCTTTGACCAGATTGAGGGCGACGTCCGCGAGCGGATTTCTTATCAGGCCGGCCATCGCTTCGACCGGTTGCGCGCCTGGCTTCTCCAGAGCGATACGACCAACCCACCGGTACTGGACACTTTTTTGAGCCGGCTCTTTGAAGAAGTGCTCACCCAGCCCGGCTTTGGTTTTCACGGCCAACAAGAAGCCGGAGAGATTGCGGCCCACCTGATCAACTCCGCTCGCAAATTTCGCCAGGTGGCCGAACGGATACCCGATATTGACTATGCGAAAGATAAAAACGGTTCCGAACTCCCTACCGTGGACGAACTCAACCGGGCCTATCTCGATCTGGTGGGGCAGGGGATGATGGCGGCCCAATACATCCGTCGGTGGGATCCGGCCCCGGCAGAAGCCGTGCTCATCACCCCGGCCACGACATTTTTAATGAGCAACCGTCCCGTGGATTACCAGTTCTGGCTCGACGCGGGCAGCAGCGGCTGGTGGGAGCGCATCTCCCAACCGCTCACCCATCCCTACATCCTGGCCGCCGATTGGGAGCCGGGCCGCCCCTGGACCGACGCCGACGAAGTGACCACCCAACGCGACCGCCTGGCCCGGCTGGTGTTAGGGCTGACCCGCCGCTGCCGGAAACACATCTATATCATCAACGCCGAAATTGGCGAGCAAGGCTATGAGCAACGGGGACAGTTGTTAATGGCCTTGCAGCAGATGTTAAGGCAGATGCAGCGAGAAAGTTAAGGCAAGATGATCAATAATTCCAAGATAATTTACCAAACTTTCCACGAGATAACCGAAAAAGTTTATACAGAAATACACAATTGGTTAGATACGAAACCCGAAATCAAGGGATTTAGATATTTGAAATATGACCAAGTAAAGGATTTACTTAAAGAACCCAATATGTTGAGTGCTGCGGCTCAATGTCACGTATACTTTCCAGGCCATTTTTTCAAGGTTATTCACACCCTCGACGAAGTCATAGGACAAGCCAAGTTAGTGGATTGGCTAAAACATAATCCTCGTATTTGCCTTATAGATATAGGATGTGGAGCAGGATCGGGCACAGTAGCCTTTTTAGAAAAAATTCTACGGTTGCGGGAAACTGATTATCTTACCAATCCTATCCACGTTTTCTGTTTGGGCATTGACCCTAATCCATACGCAATTGCACTTTACGACCAGTTTTTGCATCAAATTAAAAACAAAATTACTACATCCAAAATCTATTTAGAATACGATTATAGACCTGAAGGAATCCCCAATGTAACGAGCTGGCTCATTCATCGTTTAGAACAAAAACGTGAGGAATGGAAACAACCGCAATTAGCTCATGTCATAGTGATGCAAGTAAATGTTGTTTCCCCTTTAAGTAAAGACCATCAGAAAAGACAGGGTAACTATGATATTTTGAGGGGACTTGGAGTAAGTATTACTCCTTCCGCGGACGAGATAGAACAATTTGGTGAAGAGGAATCTTTAGCCTATAAATCAATATTCGAAACTGTTTCGATTGACCATCTACACGTGATAACAGTAGGAACTGATAATTACTTGATAGATGAACACGTCCAAGAAATGGGCAAGGCCCTTACACAAGTATTCAGTGGTAGTTACCATAAAATAGAGTTATTAGGAGAAGGACGACATCAAACAACTTATATAAACCCAAAGAGTAGTTACTTTGAATGGAAAAAAGAGCCTTATCCCTCACATCTGTTTCACGTCAATGTTCTCTCCATCACAAATCAAGATTTACGGGGAGACAAAGACTGGCAAGAAGTTATAAGCGAAAAAAATCTCCAAGTTGCCTGGGCGAAGACTAGATGGGGTCTTCTGCAGGAGTCATTTGTTGATGAGGTTGAAATCAGGTTATTTGAAAACAATCTTGAAGAAAATTTGACACGTATGCGCCAACAGTTGATGGCCTACGCAGAGGATGTCGCTCGGTATGACGATTACGTTTCTTACAAAATTCCAAAAAATCCATCAAAAACGCGGCCTCGCGGATTATCACGGATGGAAGAAGAACTGCTGTCTATAGCAATTATTCAAAAATTAGGGAACAAAGAATCTCAATTACGAGGTAATAGTTACGCTTACCGTATTTCACAAAAATCGCGGGGACGTGACACAGAATATTTGTATATCCCTTGGCTTTCAGCTTATCAAGAGTACCAAAAAAAAGTACGTGAAGAAGTCAAAAATTATCTAAATGGTGCAGTTTTACGGACAGATATTAAATCTTTTTACACCGAGATAATTCAAAAACAACTCTTCGAAGCTACACAAGTATTAACAAAAAGTCAACGTGTTCAGTGGTTAATACGATTATTATTATCTAAAAATTTAAATGAACATGAAATTGGGCGAGGTATTGTACAAGGTAGTATTGGTTCAGGATTTTATGCCAATATCTATTTAACGGCGATTGACACCTTTTTCGGGACAGAAAACGAATGGGGAGCGAAACTTCACCGTTATGTTGACGATATGATTTTTTTTATCCCTGAGTCCAGAGATGGTAAAGATATAAAACTGGTTATTGAAGAGGTTCAACAAACGCTCAAAGATGAATTACAAAAACTCGGTTTAGAATTAAACAAAGATAAAACCGAAATTTATTACGATATATCTGAATTTATTAAAACGGTGGAGATTGACCCTTTAATTGAACAACTCAGTGACAATTTTGACCAAGTTATCAATCCATTATGGATTTTGGACAAAGACCGGCGTGAAAAATTTATAGATTATTTTGAAAGTGACGACTTATGGTGGTACCGTATCAAACAATATTGTAAAAGTTTACATTTGTTTGGTATCTACGCTCCACCTTCTTTTGTGAGTCGTCGAATATTTACATATCTATTTAATGAAAGTAGGCGCAGTAAAGACATCAAACAAGTAAGTGAGTTAACTGTACCGGACTTTCCCAATAAAGATACGGTTGAAGAATTACAAATCTGGGCACAAACCTTTGCCAAACAAAATGTCAACTGGGTAATTGCTAAAAACAAATTATATACTCAAATAGCCGATTTATTGTGTAATTGTTGGAATGAACTCAAGTCTACTAACAAAATTTCCCCACACTATACTAGAAAATTAGAAACGCGCATACGTTTTGCTGTTAATAAATTATCCCTCCTAGGATTTACCCAAGCCTCCAATTTAATCGTAGAGATTTTGCTTGAACATCCTTGGCTTATTCGAGAACCCTCACAGACTATAGAGATTTTAGCCCAACAGAATTTCTCAGCTGAAATTTTGATATTATTCGACAAGTATAAAACTGACCTCCATCCGATGAATGAATACTTGCGGGCTGTTATTCTGCGTGGAATACGGTTCTTACCTGATGTTAGAAGTAAACATTGGGATATGATAACATATTATGCCTTGCATGGATCTATAGCCGAGCGATTGATGGCAACTGAAACCTGGCTATACCTCTATAACACACCCTATTTTCCTAAACAAGAAATTCATCTTGAAGAGATAGGCCAAATTGTAAAAAGTGAAACGAATTGGCCAACACGCCTTCTTAAAAATTACATCCTTTTGATTGGCATGTATAATCCAAACAATATTTATCTGGTAGACAAAAGTGATGATCCAATGCTTGATAAAGTTTATCAGTTAAGTGTTGGAGGAGATGTAACAGATCTTTTTGAATATCAAGAGCCAAAACTTATTCGAGAAAACTTCTATAGTGGACAACGTAAGGATGACAAAGGTTACTTTCCTCCTGAGTCCTACTAATAACCTGAGTTCGATAATTCGTAGGTGACAGTCACTTTTGGTGATTTTTACCGCGGTTAATGGATAAAATCAACTTGATTTGCCACTTTTCTGAAGTGACTATCACCTTTTTCCGAACTCAGGTTAATACATTGGAAATAATTCGATGACAACCACAGAGAAAGAAAAAATCATAAATCTTTTTCTACAAAAGATACAAGCGCAATTAGGTAACAACCTGAAGGAAATCATCCTTTTTGGCTCGCGCGCCAGAGGCGATTTTGCCCCCGACTCCGACTACGACTGCCTGTTGGTGATGGACGAGATACCGCCCGAAACAGAAAATATCATCAGCGACATCACCGGCGAGTTCCTATACCACCACGATGCTTTATTATCAATTTTCCCGGTGTTAGAGGAAACTTATCGTTATCAAAAGTTTGATCCATTTTTGATGAATATTCGCCAAGAAGGAGTATCATTATGGGCCAACAAGACGAATTAACGTTACAGATAAGTGCCATCATCCATAAAGCTACCCGCTCGCTGGCAGCGGCCAGAAAGCTGACGCAAACGGGCGATAACGATTTTGCCTCATCCCGCGCCTATTATACAGTTCTATATGCAATGCAAGCGGTTCTATTAACCAAAAACCTTTCGCCCGCTAAACATTCGGCCGCTATCCATCTATTCAATCAACACTTCATTAAAACTGATCTTTTTCCGAAGGAATTCGGCAAACTCATCGGCGATTCATTCCGTCACCGCCAAATTGGCGACTATACCTTTGGCCCGCAAATTGACCATGCCACCGCCGAACAAGATATTCAAACCGCCGCAACTGTGTTGCAAGCAATTATAACCTACCTGGTTAAAGAAGGTTTTTTGCCTCATCAGGAGTAACCCAGTGTCCCAAACCACCTTTGTGCCCCGTCCCTCCCAACAAAAAATACTCGACACCCTGCTCAATGCCGATGGTCCGGTGCGATTGGGCGTGTCGGCGGTACCGGGCAGCGGCAAAACCCACATTCTCTCCTTCCTGGCCTCGGAGTTGATCCAGCGCGTGGACGACGACCAGGAAGTGCTCATCGTCACCCTGGTCAACGCTGCCGTAGATAACTTTCGCCGCCGGGTTGACGGCTTTGTGCGCCAAAAGGGTTTGCTGCCCGGCTTCAACTATCGCGTCTGCACCCTGCACTCCCTGGCCCACGAAATTGTGCAGCAGCGGCCCTCGCTGGTGGGCCTCAGCCAGGATTTTGACATTGTGGACGACCATACCGCCCAGCTCATCCTGCGCGAGGTGGTCGA
Source organism: Anaerolineae bacterium (assembly GCA_016926805.1). Taxonomy (GTDB): domain Bacteria; phylum Chloroflexota; class Anaerolineae; order 4572-78; family J111; genus JAFGNV01. Next base: position 20,189 of record JAFGNV010000210.1, read on the forward strand.
TAGCTGGCTGGTCGGTCACACCGACCTCATTGAGGATTATTTGCTGCCCAACCTTAACCTGGAACCGCTGCTCCGCCGGGATATTCCCGAACTGGTGCTGACCGTTGCCCAAACCTTCATCAAACGAGCCAAAGACCGGCGGCTGGCCCCGCACCAACTGGAAGATGCCTACAGCCGCCGCGCCGGAACCCTCCCCCTGGCCCGGTTGGGTCTGGACATCTACCGCGAGTATCAAAACCGGCTGGCCCGCACCGGCGTTGACTTCGACGACCTGATCCGGCTGGCTGCTCAGGCCATCGACCTGGACCCAGATTTTCTGGCCCGGTTACGGCAACGCTGGCCCTGTATTCTGGAAGACGAGGCGCAAGACAGTAGCCTGTTGCAAGAGCAAATCCTGGACACGCTGGCGGGCCAACAAAATACCTGGGTCCGGGTGGGCGACCCCAACCAGGCCATTTACGAAACCTTCACCACCGCCGATCCCGAAAACCTGCGCCGTTTTTTGCACCAGCCAAAGGTGATTGACCTGCCCATGCCGGAATCGGGCCGGTCGTCGCCGAGCATCATCAACTTGGCCAACTATCTGATCGACTGGACGATGGTCGAACATCCCCATGTTGAGGTTCAAAATGCCCTGAACCCGCCGCACATCCAACCCACCCCACCGGGCGACCCCCAACCCAACCCGCCCGACCGTCCCGATCAGATTCACTTTCGCCCTGAAAAATACAAACCGCCGCAGGAGGTCCAGACCATCGTCCGCTCGGCCAAACAGTGGCTCAAACAAAACCCCGATAAAACCCTGGCCGTGCTGGATGCCCGCAACAAACGCGGCGTGGATGTGGCCAACGCCCTGCGCCGCGCCGATGTGCCTTACGTGGAACTACTCAACAGCACCGCCGCCACGCGCAGCACTGCCGGCGTGTTGGGCAACGTGCTCAAACACCTGGCCCGTCCCACCGACCCCCGCCAACTGGCTACCGTGTTTCACGTTTGGAAACGGCACGACTGGGATTTGGAGGATTTACAGCCCATCTTCGAGTGGGTCGAAAAAACCATCCAAAACTGCGCCCGGCTGGAGGATTATCTGTGGCCCCGGCCCGGCCAGGATTGGCTGGCGGCGTTGGAAACGGATGAAGCTGTTCAACAGTTAGAGGCGTTAGCAAATCAGCGAGCTAGCGAATCAACGAGCCAGCGTGTCAGCGAATCAACCGATACCGACGAGGATCAAGAGCCTCATTCACAATTCACAATTAATAATTCACAATTCACAATTAGTAACTCACCCTTCACAATTTTAACAGAATTTCGCACCCTTGTTCGCCGCTGGCAGGCCGCCGCCATTCTCCCCATCGATCAGCTCATCCTGCTGCTGGCCCAGGACTTGTTCGACAACCCCGCCGACCTGGCCCTAGCTCACAAATTTGCCGTGGTGCTGCGCCACCTGTCTACTGAATATCCTGCATACCGCCTGCCCGAATTTGTCGAAGCCCTGGCCGAAGTGGCCCGCAACCAGCGTCGCTTTTTGGGCTTTGACGAAGAGTCGTTGGGTTTTGAACCGCCCGCCGGTAAGGTTACTGTGTCTACCATGCACCGGGCCAAAGGGCTGGAATGGGACCGGGTCTATTTGATGGGGGTCAACAATTACAGCTTTCCCTCCGGCGAGCCACAGGACACCTATTTTTCCGAAAAATGGTTCGTGCGCGACTCGCTGAATTTAGAGGCCGAGGTTCTGGCCCAGTTGGAGGCGCTGGTTGATAACAGAGATTACCTTGAGGGTTTCGCCACCGAAGAGGCCCGCCTGGACCTGGTACGCGAACGATTGCGGCTGTTGTTTGTCGGCCTGACTCGGGCCAGGCAGGAATTGGTAGTCACCTGGAACCGGGGGCAGCAATATCAGAACAAACCGGACAATCAACCGGCCATTCCATTGGTGGCCTTGCAAACGTGGTTAGAAACTGGGTCTCAAGAAAACCAATCTCAAGAGGGGTAAAAAAATATGCTCTGGATACTTCTTGGTTTTGTTGGCTTCAGCCTCATCATCTTCATTATTGGCGTCATCTGGATATTGGTGACCCACGGTAAAACCTATCGCCGCAGCGGGCCGGAAGTGGGCAAAGAAATTATGACCGATATTATGACAGAGGACACCGACGAAGACGAAGGAGTTGTGCTTTATTCCACATTTAAAGGCAAAGCCGCAGCCGTGGAACGCGAAGCCAGTATCGGGTGGGATGATATTAAAGCGGCTCTTAAAGCCAGAGATTGGCCTATCCTTTTGGCCCTGTTGATGATTGTTGGCGGGTTTTTAGGGTTATGCCTGTGCGGCGGGCTTTCTTTGTTATTAGCTTTATAGAGGTAATATGGTTCTACCCAAAGATTTTCAATTTAGCCAATCCAGCTTGCAGGATTTTGCCACCTGTCCGCGTCGGTTTGAGCTGCACTACTTGCAGCGCCTGAGTTGGCCCGCCAGCGAGGCCGAGCCGGTACAAGAGGTGGAACGCCTGGCCCGGTTGGGCGCCGACTTTCATCGACTGGTGCAGCAGCATCTCGTGGGCATCAACGCCGATATCTTGACCGCAACCCTGAGCGAAGCGGAACCGGAACTCCAAACCTGGTGGCAAAACTATCTTGATCACCATCCCGCGCTCGACCACGCTCAAACCTACCCTGAATTAACCCTGTCCACCCCCTTGCGGAACTACCGCTTGCTGGCCCGTTTTGACCTGCTGGCCAGGCAGCCGGATGGCGTCTTTCTGATTGTCGATTGGAAGACTACCCGGCGCAAACCTGCCCGCGACTATTTAGCCGGACAAATGCAAACTCGCATCTATCCTTACGTGCTGGTCGCCGCCGGAACGGCCTTTAATAAAGGCCAACCGGTCGACCCGGCAACCGTCCAAATGATGTACTGGTATCCTCAGGTTCCGGCTGAACCGGAGGTTTTTGAATACAGCAAAAAGCTGTTTCGACGTGATGAAGAATTTTTGAGCCAACTGGTAGAACAGGTCAAACACAGCGCCCAGAACGGCCACTTTCCTTTAGTGGAAGACAGGCAACCATGCCGGTACTGCGTTTATCGCTCGTTTTGCGACCGCGGCGACAAGGCTGGTCCTCTGCTGGAATTGGCAGAGGAACCCCAGGAGGCGTTGGATATTTTATCGTTGGATTGGGACCAGATTGCGGAGATTGAATTCTGAACTGGCACATCACCGCCAAACCAAATATCGCTCCTGATTTACTGGAATTCGCTGGCGCCCCTCTCCTGGCCCAACTTCTTGTCCAACGCGGCATCACCACGGTTGAGCAGGCCCGCGCCTTTCTTGACCCCGAAGCCTACGAACCTGCATCTCCCAAAGTTTTGCCTGACCTTGAACAGGCGGTCACCCGGCTTAACCAGGCCATTAAACGACAAGAACTCATCTGCGTTTGGGGCGACTTTGACGTGGACGGCCAGACCGCCACCGCCCTGTTGATCTCGACGCTGCAAGATTTGGGGGCCAGGGTCACCTTTTACATCCCCAACCGCCTCACCGAGTCGCACGGGATTAAAATCCCTACGCTCGAGCAGATATTGGCTCAAGGAGTCAACCTGTTACTAACCTGTGATACCGGCATCACCGAACATGAGGCAGTGCAGGCCGCCCAGGTCACCGGCACAGACGTTATCATTACCGATCACCACGATCTGGCCGACACCCTCCCGCTGGCGCAGGCAGTTATCAACCCCAAACGCCTGCCCGCCGGTCATCTCCTGCGCGAACTCCCCGGGGTGGGCGTGGCTTACAAACTGGCGGAGGCCCTCTACAAATCACACCGGCGGGCCGACGAAAGCGAGGCGTTGCTCGATTTGGTCGCCCTGGGCATAGTGGCCGACGTGGCCCAACAAACCGGCGACACCCGTTATCTATTGCAAAAGGGCCTGGCGACTTTACAGGACACATCCCGTCCGGGATTACAAGCTTTGCTGGAAAACGCCAATCTGAAAACCAACCGCCTCACCGAAGATCACATCGGCTTTTGGCTGGCCCCCCGGCTTAATGCCCTGGGCCGCCTGGGCGATGCCAATCTGGCTGTAGAATTGCTCACCACCGACAATCGCGCCCGCGCCCGCATCATTGCCCTGCAATTGGAAGCCCTGAACGACCGGCGCAAAATGCTGGTGGATCGGGTGGTGATGCAGGCCCTGAGCCAGCTCGAGGACACGCCCTCGCTGACCGAATACAACGCCATTGTGCTGGCCTCCACCGACTGGCATCCCGGCGTTATCGGCATCGCCGCCAACCGGCTGATGGATCAGTACGGCAAACCGGCCATTCTCATTGCTTTGCGCCCCGACGGCCTGGGGCGCGGGTCGGCCCGCTCCATACCCGGCTGCGACATCCACCGGGCGCTCAAAACACAAGCCCCCCTGCTGGCCGGCTTTGGCGGGCATCCCCTGGCCGCCGGGCTGGCCATCCGGCCCGACAACATCCCCGACTTTCGCCGGGGTCTATCCGCCGCCCTGGCTGATTGCCACATTGCCGCCGAAAAAACCCTCACCATTGACGCAATGGTTGAGTTGCCGCAAATTTCGGCAGACCTGCTGGCAACGATCCAACAATTGGGCCCCTTTGGCGCGGGTAATCCGCCAGTGCAACTGGGCTGCCGGGGATTGCGGGTGATCGAAGAAGCGATTTTTGGCAAAACAGGCACGCACCGGCGACTGATTGTGCAAGATGAGGCGGGGCGACAGCAGGAAGTGGTCTGGTGGGGCGGAGCAACTGAACGCATTCCCGGGGGCCGGTTCGATCTGGCCTTCAGCCTCAGCCCCGACGACTACCAGGGCGGCGACGCGGTGCAGGTGGAATGGCGGGATGCCCACGAGTGGGAACCCGCCCCCGTCATTCGCCCGCCGGAGTTTATCGATTGGCGGCAAACGTCCGAGGTACAAACAAACGTAGCCGAACTTGCAAACCCCTTAATTTGGGCCGAAGGAGTCAAACTATCCGGCCTTTCCGCATTACCTCGCCATCAACTCTACCCCGCCGATACCCTGGTTATCTGGACGGCTCCACCGGGCCAGGACATTTTGCAGCAAGTTCTGGCCATAGTCCGACCCCGGCACATTTTTTTGGTCGGGCAACCGTCATCGTTGGACAGCCTGCCCACCTTTGCCAAACAATTGATGGGTCTTATCAAATATACACTCAGTCACAAACAAAACGAAGTTTATCTACCCGAACTGGCTGCCGCCCTGGGACATCGAGTCACCACGGCCCGGTTGGGAATCAACTGGCTGGTCGGTCAGGGCAAACTTACCATTATGCAGGAAGAGGAGGAACGGTTGATCCTGCAACCCGCCCAGAACACGCCAATCGCAACCGTAGCCGTGATAGAAGACATGCTCCAAGCGATGTTAGCCGAGACGATGGCCTACCGCCACTTTTTTAAAAAAGCCAGTTTGACCGCTCTGGAAATCGGTTCGGCCTTTAGCAAAGAACCGGCAGAACCCGGGTGACGTAGAATTTTGAACTTTAAACATTAAAACGTGGCGTTTACGCTGATTTTCTGCTATACTACTGAAAAGGAGACAGTTATGAGCGCGACAACATCCGCCCAAGCTCTAAAACAGGAAAACAAAACCTTACGCAACTACCTGAACACGGTCAGAGAGCTTTACTGGGCCAGTCAGGAGATAACCTCGGCCGACAATTTGCTCTATGAACTCAACCAGCTTTTGTATAAGGTTATGGCGGTGGTGGGGGCCAAGGATGGCTCGATCTGTCGCCTGGATAAACAATCCGGGGAGTTGGTCTTTATGCTGGTGCATGGCGAACTGGGTCGACAGTTGCCGGATTATCGCATCAAAAGCAATACGGGTATCGCCGGTTGGGTGGTGGAAAACCGCCAGCCCATTATCGTCAATGAACCGCGTCAAGACTCGCGCTTCTCCGAAATTGTGGATAGTGAATTTGGTTTTTTCACCAGATCAATTGTATCCGCGCCCATTATGCGCCGGGGCAGTTTAAAGGGAGTGGTGCAACTGCTCAACAAACGCGGCAGCGAGTTTAACGAAGCCGATACGGTGCTGCTGTTGATTCTGGGTCAGGTATCGGCCATTGTTTTTGAAGAGATCGAAGCTCGCTCCGGTTTGAAAAAGGGCGAGGAAGAAGACCCGATCTATCTTTAATTTTTTCTGCTACCTGGCATAAACCCACTCCTCAAACAGGTCGGTCAAATCACATTGACAATGTTGCTGGGCCAGTTGTTTGAACGACTCCGCGGTGCCAATTCCCCATTTGTGCGTTTCATAGTAATCGCGCAAGAATTCCGCAAATGATGCCTCTCCCATTGCCTCAGCCAGGGTTTTGAGAAAAAGCGGGCCACGTCCGTAAACAATGGCGCCATAGGCTTTGCCCTCATAATCTCCGGCAGGTAAACCGATGGGAATATCGGCGCGGTCTACCCGCGCCCAACGATCCTCCCACGACTGAAGATAGCTCCGGGCTGCCGCTTCACCATACGTATCGGTGTAATAAAGCCAGGTGGCATATTGAGCCAACGCCTCATCGAGCCAGGGTTCGTCCACCTGGTCGTTGCCCACAACGTTGTAAAACCATTGGTGCGCAACCTCGTGCGCCACCGTGCCTTCAAGCATAATGGGAGCAGGAACTCCGGCGATCGCGGCGCCGGGGTCGTAAAGCGCCAGCGAGATTCCCACCAGCCCGGGATACTCAATACCCAGGGCAAGCATCGGCGTACTCAACACGTCAAACTCGGCGTAGGGATAGGGGCCAAAAGACTCGTTAAAACTCCGCAACGCATCTAAGGCCACCTGCAAAGCCAGTTCGGCGTGATCGGTTTGCCTGGCAAAGGCATAACTGTTGATGGTGGTTTCCCCTACGGTATCACGAATGACGGTGTAGTTATTGCTGGCCGCCAGGTAAAAATCACGCGCAGGACCGGCGGCAAAGGTAATCACTTGCCTATCTCCGTCAACCTCACGATCAATTTCAATACCTGTCGCCGCCACCGTCAGACCGGCGGGCGCCATCACCCGTGCCAGGTAAAAGCTGGCGTCATTGTAACTCAAATCGGCGTTTGGCGGTGGTGTTTCCACATTCCAGCCTTCATCATCATAAACCGGGATCGTGGGGTAAAATTCATCCAACACCAAAACATCGTCAAAATAGCCAAACAAACCGTAATTTCCGGCCATCTCCTGGGGCACTTCCACTACAAAATCCATTTGAATGTTTGCAGACTGGCCCGGCGACAGGGGCGTGAGCAGGGGCACCCGCAACGCCGTATCCTCAAACTCGTAAGCCGGTTCTGCCGCCCCACCATTCATTTTAACCTCCGACACGGTTATCTTTCCGCCGGCATTGTTGGCGAACAAACGAAAATAAACATCATCGAGTGGTTCAGTTTCCCGGTTGGTATAGTGGACTTCTTGATGACCGGTTACTTGCAGCAGGTTGTCGGCAATTTTTAGATCAAGGTGATACACGCTGGCGCCCGGCAACCGGTCGAGCACTGGTTGCTCGGATTCAATCAGGCCCGGTCGAAAGATGGTCCGGTCATCCCAATCCACACCCGGCCAAGCAGATTCGGCATTAACCGGGTCAAGGGTAGCTTCAACCGCTATCTCGGTGGCTCTGGTCGGAGGAGTGACTACCTCCGGGGTTAGCGGCTGGGATTCATTTACCGTTGCTGGAACCTCTGCGGTTGGCGTTGGCGGCGGGGTCGACCGGCAAGCCGCCGTTGATACGGCCATCAATGCAATCACCAAAAAGGCAAACACTTTGTCGGTAGAAAATGTCGTCATCTTGACTCCTTTCTCATTCTCCCAAGCGGTACAGGACAAAGTACCAGGTTGGGTTGGCCGGGTCAAAAGAGGTTTCCAGTGGTAACGCCACCGGCTGGCCAACTTCATTCACTAACTGTAGCGTCCACACCCCGCCCGGCGAATCGGGGACCTGGTATTTGATGTTTCCGGCCTTGTAATGCATGGCCCCACTGTTTTCGGTCCACCGGTTGGCGCTCAGGCCGCTTTCCGCCTGCAGGCCGTCGCTATGATGGCCCACCAGCCGGTACCCACCCAGGGGGGTATTGTTGGTATCGGTAACGGCAATATACACGTCAAAATTAAGATGATTGGTGGGAAACTGCTCCACTTCTGAGGCCGTAAAAATCAGAGCCGGGGTCGGCGTGTTGGTAGGTGTGGGGGTGTCGGTAGGCGGCGGGCTGGGGGTGGGGGTGGGGGTGGCCGTTGGGGGTAGGGGAGTTGGCGAAGGCGGCAGGAAGGTTGGGGTTGGGGTTGGGGTTGCAATTTCTGTAACCACAGGGAGCGGCGTAGAAATGAGGGTGGGGGTGAAGGCGGGAGCGGAAACTGTAGAAGACAGAGGCGGTGGGCTGGCGAGACCCATTGGGATAACCGGCGTTACATTAAGGATAGCCGGGGTGCTGGTTACAGTTGGCAAGACAAACACCACCGGCCTGGGGGTTGGGCGAGGCTTGGCAGTGACTTCAGGCGTTTGCTGCCAGCCCACCCATAAGGTCAAACCGGAACCGAGGGAAATCAGGGCCAGGGCCAGGCAAAATCCGATCAGAAGCAAGACACTCAGTACCAGCGTCGTTCGATGTTTTTTCAATTTGAGTAGACCTTTCCCCACCAATGTTTCAGAAGAATATCAACTCGACATAAAATTGGGGCTGTCTCGTTGTCAGTAAGGTTAAAGCTATGGTATACTGGAAAAGGAACACAATTTAACATCAACTATCGAGTGAATCCGTTAGCTCATCCTGACACTCTATCGTACCTCAATTACAGCGTCTAGCCAAAATTGACCGGGTAACTACAAAAAGGAATAAGAAAAATGTTAAGCTACAAACGTATTCTCATGGGAATGTTGCTAGCTCTGGCCGGACTATGGATCGGGGCTTCGACGACGAGTCTGGCTATTGAACCATCACCGAAGGATGACGCCTGGCTACCGGTCGATGGCCCTCTCGGTGGTTCGGTGGCCGCGGTGGTGGTTTCACCCAATTTTGCCAACGACCAGACTGCTTTTGCGGCGGTCCGGGGGCACGGCGTTTACCGCACCACGGATGCCGGACATTTCTGGGAGCGGGTCACCCCCTTGGAGGAACGTTCCGGCTGGGTGATCCTGGATTTGGCCATTTCTCCCAACTATGCCGCAGACCAAACCGTTCTGGTGTTGACCGATATTTGGACTTACGGCGGCAATGTGTATCGTTCCACCGACGGCGGTGATACCTGGCAACCACCTGACAGTCACCCCGATGGTATGCAGCCCGGGGCATTACAGTTGGCGATTTCACCCGATTTTACCGGCGATGTTCTCATTTATTTGTTGAGCGGACGCGGGGTTCTGCATTCCACCGACGGCGGACAAAATTTTATCCAACTCGACCCGCCCTGGTTTGATTCGCAACGGGTTGAAGCTGTGGCCTTTTCCCCGGCCTATGCCACAGACCAGACGCTCCTGGCCAGTGTGTGGGACGACGGTCTCTTTCGTTCCACGGATGCCGGTATTACCTGGACGCCCAGCGGTAGCGGCCTGCCATCGGGGGTCGTACCTCAGGTTTTGGCGCTGTCCCCCCACTTCGACGCCGACGGCATGGCCTTGCTGGTTTCAAATCAAGATCAAACCATCTACCGCAGTAGCGACGGGGGCAATAATTGGACTGCCACCGATCTCACCTTGCAGCGTGGTAAACAATGGCTCACTTTTTCGCCAAATTTTGCCGCCGACCAGCTTGTTTTTGCCGGAAGCCAGAATGACGGCGTAGTCTACCGTTCGGACGATGGCGGGCAGCATTGGTCAACCTTTGGCGAGGGATTACTGGGAGCGGGGAGTTTCGACCTGGCTCTCTCACCTGAGTTTGGCCCTACCGGCACTACCTTTTTAGCGCATAGCAACGGCGTTTATCAAAACACAGCCGGTCTCTGGCACTCAAGCAACCAGGGGCTGGCCCGCCTGTACGTGAGTGATGTCGACGCCGGGCCGCCGGATGCGCCGGTTCTGTTTGTCGGAACCAACTTCTTTGAGGAGGTATTTTCTTACAGTTCGCTGGCCTACCACGGCAATGTCCACACTTCCCCCACGGGTCAGGTTTGGCAACCGGCCAGCCCGCGCCTGGAACGAGTCGTCGATGTGGCGGTGTCACCCAATTACGGCCAGGACCAGACTGTTTTTGCCGCCACCGGCTATCTGGCCAGCCATGGCGTGCAGGGCGGACATTTATACCGCACCACCGATGGCGGCCGTTCCTGGCAGCAGATGCCGGAAATGGCTTTTTTGCAGTCCGTGGCTCTCTCGCCGGATTACGCCCACGACCAGACAGTTTTTGCCAGCAGCGCCTATCCACCCGTGGCCGGGCTTCATCGCTCCACCGACGGCGGCGAAACCTGGACGCACCTCAAGACCGTCTATTCCCGTATTCTGGCTCTCTCGCCGGGCTATGCCAGTGACGGCATCGTCTTCACCGCCAGCTTTGAGAATCTACTCCGCTCTACTGATCGGGGAGACACCTGGACGCCCGTTTTTGACAGCGAAGTCCGCGCCCTGGTACTTTCGCCAGATTTTGCCACCGACGGCGCCGCTTATCTTGTTTCCAAGAATAGTCTTTACCGTTCTGGCGATGGCGGTTTAAACTGGCAGCAAATCCCCGCCGACGACCTGCCCGGCCCCCCTGATGTCTTGACTTTTGGCCCGGTTAAGGACCTCTACACCAGCGTCAGAAACGTGGGCGTGCATCGTTCGATTGACGGCGGTAGTCACTGGGAGCCAGTCGGTCGCTTCCCGGCTGATCATTTTATCAGCGCGCTCAAGTGGTATCAAGATAAGGCGAACACCTGGACCCTCTACGCCGGGACTGATGACGGTCTGTGGGCCTATCAACCATCCGAAACACCCCCTGGACCGCCAATAGAACTGGCCAACGGGGACTTTGAGGATGGTTTTTATACCCTAAACGGGGTGAGTATCGCCAACGGCTGGGCCACCTACACGGCGGCGGGTAATCCTTCTTTTGCCGGTGAACGCTCCACTGTTCATGGGGGTCAGTGGGCGTATAAACTATCCGGTTACGCTCCCTTCACCGCCGGTCTGGCGCAGGTGGTGGGAGTAGAACCGGGGCAAACGTACCGGGTCACCGCTTACTACCAGTTGTATCCACCGGGGGATGGTCAAGCATTTTTGGGCGTGCAGGATGGTCCGTCGCCCACCCACTGGGTCGGCGATAGCTGGCCGGGGGTCTGGCGATGCCTTTCGCAGGAGATCACCGCTACTTCAGCCCAACTGTTGATTACGTTGCAAGGGAGCAATGGCCTCGACCCAAACACCAACGTTTATTTTGACGACGTCAGCGTGACGCCGGTTGGGACAGTACGGTAGAGAGTCTATCCTAATTTTTTGGCCATAGGGTAGATACAGGACTATGTCCTGTCCCTGTCGCCAAAATTTTGGGACGCACCCTACAGTAGATGCTCAAACCCGCTCACCTTACTGGGCCAACTTGTGCATGTTAGGGGGGTAAGGTAGAATTTAAGACGAGCCTCATGCTCGTCGACCCTCACAGAAAGATCGCAATACATTGGCCACCCGACGCGAAATAGATCAATGGTTGGAAGAAGGCATTCTGGCCGCAAAAGCCGGTCAAAATCAGCAAGCCCGCTTTCGGCTGCTGGATGTAGTTGAGCAAGACCAAACCAACGAAACCGCCTGGTACTGGCTCTACCAGGTGTTTGACCGCCGCGACGATAGACGGATTTGCCTGGAAAACCTCCTCACTATCAACCCCGATAACGAATGGGCCAGACAGGAATTACTCAACTATTTAGACCCCGCCGAGGTGGCCAGGTACCGAGCCGCAGCGTCCCACTCCGCGGACAGTCCCCCGGTTAAAGGGGCAACCAGTACCGCTCGTCCGATCACCTTGAAGCTGGTCTCTGCATTTTGGGCGGGTATTTCCATTATCTTTTTGGGTGGTGGTATAATTGCTATTGGAGAATGGTTCATCTCGACTCTACGAAGTCGATCCTTTCCCTATTACATCTCTGCCCTGCAAGGTTTTGAATTATTGGTAGCAATTATGTTTGTGGTGGCCGGCATCATCGGTTTGGTGGTGGCCACGGGGTTGTTTGCCCAATCAATGGCCGGTTTTTACGGAAGCCTGCTGCTGGCCCTGAGCCTGCTGCTCATTGGCCCCACCGTCAGTTTGATTGCGGACCCACCCAATTATCTGGTTTTGGTGTGTACTGGCGGTATTTCCGGCATGATTGTCATGCTAACGCTGGCCAGCCATCCCGGTTTTAATAACATCCCACAAGACAATGACCAATCGTCCAACTGACCCCACCGACTCAACGCCAGGCCACGTTGTTTCTCAGCCCTGGCTACGTTCGCTCGATGAAATTGACGGCACAGATTTACCGCTGGTGGGGGGCAAAGCATTTCGTCTGGCCACCCTCAAACGGCATGGCCTCAAGGTTCTTCCCGGTTTGGTCTTGACCACCCACTTCTTTGAAACTCAACTGCAACAGGCCCGTTTAACTCCCCTGTGGACCGGTTCCCCAGACGTTGCCGTTACCCCAGAAGCGTTAAGCTGGCTGGCCGACACCTTAAAAATAAAGCCGCTGAATAAAGAACTGGCCCATGCGCTCAACCAGCACCTTAACGCCATGTTTGATGTAACCATAGACAGTTTTGTGGTCCGCTCGTCGGCCATCGACGAAGACCAGCGCGACCATTCGTTTGCCGGGATTCACCTGACCGAGTTGGGCGTGCCGCGCAGCGCCCTGCCCATTGCCATTACCCGCTGTTGGGCCTCGGCGTTGAGCGCCCCGGCCATTGAGTATCGCCAGGCCCACGGAATGTCCATTCAGGGTATTCGCCTGGCTGTGCTCATTCAACCAATGCTCAAACCTACATGCGCTGGGGTTGGCTTCACTGTCAACCCCCTCACCGGCACCCGAGACGAACTCATCATCGAAGCCACCTGGGGTCTGGGCGAAGCCCTGGTCAGCAGCCATGTCCAGCCTTATTTCTACAAACTGGCCAACCAACCCGGCCAGTATCCTCTACTCGAGCAACGGGCAGGTAATGTGCCGCCGCCGGACGGCAAGTTAACCAACACCGGCCCCCTCTCGCCCCAAGAGCTGACCGAACTTGCCACCCAGCTTGAACGCATTCACGCCCTGATGGGCGAGGCCCAGGACGTGGAATGGGCCAGACAGGACGAAACTTTTTTTATCTTACAAACTCGACCTGTGGTGCTGCCCTCCCGGCCCCATCAAACCCTGGACATTGTGTGGACACGCGGCAGCCACCCTGAATTTCTGCCGGAGTTGCCCTCGCCCCTGTTTGGCTCGCTTCTGGAACGCACCCAACAACGCGCCATTACCTTTATGCAAGATAGTGGCCTGGCCGTTGACGACCTCGGACCGTATGTCAAACTTATTTTGGGCCGGCCCTACCTCAACCTGACCTTTCTCAAACGCATTATCTCCCAGGTGGGCATTGCGCCGGGCAATCTGCTGGTCACCATTGGCCACACCGAGCCGGGTGCTGCCGGTGGCCCGCTCTCGATCGACTGGGAAACCGCCTGGAAATCACGGCGAATTTACGGGCGACTGCTGCAGCGGATGCTCGGCGCGCCGGCCACGCTCAAAAAATATCAGGCCCTGGCCGGTGAAGTCGAGGCCATGTTGAATGACCCGGGTCTGGCAACGGTTCCGGCAACCCTGCTCAGGCAATTTCGCCAGCATGAGCGCATTTACAGCGAATTGTTCAACACCAATCTCAGAGTAGCCATTGCCATCTCGGCCACAACCGCCCTGGCCAGCAGCCTCATCGCCCCCTTAACCCCATCACCGGCCACGTTTATCAGCACCCTGGCGTTGCAAGGTTTAAGAACAACCGATGGCGAGTTAAATCAGTGGCTGCTCAAGTTAAGTCGCCTGGCCCAAATCGATGAACCAACCCGTCAATATCTGCTTGATGCGCCCGATGATTTTGGCGATTATCCTGAAAATTCGCTCATTTCTACTGAATTCAGGCAGGGTTTTGCCGCGCTCCTGGCCAGATTCGGCCACCGCGCCACCTACGAAGCCGATATGGGCTGGCCTCGTTATCAGGATGATCCCGCCTCGCTGCTGCGCATTATTTGCCAATACAGCCAGAATGAGCCACTCACCAATGTTGGTGATACCGCAGCTATTTCAGCCGTGAGTTGGCAACAACTAAATGATCAGGCCAAAGGCTTGAGCCGTCTGCTGTTCTGGCGACGCTGCTTAGCCGCTCCTCTGGTCAGTTTACTGCGGCGCTTGCTGGTGATGCGAGAGGAACTCAACAGCGCCAGAGCCACAGCCATGGCGGCGTGTCGACGTTGGGATTTGGCTTTAGGGGGAAAATGGGTCGAGCGGGGTTGGCTGGCCCAAGCCGAAGATATTTTTTGGCTAACTCTGGATGAGGTAGAACGCACCCTGATGGTGGAAAACGAGGCGGGGATTATCCTCTCCTCGATTGTACAGGCCCGCCAAGAAACTTACCAGACTTACGCCAAAACGGCTATGCCGTACAGCCTGCATGAGGCGCAAATTGCTACCATTCAATTGGGAGTGGGTCTCTCCCCCGAACCCCCTCCAGACGTGATGGTTGGCTTGCCCATCAGCCCAGGGCAAGTGCGGGGCACCGTTGTCATCGTCAGCAGCCCGGATGAATTCAAAAAATCCGGCGAGGCCCCCATTTTGGTGATGCCTTCCACCGACCCCGCCTGGTTGCCGTTGCTGCGTTTAGCCGCCGGATTGATTGTAGAAATGGGCGGTTTGCTCTCCCATGGTTCGGTTATTGCCCGCGAATACGGCCTGCCTGCCGTGGCCAACATCCCCGACGCCACCCAACGCTTTCGCAACGGCGACATAGTGCTGGTGGACGGCAGCACCGGCGTGGTACAGCTTTTAGAAGCGGCGCGAGACACTCTTGAGCTAAACCAAAAAGCCGGATAGCATCAAGTCTGCTACCCAGTATTGTAACACCCGCCAAACTCCTAAGCTGAGCCAAGAAGTCCGCCAAAACAATCTATAGATGTTCAGAAAAATAATTTAGATTTCCAGCCGGTAGGGACAGGACAATGTCCTGTCCCTACCAAAAGCATTAACTGAACAACTATAACCGTTATTAAGCAACTACTTATGTCCTCTACTCTACCTATCTCATCTATTTTACTTAAGATTGTGTGCCTCGATGTGCACTCCCAATGCAGTCAATGCGGTTATTAAGCCGGTCTGTAAGTCGCCCAAGGTCTGGACGCCGCTCCAGTCAATGCCTAGGTCTACAATGGCCTCGGCCACCGCGTCAGAGATGCCGGTAATGATCGTTCGGGCGCCTTTCAGCCGGGCCGCCTGAATGGTTTTGTTGAGGTGATTCACAATCCCCGTGTCCATAATCCCTACCCCAGTAACATCCAAAATGACCACTTTGGCCCGGTGCTGGTTGATACCCGCCAGCAACGTGCGAGTGATGTCCCTGGCCCGCAGACTGTCAATACTGCCGATGAGGGGCATGACGATAATCCGGTCCATCACCGGGATAATGGGGGTGGATAATTCCAGGATGGCCCGTTTCTGGGCTTCGATGACCTCCTGTTGTA
>JAFGNV010000211.1 GCA_016926805.1 Anaerolineae bacterium
ATTCGATTGTAAAACCAAGTTTTAGGGATTTTTCGCTCCCGCTGGTCGCTCAAAATGACATATTGCGTAAGTCCTGCTTATGTCAAAAGGTGACAGTCACTTTTAGCATAAAACAGGGTAGATTTTGCAAAATTAATGCGTCTTTGTCCCCATTTTAAGTGACTGTCACCTTGATTTGCTTAAAAGGGAACAACTCTAAAGATAGCGCAAGTGCGTTTCTCTCGTTCCCAAACTGAGTTTGGGAGCAAGACAAAAAACAACATCATTGCCCGGAACGAATTTACGAAACGTTGTCCTAAAGGAAGTTACTGCGTTTTCCTAATCACGCCTTTTCGAACCGCACCAGCAGTTGACCGTCCATCACCTGCGAGTTGGTGACCCGGTAGTAGGCCAGAAACTTGGGCAAGAAAAGATTACGGCGACGATGTTTGGCCTGAATAATCAACTCGTCGCCGTTTTGGCTCACCGACACGTCATCGTTATGCAAAAAGGGCAGGTGAATAGTTAACAGATAGCCATAATTCCGCTCGATGAAATGGTAGGGTTTGCGCCTGAAGAATATCTGTTGCGGGTCTTGCTGCTGGTAGAGTTCCTGGGCAATGGCTTGCAATCGCTCCGGGCCAAATACCTCCCGGCCCAGATGAGGCGCGTGAAAAATAGGCAGTGGAGCAAACGTATCGGCAATCTCCGCCAGATATCGTTGCTGCGCTTCAAGGTAATCCCCAAAAACAGCCTCCGAGCTATTAGGCGGCAAAATCCGGTTGACCATGACCGCGTCAACCGGATAACCGTACAGTTGCAGATAAGTGTAAGCGCGCAGGGCTTCCTGGATAACCATCCGTTCCGGATTCAGTACCAACCGGATAGAACAGATATCCGGGTTGCTCATGATCTCCTGAATGTACATCAGCTTGTTGTAATAGGTTTCCAACTCCTGCAAACCTTTATCCAGCGGCACGCCGGTAACGCGCCGGACCATCGGGCCGATGGATTTGCCGGCCTTCTGAATAGGCAGGGCGCGGGTGAGCCACCACTGGCTAACCTGGGGCAGGGTCAGGTGTTTCAGGGTTTCGCCAGTGGGCGCGCTGTCGATGATGATAACCTCGTAATCCCCACTGCGATAGAACAGGTCCAGCCACAAAAAGGCGGCGGTTTCTTCCATTCCCGGCAAAATAGCCATTTCCTCGGCCAACATGCGGTCGATGCCACGCCACTTGAAAATACCCAGCATCAACTCACGCAAATTGCTCAAATATTTTTTTATAGAATAGTAAACATCAAATTCCTGCCCGCACAGGTTGGGCCGCACCTGCGTTGGTTCCGGGCCAAGGGGATGATCTAGGGCATCGGCCAGACTGTGGGCAGGGTCGGTAGACATCACCAGGGTTTTATAACCCTGTTCGGCTGCTCGCAGGGCCGTAGCGGCGGAGATGGTGGTTTTGCCCACCCCACCTTTGCCGGTGAAGAGAATAATACGGGTTTGGGACATGCTCAGTTAAACTGCCTTGACGTAGTACTCAGCCTGATTGACTCATCCAGGTTCGGTTACGCGCTGTTTCTTCGGCCTAAGGTACATATCCGGTTTAATTCCGTTGGCAAGTAACCACAATTTTAACCCGGTGAAATAGGGTCACAAGCCAGAATCTATAGCATAAGAGTTTACTAAAGTCAAACAAAGTAGACATTCCCCACCTTTTCGCGTTATAATACAATGGGATCAGACATGCTTACCTTCTACGCTTGGGGGTTCATCCTGCTTATCAGGGTAGAGGTATTGGCACAAAAATAATGCAGGAGTTGATGAAGTTGTTGGGGGAGAATAGATTGTCTCCCACTTTGGTCGCTACGCCAGCCAATCTGGAATTCTACAAAAAATTTGGTTTTTAGGTTGAGAGTGCGGGCTTTACGGTGATGTGCATTCGCAGGCCCTATTGGGGATGAATTACCTGTTAGCCAGTCTCTTCAGTTTTTCCAGCGTTAACAAGGGATTATCAGAAAGTAGCGCCTCTACCTTCCGTTTTAAGTAAAATGACAGGCGCGGTTCGGGCGTGGGATCGAGCGGGCAGCAAATTTGACCGCGTCGACGGCTAATGGCCACGTAAAATGGATTGAGGTATAACAACGGCCACCAGGGACCGACCATTGGATACCTGGCCGACGGCCACGGATTGAATAGACTCATCAGAGCCAGAGGAATCGACACGCCCATAGCTTCCACGCAATTGAGCGCCTGCCGGCTAAAGGAGATAACCAACACCCTCTCCAGCGCCTTATGCTGCTCTAAGGCCCGTATCAAAAGCTCGGCGTCGGTGGGTTGGGTAAAGGCGGGGAGTTTGAGTTCAACCGCCAAGTAGGTGCGCTGGCCCAACGTTGCCAGCAGTTCGTCAAAGGAGGGGATTTTGGCCTCGGGATAGGCCGCATCGTTGTTACCCCGCGCCCGCAATTGTTTGATGTCGGTCCAGGTCAACTGGTCAACCGGCCCGGTGCCATCGGTGGTGCGGTCAACCGTGGCATCGTGAATGCACACCATCACCCGATCCCTGGTAATCCGCAGATCGGTTTCAAGCACATCGGCACCCTGATCTAACGCCAGTTGAAATGCAGCCAGGGTGTTTTCCGGCGCTTGCGCTCGGCAGCCACGATGCGCCAAGATAATGGGGCGATCATCTCGTTTGAGGTCAGGAGGTATCTGTACCTGGTAATCCATTAAAAAAGAATCTTCCGAGAGAATCAGACCCTAAAGGTTTCAGGCGAACAAAGTTCGCACACCTTTAGGGTCTTCAAACCTATAATGTCTCTGGTGATGTCATTAGTAGCCGCTGAGATTTTTCTGGCCATAAGTATAAACCACCGACCGCTGTAGGCAAATTCCAGCGGCCGGTGGTGAGGAGAAAAGAGATGATTAAGCCCCTACACTGGGCAAACCGGCCAGGGCCATGGCGATTTCTTCTTCGGGATATTCGTAGTCTACCAGTTTGCCGGCATGGTAATCCAGGTAAGCCTGCACATCAAAGTGACCATGCCCGGACAGGTTGAACAGGATTGCGCGGCTAACGCCCTCTTTCTTGCAGCGCAAAGCCTCTTTGAGAGCGGCGGCAATGGCGTGGTTCGCCTCGGGCGCGGGCAAAATACCTTCGGCGCGGGCAAATTGGACCCCGGCGGCAAAGGTCTCCAACTGGTTATAGGCCACCGCTTCAATGGCGCCCAGTTGGAGCAGGTGACTCACCAGAGGCGCCATGCCGTGGTAGCGCAAGCCGCCAGCGTGGATACCGGCCGGAACAAAAGTGCTACCCAGGGTATGCATTTTGACCAGTGGGGTCAGGTGGGCGGTATCGCCAAAGTCGTAGGCGTACGGCCCTTTAGTGAGAGAGGGACACGCGGTGGGTTCCACAGCGATCACGCGCGTTTCGGTCTCGCCGCGCAGGTTACGGCCCACAAAGGGGAAAACCAAACCGGAGAAGTTTGATCCACCTCCTGTACAACCAATGATAATGTCAGGATAGTCGTCGGCCATGGCAAACTGCTCAATTGCTTCCTGACCAACTACCGTTTGATGCAGCAGCACGTGGTTGAGCACGCTACCCAGGCAATACTTGGTGTTTGGGTCTTTGGCTGCTACTTCCACAGCCTCGGAAATGGCAATACCCAACGAGCCGGTTGAGTCGGGGTTTTGGGCCAGGATTGCTTTACCGGATTCGGTTTCGTTACTGGGGCTGGGGGTCACCGAGGCCCCGTAAGCTTCCATCATACCGCGACGGTAGGGTTTTTGGTCGTAACTGACACGAACCATAAAAACCTTGCACTCCAACCCCAAAAAGGCGGCGGCCATCGACAAAGCAGAGCCCCATTGTCCGGCGCCAGTTTCGGTTGACAGCCGCTTGACCCCTTCCTGCTTGTTATAATAGGCCTGGGCAACAGCAGTGTTTGGCTTGTGCGACCCGCACGGGCTGACCCCTTCGTATTTGTAGTAAATGCGGGCCGGGGTGTCCAAAACCTTCTCCAATCGTCGCGCCCGGAAAAGCGGCGATGGGCGCCATTGCTGGTAAATGTTCAGCACTTCTTCGGGAATTTCAATGATTCGCTCCTGGCTGACCTCTTGCATAATCAAGGCCATAGGAAACAACGGGGCCAGGTCATCGGGGCCGATGGGCTGGCCGGTGCCGGGATGCATGACCGGCGGGAGGGGTTTCGGCAGGTCGGCCTGGATGTTGTACCAGACGCGGGGGATGCGATCATCGGATAAAATATATTTGACAGTGTCCAT
Organism: Anaerolineae bacterium; assembly: GCA_016926805.1. GTDB lineage: Bacteria > Chloroflexota > Anaerolineae > 4572-78 > J111 > JAFGNV01. The sequence goes on from JAFGNV010000211.1 coordinate 4,265, forward strand.
AGCGTATTCTCCTTTATTTTGAGTTAGGTTAAATTATATAAATTGCGCAAAAGGCAGCCGTAGATTTATTTGCGCGTAAATGAATTTGCGCGTAGATTTGTTTACGTATGCCTTTTTGTTCCACCCGAAAGTGATAGCCCCCCAACAAAAAACCTCTCATCTCTGAAAATCCCTGGATCAGGACCCTCAGGGACGAGAGGTTTTTCTCCCGTGGTGCCACCCTGTTTAGACGGCTCCAGAAACAAAAAACCTCGTGTGAAACACACGAGGCAGTCTCGGTTGGCCAGTCTCACTCAACAGATACGCAGTTATAGCCCAAAGGCAACAACTTAAATATCCGGCTCCCGGATAACGGTGGAGTTTCCGTCGCCGCCTACTCGCCAGGACTAAGCAACTTAGTCCGGTTTTCAGGACGCAACTCGCGGGACCATTCATCGTTCACGTACGTACCGTACTCACACCCCTCGACGGCTCTCTGAACGCCGTTTGAACGGTTACTTCTCCCGGTCATAGTTTTTGAATCTAGCTTATGGGGGAGCATTATACTCGGAAGCCGGTAAAACGCAAAACAGGGTAAGGCAATCGCATACCCTGATGTTCTTAAAAAAACACATTGCAAAAACTGAATTGTTGTTGTATTCTATACACAATTATCTTGCCTACCCTGTAGAACTTCAGGAGCCAGAATGACAGATACCAAATCGCCGCTTGTATGTGTGCCCGGTTTTCGAGCAGTAGGGGTTTTTTGCGGGTTAAAAAAATCGGGACAACCGGATCTGGCTCTGGTGCTGGCCGACCGTCCCTGTGTGGCCGCGGCTATGTTCACCGCCAATCTTTTTAAAGCCGCGCCCGTTTTGTACGATCTGGAGCTACTCAAACGGACCAAAAAATTACAGGCTGTGGTCATCAATGCGGGTAACGCCAACGCAATCACCGGCGAGCAGGGATTGCGTGATGCCGAGCAGATGGCCCGTTTGACCGAAACTGCCTGCAACCTGCCCGCCGATAGTGCCTTTGTCATGAGCACGGGGGTTATTGGTCACAAACTGCCGATGGTCAACGTAGAAAAGGGAATCTATACGGCGGCAAAAGCCATTCTCACTCAGGCCGGTGAACAGGGACATCAGGCTGTCCAGGCGATAATGACCACCGATCTGGTATCCAAAGAAGACCTGGTGCAGATAGACATCGATGGCCGGACGGTCAGCCTTGGGGGTATGGCCAAGGGCAGCGGGATGATTCATCCCAATCTGGCCACCATGCTCTCCGTGCTTGTCACCGACGCGGTGATTGAACCGAAGGCCCTGCAGGCGGCGCTGGAGCGGGCAGTGGCCCGCACCTTCAATCGGGTAACCGTGGATGGTGACACCAGCACCAACGACACCGTGGTGATGCTGGCTTCAGGCAAGGCCGGACAGCTGCCCATAACCTATTCCCATGAGTCCCCTTCGCCTCAATTCAATACTTTCCTGGATGCTCTGACCAAACTATGTACCACGCTGGCAAAATCGATCGCCCGCGACGGTGAGGGCGCCACCAAGTTGGTTGAAATAACCATTCGCGGGGCTGCCACCGAAGCCGAAGCTGAAACCGCCGCCAAAACCGTGGCCACGTCACCTTTGGTGAAAACCGCCCTCTTTGGCAACGACCCGAATTGGGGCCGGGCTTTGGCCGCCATCGGCCGGAGTGGGGTCAAGGTTAATCCGGCCAGGGTGTCTCTGAAATTGGGTAACTTTCGCCTGGTGGCGGACGGTGAGCCATTGGATTTTGACGCCGCTGCGGTGGGCAACTGGCTGGTCCATAGCGACACGGTGCCTCTGGAAGCCGACCTGGGGGTGGGCCAGGCAGAGGCAACGGTTTGGAGTTGCGATCTTTCTTACAAATATATCGAAATCAATGCCGAATATCATACCTGAACAGGCCTGAACAGGACGGTTAGACTATTGCCAACTTCCCGGTAACATGTTAATTTAATGAGAAATTTAACCTTGTTTTCAGATGAAAACGTTTTGAGCAGGGGAAAATAGTTAGAAAAATCAATCCGGCTTGCATTCGTTGCATAACTGGTTACAATGGAGATGCAAGAGGGAGATGAAAGAGCAGCTATCTGTTAATGCATTCAATTAACTTAAGAGGAAGAATATGCTGCTAAGATTTTGGGGTACCCGAGGGACTATTCCGGCACCCATCCGGCCTGATCAAGTTGAAGGCAAAATAATGGCGGCCTTGAGCGAGGCGGGCCAGCAGCAAATTAATCTAACGGACCCCCAAGCTGTTCAAAAGCTTGCCCGTGAGCTATCTAAAACCTTCAAGAGCAGTACCGTAGGCGGCAATACTACCTGTGTGACGGTCCGACTCGAAGATGATTTGATCATTTTTGATGCCGGTTCCGGTATCCGCGAACTGGGCGATTATCTGATGGAGAGTCAGGATGAGTCTGTCGTCAGGTTAGGATTCAGGCAGGGTAAGGGCCACGCCTATATGTTTTTTACCCACACCCACTGGGACCATGTTCAGGGTTTCCCCTTTTTCAAACCCATCCACGTAGTCGGGAATGTGTTTGATATCTATCATATCCATGACCACGTGCCTGACGCCCTGGCCCGCCAGATGCATCAGCACTTTTGCCCAATTCGTTTTGACCGGCTGGGCGCGACGCTCAATTACCATCAATTGGAAGAGGGTGAACAAGTAAACATTGCCGGGGCCAGTATCACCAACATTCAGCTTAATCACCCTGGTCGGGCTTACGCTTACCGCGTGGTAGCCGACAACGCCATTGCTATTCTGGCCACCGATAGCGAGTATAAAAGCCTGGATTATGTCAGCACGGCCAAGTATATCAACTTTTACGCCAACGCCGACATGCTTATCTTTGACGCGATGTTCTCCGTGCGCGAGTCGTTTGTAAAAGAAGATTGGGGCCATAGTTCGGCCCTGATTGGCGCCGATATAGCCCGCGAGGCCAATGTCAAACAGCTATATCTCTTTCACCACGATCCTGCCACCAGCGATGATGAGATCATGCAGATTCTGAAGCAGACAAGAGAGTATTTGGGAGAAGGAGATAATTTGCCCGAAGTTCTTGTCGCCATGGAGGGGTTGGAGGTTGACCTGACCAACCCTAACATGACCGATTTCTATATTCAGGAACACGTGGACCACGATGTTATCTTTATGACCCTCTCCGGTAAATTAGGCGCCCACGCCACCGAACAATTCCGGCAACATTTGGCCCAAAGCCTTCAGGCTCATCAGACCGATAAAGTGGTATTGCGACTGGAGAATCTGAGCGACTTAACTATGGCCGGTATCCGGGCTTTGGTCGATGCCCGTAAGAGCGTGCTGAGCCTGGCGCTGGTGGGTATACCCGAAAATGTGTACCGGGTGATTGAGTTGACCGGCACCACCGATTTCTTTGCCATTTACGATACCGTTGAAGAAGCTCTGCTGGCCTTGAATATGCACCAAAGATAGGTCTCTGCTGTTTGAAAATGGAGAGCACTCGCATCCAACGATTGCTCTTTTTAAATTAGCCCGATTGCCTTATTCTCACTAAAATAGATTTCATTATGGGCAATCATACCTCACGCTTGGGGCGTTTACCGGCCAACGCCAGCCGACGGTTTCCTCATCCTGGCCTGGTCCTCATTTTGGCTGTTTTCCTCATCCTGGCCACCTGCTACAGCCTCATCGTTCCCCTAGCTCAGGGCGAAGATGAGTTAGCTCACTATCGTTACCTTAAGTTCATTGCCCAAACCGGCCGGTTGCCAGCGAATGAGGCCGAACGAGAGCAAGCCTGGTACCGCGCCGACTGGCCGCCGCTGTATCATTTATTGGTCGGCTGGGCGGTCAGCCCTCTGAATACCACCCAGCCCCGGCTAAAAGATATTGGCGAATCGCCCCACCGTCGTCTGGTCGGCGAGATTTATTACCCACGACTCATTGTTTACACCGAAGATTTCAATTGGCCCTGGCAAGATGGTATCCTGGCCTGGCATCTGGGTCGCTTCATTTCTATTTTCTTTGCCGCCGGGGCGTTAATTTTTACATACTTCACCGCCCTGGAAATGTGTAGAGACACTAAAGAGCCCTGTTTGGAATTCCCCTGTTCTCCTTTTACCAGGCTCAGGTCAAGTTCTGCTCCCCTGCTTACCCTGGCCGTCAGTGCTACCGCCTTGCTTGCCTTTATGCCACGTTATCTCTTTACCTCGGCGATGCTCAGCGACGACAGCCTCTTTATCTTGCTATCAGCCATCTTCATCTGGCTGTTGCTGCGAGCCTTACGCGGGGATGACCGCTGGCGGGTGTACGTTGTGATGGGGTTGTTGCTCGGTCTCTCGCTGGCGACAAAGTACAGCACCATTTTGCTACCCCTGGCCCTTATCCCCGTGGTCTGGTGGCGAACCCGGCAGGTTGGCTGGCGCTGGCGGCAGGGGTTGGGGCGGATAGCCATTGCCTGGACGGCTGCTCTTACCGGAGTCAGTTGGTGGTTTGGTTGGATTGGTTATTATTTCAACACAATAGAAGAAGACGGCCCCGTCTTTGGGGTGTTGGGCGCTTTGCTAAATACCGGCCCCGATGTGAGCATGCGCCGCATTTTTGCTTTGTTTACGGGCAATAGTTTTACGGGCCTGGAACGACCCGAAGCTATCCAGGCCGGCACCTTTTGGGATTGGCTGGTCTATCTCTTTGAAACCTTTTGGGGTGTGCCGGTACTGGAATACGATCCTCTGTTCCCGGGGGCCTATCTACTTGTCTTGGCTTTTGGGGTAATGGCTTTGATTGGCCTGTGGCGGTTGTGGCGAGTCGCCGGTAGCGAAACACGGATTACGTTAGGGGTGTTAGCCCTAATTGTTATGCTCCTGTTGCCGTCTCCGGTGCTGCGTTTTTTCCTGACGCATAATGTATTGGAAACCGGCCAGGGCCGCCACATTCTTTATCCCGCTGCGCAGGCTATTCCCCTCTTGCTGATGTTGGGCTGGGGAATGATTTGCGCCAGGGGTCAGGGGCCAGGGGTTGGGGGCCGGGAGCCAGGGGCCAGGTATGCTCTGTTGTCTCAAGTTATACGTTATATACTTTACACTTTGCCGGTCTTGTTACTTCTGGTGTGGTCGATTTTCTTGCTCATTTATATGAGCGTCACCTATCCCGCCCCTCTGCCCATTCAAACCACCACCTTTGAACCTGGCTCTGTTCCTCGTTCACTCGAACACAGTTTTGGCGACGATGTTCAACTTCTCGGTTATGATGTTGCCCTTGATCAAGAGCAAGGGCGGCTCAGGCTGACCCTCTTCTGGCAGTCCATCCATCCCGCGCCGGAGAATTATCGCACCCAAATCCAACTGGTCGATGGTAAGGGTCAAACTCATTTAACCTGGCTCAGCCATCCTCTGAACGCGCGCTATCCCACCCGCGCCTGGGACCAGGCTGATGTGGTGCGAGACGAGTTGGAACTACCACTCATTGGCCTCCGGCCAAACCGCTACACAGTGCAGCTCAACCTGCTCCACGAAGCCGACGACAACTCATTGAACAAGACGCCATTGGCCCTGACCGAATTTGACCTGCCAACGGCCCAACCCCTGTTATCCCCCCTCACCGTTGGCGATATTGCCTACCGGCTATGGGTGGATGGTCGCCCGCTGCGTTACCGTCAAACTTTGGCCCTCTCCTGGATTGAAGCTGGCGGGCCAAACCCGGAGTCCCAGCCTGCCTGGACCCTAATTGGCCCAGATCATCTGCCTCGTTCCCCTCGCGCTACCGGCGATGGCACGGCCATTTTTATGGTGGGCGCCGACTGGCCGAGCGGCGATTATCGGCTTGAGCTACAGCAAAATGGCATGAACCAAACAACCGGCTCTATGGTGACCGTGGCCAACCAAGCCCGGCTATTTGCGCTCGAGCCGGTACCGGAGGGATTTATCCCGGTTGAGGCCAGTTTCGCCAATGCAACGGGTCAACCCCAGGTGAAATTATTGGGCTACACGTTGCCGACTCGCCGGGTTCAGCCGGGTGGCAGTTTGCCCTTGACTCTTTGTTGGCAAGGTCTGGCGCCAGTATTGGCCGACACCCTGACCTTTGTGGTTTTGCTCGATGCCAACCTGCAACCTTATGGCAGTATCGATCGCTACCCGTTGGGTTTCTACAGCCCAATATTGTGGGCAGAGGGGGAAGTGGTGGTGGATGATTTTTCGATGCCGGTGCAGGCAGAGGCGCCACCCGGGGTCTACACCGTGCATTTGGGACAGTATCACTTGCAGCATGGCCAGCCAGAATACCTGACGCTCCTGCGCCAAGATCAACCGGGTGGGGAAACGGCGGTGGTGATTGGCCCTATCAAAGTTGGCGGCCCCCCGCCAGGGGTAACCACAGAGAATCCCACGCCGCAAGTCACTTTGAACCAACCCTTTGGCGGCAAAATTACTTTGTTGGGCTACGATCTAAACCTTGAAAGTCGCCAGCTTAATCTCACCCTCTACTGGCGAGCCGACGCCAACCTCCAAACCGATTACACCACGTTCCTCCACCTGCGCGACACGACCAATCGAACCGTGGCCCAAAAGGATAGTCCCCCTGCCGGAGGACGCTATCCTACCAGTCTATGGGAGATAGGCGAGATCGTCATCGACGAAATCACCCTGACGCTTGATCAGATGCCACCGGGACAATATACGCCGGTGGTCGGCCTGTATGAATTTGCCACGGGAGCAAGACTGCCGGTTTCCGGTATCCCGACCAACGAAATGGCCCTGGAATTACTGGAGTTGAAGGAGTAACTGTGCGTTATTTGCGTCTACACTGGCGATTGCTGGTCGTTTTGCTAATTTATGTCATCATTGCTACGGTGCACAGTCTGATTGTGCCCCTGTCCACCGGCAATGATGAATGGGCCCACTTCCTATACCTTCGTTTTATTGCCGAAAACGGACGTCTGCCCGTTACGCCGGAAGAGCGTGACGAGGCCGGTTACAAATCCGATGCCCCGCCACTTTATCACCTGCTTGTGTCCGTAGTGACGGCAGGCGTAGAACCAACTCGTTTACTCCGGCCCATTGATTCCCCCCGGCGTGAGCTGGCCGACAATTGGGTCAACCCTTATGCCCTGGTACATACCGGGGTCGAGTTGCCGCCGTATCGAGGGGAAGTGTTAGGATGGCATTTGGGGCGAGGGGTATCCATTCTGTTTGGCGGCATCCTTATTGTTATTGTTTATCTTACCGGCTCGGAAATTTTGGGCAACTGTCGACGCGCCTTGCTGGCTGCTGCTTTGTTGGCCTTTGTCCCCGCCTTTGTCTTCCATAGTTCCGTCTTGAGCTACGAGAGCCTGAGCGCAACCCTCACCGCCCTTTTTTTACTGGTAGTCGTAAAAATAATCAAACGGCCGCAACAATGGTATTGGTGGCCCATTTTGGGTATACTGGCTGGATTATCCCTTACCGCCAAATATAGCGCCCTGCTTTTGGCGCTGGAAATAGGTTTCATCGCCTGGCTGGTCTTTCAGGTAGTCAAAAAGGGTGATAAGTCGCCTCAACCAAAATCATTAATCTCAATATCCCGCCGATACCTGATCGCCTTGATGCTTTTGGCTATGTTGGCTCTGTTTCTGGCCGCCAGTTGGTGGTTTGGATTTGTAATTTTTAATTTCAATAAAATCGAGACGCATGGGCCGGTAGTGGGTGCGTTAGAACCGCTCCTGGTGGGGGACGCCAGCGATACGACCTCGGTGAGTGTGGGCAAACTCCTCTTTGGCCAAACCACCGTTGTCGCTACAGAACGCCCGCTGTTAGAACGTAATTATGGTCAAATCCTGCAATTACTGCTGAACTCCTTCTGGGCCGCGCCGGTGGCTAAAGAATTCGTTCTATCGCCGTGGTTGGCCTTATTGATCAGCCTGATCGCCATGTTTGGTCTGGTTGGTTTAGGGCGAATTTGGCAAAAAAACCAGGGCCTGGATCGCATTTGGTTAATGTTATTGATCTTTCATTCCCTGCTAATTATGCCGCTTTTGGTGATACGTTTGGCCCTATCCTTTGACCCCCGCGAGGTGGCCCAGGGACGTCATCTGTTGCTGCCGGCCGCCTCGGCGATCCCGCTTTTGTTAGTATGGGGCTGGTCGCAGTGGCGATATAAAATTAGCCAAATCGTGGTGGTGGGTCTGCTCCTCTGGAGCGGGCTGGGACAGGTTGGCTGGGCAGCGATGGTTTATCCCCCCCCGCTTCCGGTCTGGACCGAGCGGCCATCTGTGGCAAAAACAACGGCTCAACCGCTTGATCAAACTTTTGCCAATGCCCTCCACCTGACCAGCGTCGCCTGGCAGGAGACGCCCGGTCAAGAGTCGCTGGCAGTTACGCTCTGGTGGAAAGCCCTGGCCCCCATGCCCGCCGATTATTTAATCGAACTGAATCTGTTGGATCAGCAGGGACGTCTCATCAGCTACAGCGTTGGCCAGCCGGTACAGGGTCGTTATCCTACGCGGGCGTGGGAACCGGGCGATGTGGTCAAAGATGTTCATTGGTTGCCGTTGATCGGGCCGCTAAACGGGAATTACCAACTCCAATTACGTCTGCTAAACCGGGTGGCGCAGCCAATTGCCGGTACACCGTTGATGTCGTTGGGTCAGGTCTCGCTCACGATTCCGGCCCACCCCGTTGACCCCTGTGCCGTCTGGTTTGAGGGCCGTCCGAACCGGGGCGGTCTGTTAATCCATCCTTATCGGCTCGACTCGTCGTTTACCGTGATTGCGCCCAACCTGCCGACGCTTAAACCCATCGACCATTTGGGCCGACCCGAACAAACGCCCCTGGTATCGGCTGAAAACTTTCACGTTTTTATGGTCGGCCCGGACTGGGCGGAGAAATATCAATTGTTCGTCGGCTCGACGGCGTGCCACCAACTTGCCTTTGACCTGCCCCCCCGGCAGTTCGCTCCCCCGGCAATTTCCCAAACGCTGTCTGTCAACTTTAATGACCAGGTAAAATTGTTGGGTTACGAGTTGCCCACCCGCCGGATCCAACCCGGCGAACGCCTGCCCCTGACCCTCTACTGGCAAGCCTTGACTTATATGGGCGAAGATTATCAGATTTTTGACAATTTGCTCGACAGCCAACAACGTCGTTGGGGCGGGTATGACCGCCGGGCCAAAGACGGCTACAGCACCTTGCTCTGGACGCCCGGCGAAGTCATCACCGACGCCTTTGGCGTGCCGGTCGAGCCTGCCGCCCCGGACGGCATTTACACGTTGGACATCGGCCTTTACCGCCAAACCGGGGAGGGCGCGGCTTCGCTGCCGCTGGTCGTGGACGGCCAGCCGGTCGAGCAAACCGGTGTGCGCCTGGGCCCCATCAAAGTAGGTGGGCCGCCGCCGGAAGTGGTTGCCAAGAATCCTGCCCCTCAAACGATCATCCATCGATCTCTGGGAGAGCAAATCACCTTGTTGGGCTATGATCTCACCGACCCGGCCGGTCAGTTCTTGGCCAATCGTTCCGCCCCCCTCTCTACCCTCAACCTGACCCTTTACTGGCAAGCCGACACCTCGCCACCGGTTGATTACACCACCTTTGTTCACCTGCGTAACGCCGCGAATCAGACTGTGGCCCAAAAAGATGCCCCACCGGCCAACGGGCAATATCCTACCAGCTTGTGGGACCCTGGCGAGACAATTATCGATAACGTGTCGCTGCTGTTGCCAGACATTTCCCCTGGAAATTACACCCTGGTGATCGGCTTATATGAGCTTACTACGGGCGAACGTTTATCCGTGCCCGGCAATCCCGCCAACGAAATCACCCTGGAGGCGATAGAATTACCTTGAAACCATTCAAAATTCTCCTGCCGCTCCTTTTGCTTGCCTTTTTCCTGCGCGTCTGGCAGCTACCGCAAATTCCTCCCGGGCTGTGGTATGACGAAGCCTATTATTCGATGGATGCAACCTACTTGCTTGATGGCGGGCCGTGGCAACTCTTCTTTGCCGGAAACAATGGCCGCGAGCCAATTTTTATTTACTGGCAAGCTCTGTTGATTTGGATTTTTGGGGCCACCCCGCTGACCTCACGACTGATTGCGCCCTGGGTTGGAACTTTGTCCGTGCCCCTGATCTATGCGCTGGCGCGGCGTCTTGCACGCCGTACCAATTGGTCGTATGGGGTGCCCTATCTGGCAACAGCAGGCATAGCCGTCTCGTTTTGGCACATTGGCCTGAGCCGGGGAGGCTTCCGGGGAATTCTGTTGCCCTTGATGGCGATGTTGGTCTTTTATACCTTCTGGCGAGGCTGGCGGGAAAACTCGGCCAGGTTTATGGTGTTGGCCGGGGTTGCGCTGGGGGTGAGCCAATACACCTACTTGGCTGCTCGTATTTTACCGGCGGCTATCGGCCTGTTTGCCGTGGTCTGGACCGTCTTGCATTGGCGCGACAGGGCTGAGATCAAGGTATTGTGGTTGACCGTCTTGATAACGGCGCTTTTATCGGCCGCCATTTTTGCGCCGTTGGGTTGGATTTTTTATCATAATCCCAAGTTGTTCTCTTCTCGCACCGAGGATGTCGTCTTTACCCCCAATAATCTATCCGAATTGGCTACGCACCTATCCGATGCCATCCGCCTTTTCATTGACGGGGGTGACCCCAACTGGCGGCATCACCTGCCGGGCCGCCCGATGCTCGGCTGGCTGGGGTGGTTGGGTTTCTGGCCAGGCATGTTGATATGTTTTCGCCGGTTGCGCCGCACGCCCTATCTCTTTTTGCTGATTATCTTGTTGACCCTCTACCTGCCCGCGCTCTTCTCGGTACCCCCGGCCCACGCGCTGCGCCTTTCGGCTATGCTGCCATTTTACTATATTATCTTTGTCTTGGGGTTAACCGAAGTGGCCCGCTGGATTAGCGGGCATTGGTTGTGTAGCCGGGAGCCTCTGGCGCGTCCCGTATTGGCTGCCGTGATCGTAATTATGGTTCTTGAATCCGGTTTGACCGGGTATGATTATTTCTATCGCTGGGCCAAAGCCGAAGATACTTACGTAGAGTACAATACCCCCCTGGTTGATTTTGTCAATCACTTAATCAACCAGACCGAGGATTCGCCGGTCATCATGCCCTTTCAATTGTACGTGCATCCCACCACCCGCTATCTCCTGCACGACCAATTTACCGAGCAACCCGTTCCGGCCTCGCTGGCCGGCCCGGCTCGTCTGATAACCTTGCCCAACAATTACCGGATTCTGAATGTCGCCAATATTCCAGAATTGCCCTCGTTTGTTTGGTTAGCCCGAAACGAAGAGGGCCGGGGCGTGGTGTACGTGTCGCGTCCACCGCAAGAAAACGAACAGGCGTTTCTCAAACAGGTAACGGCAAACGTCATGCCGGAGATCTATTCTGATCGGTTTGGCTGCCCTCTGGCGGAACTTCGCAACCTGGCCAACCCTTCGCTGCTGGGGCCGATGTTTACCGAGACCGCTCCCGAGCGCACCATTTATCTCAACTGGGGCAACCTGGCCGAGTTACGCGGCTATGATGTGGTGCCCGATTTGGTTGAGCCTAACCGGCCTATCACCTTCAACCTGTACTGGCGCAGCCTCACCGACAAAACCTTTGAGTATCGTCTCTTCTTGCAGTTAATCGATGGCGCAGGCAACCCTATCAATCAATGGGAAGGCGATGCCTTTAATGAAGACATGTACCGCTGGCGACCTAACGGCATCCTGCCCACCCAGCACACCCTCTGGCTTGGCCCCAACGCCCCTCCCGGCCCCTACCTGGTGCGGCTGGGCTTTTTTGACGAGTTGACCGGCCAGCGTTTACCCCTGGTCATCGACGGTCAGGTGTCGGATGTGGATCAGGTCCAACTTGGCCTGTTTTACGTAGCTACCGACGGCACCGACCCTCGCCAGCCCGGCACATCGCTGGCGGCCAACTTTGCCGGTGCCGTCCGACTCATCGGGATTACCGCTCCTCCCTACGCCTCACTCCCTACCCCCTATACTGCTCTCCCTATCACCCTCCACTGGCAAACCCTCCACCCCACCGACAAGCCTTACACTATTTTCCTGCAACTCCTCGACCAGCAGGGTGAGGTCGTGAGCGGCTGGGACCAGCAACCTTTTGGCGGCCTCTATCCCACCAACCTCTGGTCGCCCGGCGAGGTTATTGCCGACACCATCCAGCTCCCTTTGCCCGAAGCGGGACTGCCGCCCGGCGACTATCGTCTCATCACCGGCTTTTATGATTTTGAAACAGGCCAGCGCCTGCCGGTAAGGGGAGGCGGCGATTTTACCGAATTAGGTGAATTTGTGGTTGAGTGAATCAACATATCCGAGGAGATAAAAATGCTCAACATCACCATCCCCGGCTACGGGGAATTGCAATTGGCTCACCTGGTGCTGGATTACAACGGCACCCTGGCTTGCGATGGGCAACTCCTGCCCGGCGTGGCAGAAAGGCTGGATGTCCTGTCGGCGCAACTCAGCCTCCACGTGCTGACCGCCGACACGTTTGGCAACGTCAAAACCGCCCTGGCCGCGGCGTCGCCGGAACTGTTCATCCTGCCCCGCGACGGCCAGGACGTGGGCAAACGCAATTACGTGGAAAAATTGGGGGCCGACGCCACCGTGTGCATCGGTAACGGCCGCAACGACCGGCTGATGCTGCAAGCGGCGGCATTGGGCATTGCCGTGATTCAAGCAGAAGGCGCGTCGGTGGCGGCGGCGCAGGCTGCCGACGTGGTGGTGTCGAACATCCAGGCCGGCCTCGACCTGCTGTTGCACCCCCTCCGGCTGGTGGCGACGCTACGCGCTTAGGGCACCCGACATAAACTCGCTCTATGTTTTTGGAGGGACAGGACAATGTCCTGTCCCTACTTATCCGCCTACCAACTCAGGGATTGCCTCCAGCCGGCTCAACTCGGCCTGCGCTGGCACCCGGTCGGCAATGCCCAGAATCATACGGTTGTCTACCGCCGCGTCTTGCGCCGCCTGCGCCACCGCGGCCTCGAACTCTTCCCGGGGATGGGTGTCCAACAGAAAATTCTGGGGAATCCCGCCCCACAGGGTTATATCCGGGCCGGTCAGACCACGGGCCTGAATCAGCGAGGCGTTGCCCTGCGGCAGTCCGGCAATCCCCTGCAACCCGTCGATGCCGGTTTCGGCCAGCGGCGCCAATAAGTGCCGGATGGGGCCGCCGACGTGCACCAGTAAATATTTATCGTGCTGGTGCAACTCGTCGGCGGTGAGATGATAACTGTCGGCCAGGTACGCCTGAAACACCGGCGGTGAGATGAATTGGCCATCTAAATTGTCGGGCGAAAGGATAATCTGGCCGGGCAGTTGGACCATCTCGCGGACAAATTCGTGGGTTTTGGTTTCCAGAATGGCGACGATTTCGTCTAACAACGGTTCGTTGAGCAGTAAAAGCCCATCACCCCAGCCCAAAAATTCGTGCAGCAAAATGGAATAGGGACGACGAGGAATTTCAAGCGCCAAAAGCCCGTCGTCACCGGCGGCACTCTCCAACTCGGCCAGCCCGGTGGCATCTAACACGTAAATCCGGGCTTGCGCCAGTTCCAGCAAAGCGGGCAGGTCGTCAACTGTCTTCACCGGATATTCGGTTTGCCACCAATCGCCGTCCGGGCCGACCTGCCAGCGCCACACCAACTTGGCGGTCGAGGTGGCAGCAATAATCACCCGCTCCTGCTCGTTCTCGCTGGTGGTGATGTCGATACCAGGGGCTTCGACCCGCCAGGGAGTGGCCGTTAACCATCCTGGCACGCCCATGCTCCGGGCAATTTCCGGCAAAGAACAATCCTGCCATTTGGCCGGTAGCGACTGTTTCCTTTGATGCCAGGTGTACCACAGAGTCAGGTCGGGCAGGTAAAAGGAACGTTCGTCGCCTTCACCGGCAAACCGGGCCAGAATATCGGCTTTTAACGTCATTGTCGGTCTCCGCCATCATATAACGGCCCCGGGATCCCAGGGAATGAATTCATCTTCACCCACGCCCTGCGCCTCGCTTTTGGAAGACTGGCCCGAGGCCACGGCGACCACCAGCTCAAGCAACTCGGCAGCGAGGGCGGCCATGTCCGCGCCATCTTCCAGAACCCGACCGGCGTTGAAGTCCATGTCGTCTTCCAGCCGGCTGTAAGTGGCCGAGTTGGAGCAGATTTTGAGGGAGGGCGCAGGTTTGAACCCGGCCACCGAGCCCCGTCCGGTGGTAAAGAGCACCTCGTTGCAGCCGCCCGCCATCTTGCCCGTCACCGAAACAGGGTCGTAGCCGGGCGCGTCCATATACACAAAGCCTCGGCTGGTAATGGGTTCGGCGTAGTCGTACACCGCCATGAGCGGGCTGCTGCCGCTTTTGGCCACCGCGCCCAGCGATTTTTCTACAATGTTGGTCAGGCCGCCGGCCTTGTTGCCGGGGCTGGGGTTGTTGTCGAACTCCACGCCCAGCCGGTGAATATAATCTTGCCACCAGGCAATTTTATCCAGAATTTTTTGACCCACCTCCGGCGTGATTGCCCGGCGGGTCAACAGATGCTCCGCCCCAAAAATCTCCGATGTTTCCGAGAGCACCACCGTGCCACCCTGCCGCACCACTTCATCGGCCACCAGACCGACCAACGGATTGGCCGTAACCCCCGACCAGCTATCGCTGCCGCCACATTCCAGAGCCAGCGCCAATCCCGAAAGAGGCTGCGGGGCCCGCTCGACCGCGTTGACCAGGGGCAATAATTCCTGCACCGCCTCGATCCCGGCGGCAACGGTTTTGCGGATACCACCGCTGTCTTGAATGGTCAGGCTGACCGGCTGGCCGGGGCTGGCCAGGTGCTCTTGTTCCACGGTGTCGGCAATGGGCAAATTTTCGCAGCCCAACCCCACAAAAATATATCCTCCCACGTTGGGATGGCGGGCCATCCCGGCCAGGGTGCGCTGTAAGATTCGCCGGGCCAAGGTGCCGCTGTGCACCCCACCGCAGCCCGAAGCATGGGTGAAAGCGATCACGCCGTCCACGTTGGCATAATCGGCCAGGCGTTCCGGCGTGAAGTACCGGGCAATTTGCCGGGTAGTGAACGCCGAACAGTTGACGCTGGAGATAACGGCCAGATAATTCCGCGTGCCCACCTGCCCGTTGGCCCGTGGGTACCCCATAAACATGCGGCGCTCATTTGCCGGGACATAAGACACGGGTTTGACCTCGGCGCCAAAGGCATACTCCCGGTCAAAGTCTTTCAATTTTAAATTGTGGGTGTGAATGTGCTGGCCGGGTTCTATGGTTTGGCTGGCAAAGCCGATCACCTGGCCGTAACGCCGAACGGTATCACCGGCAGCTATCCGGCGCAGGGCAATTTTGTGCCCGGCGGGAATGAATTGGGAAATGGCTAATTCAGTTGGGGTCTGGCCCGTTGCGGGCAAAACAAGCACGGTTCCGGCGGTTAAATTGGTTTTGGCAATGGCTACGTCATCTTGGGGATGGAGACATAGCGCAACCTTGTCAAACGGAATAGAACCGGGGGCCGAAGTCTCTACAAAATCAATGTTTGAAGGTGTCATGTCGGGATTATGCTTACTCCTTGGGCTGTCCGTTTGCCAGCACGCAGCCGATGATATTGTCATCGTAGGTCATGGTCAATTTTTGGCCGGGCTGAAGCACCAGAAAATCCGTTTCCCAATCACCTCCCACCAACCGGCGAATCAGCACCAGGTCACCGGCCACCCGCTCGAATATCCAGCCGCGCCGGGCGGCGTCGGCCTGGGCTTGGGCTTCAATTTCCCGGCCGTTACCCACGCCCAGATCGACGTAAGCAGCCCGCTGGTAGTGTTGCTGCCAGGCGCCCATCACCTCCATCAGATAGTCGGCATTGTCCTGGCCGTATTTTTCCACGTACTCGTCGTAAACGGCGGTTAAATCCACCTCCAGGCCGCTACCCAGGGCCAAACTGGAACGATCGTGCTCGTCGCGACGCTCCATGTAATCAAGGGTGTACCAATAAGTGCCTTTATGATTTTCAAACTGCTCCTGGTAGCGCTGGCGGCTACCCAGATAGATGGTGATGCAGTCGTGGGCGCGGGGCATCACTACCGGCGTATCGCGGGCCACCAGACCGGCTGTGGCCTGACCGCACAAGCCGTATGCCAGCACCACCGCGTCGTAGTTTTCACCAGCGGCAGTGTCGATGTGGTGCTGCAGCTGCGCTCGCAAATCGGGCGGGGTGTTGTGCAAACCGCGCCGCAACAATTGGATGTCAACAATGTGCGGTGATTGGGCGGCACACAGATAAAGGGGGCGAGCCAAAACTTCACAGCCCAGGCATTTTAAGCGCATAGATATTGCCTCTTGCAGATTTGGTTCAGGGATGATCGTCCCGTTATTCTGGATAAGATTACCCAATAAGGCCAGATTTTACAAGTTTTGGCCACGATTGCCATTTTGTTCCCGCCGTCTTTTCGATATACTTAACTTAAAGGAATCTACCACTCTCATCTTATGAGCGTAGGAAGTGAGGTTGGTTATGCCCATTTTTTCACCACGTCGTTATCAGGCACCGTTTTACCCGGTGCGGCGAGATGCCTGGCCAGTACGTGTTTTTACTGCCTTTGAGCGAACCGTCAAAGGCTGGCTCTTTGGCTGCCGGATGTGCGGCAACTGCATTTTGCAAGAGACCGCCTTTGTCTGCCCGATGACCTGCCCCAAAGGTTTGCGTAACGGCCTGTGTGGGGGAGCCACCCCCGATCATTGCGAGGTAGACCCGTCTCGTCCCTGCACCTGGTATATGATTTACCGGCGGGCCGAACGAATGGGGCGCTTGGACAAATTGCTGGAAATCAACGCACCGCTGGATGGCGCCCGGGTCGGCCACGAAACGTGGTTGGATATGATCAAGTTTTGGTTTAAGCGAAAGCAAGGTCCTCACCCCCTTCATTTTTTCACCCATCGTTCGCGGTTCAGGGAGGAGTGGGACCGCTTCTTTTACGAGTTGCGTCAGCCGGAGTGGTGGCAGGGTGATGCAGTTTATCATCCACCGGCTTACCAAGAACCAAACTCGTTACTGGAAGCAAACCTGCGCACCGGCGTGTTTGTGACCACGGCTGAAATCGCCCCGCCGCTCAGCGCGTCGTGCGATCCCATTTTTAAAAAAGTGGACTGGTTGAAAGATTATGTTGTGGCGGCCAACTTTACCGACAACGCGTCGGCGTCGGCCCGTATGGGGAGCCTGGCGGCCAGCAAAATTTGCCTGGATGCAGGACTTGAGCCAGTGATGCAATTGCAGTCCCGCGACCGCAGCCGGGTGGCCATCGAGTCCGATGCGATGGGGGCGGCGGGCCTGGGTATCCGTAATATCCTGTGCCTCTCCGGCGACCATCATTCGTTTGGCCCGCCGCCGATGGCCAAACCCGACCAGGTGGACCTGGACGCCATTCAGATGCTATGGCTGCTGCGCCGGATGCGAGATGACGGGGTTTATCTAGATGGACGCCAGATCAAACAACCACCCCGGTTTTTCCTGGGAACTGCTGCCTCGCCCTTTGGCGCGCCGCCCAAATATGAGGCCATTCGCGCCGAAAAGAAAATTAATGCCGGGGCGCAATTTATTCAGACCCAGCCCATTTTTGACTACAATCGTTTCAGCGAGTGGTTGGAAGCGTTGGATCAGCGCCATCTACTGGACAAGGTGGCCATCCTGGCCGGGCTGACGCCGCTAAAGAGCGCTCGCGCCGCCCATTTTATGGCTAACGACGTGCCAGGTGTAGTCATCCCTCCCGAGATTCTGAAACGAATGGATGAGGCGGGTGACAAAGAAGCGCAGCAAGAAGAAGGTGTGGCCATTGCCCTGGAAATGATTGAAAAATTAAAAAACACGCCGGGCCTTCGCGGGATGCACCTGATGGCCCTCTATTGGGAGGAGATTGTGCCGCGTCTGGTGGTCGAATCCGGCGTGCCGCGCCCGGTCATCCGGGCCTGGCCGGAATCTGATGAGGGCTGCCCTGAAATTGAAGAGGAATCTGCCGTTTTGGCGTAAAGAGTTGAGGATGTTAAAATGTAGGGGTAGGGTCTAAACCTTACCCCTATTTTTGTTTGGAGAGGTGCAAGGGGGATGCAAAGTTACGATTATGCCCATCGGCAGGGCATTGAAGACATCAGTTGGGAACACTTCGCCCAGCTTTCGGCTGAGTTGGCGCAGCGACTGGGTGATGCCGGCGTTGAGGTGATTGTGGGCATTGCCAAAACCGGATTGTTTCCGGCCACGGCAGTGGCCTGCCATCTGCGCTGCGAATTTTACCCCGTGCGGGTCACCCGACGGGTCAACGACCTGGTAACGTATGACCAACCTGTCTGGAAAGTTGACGTGTCTCCGGAGGTTGAGGGCAAAACCGTTGCGGTGATCGATGAGATGGCCGACAGCGGCGAAACCCTGGCCCTGGTAGCCGGGCGGGTTCAGACGCTGGGGGCAACCAAGGTGATAACGGCCAGTCTTATCAGCCACAGTTGGGCCAATCCCGCGCCAGATGTGATTACGCTGGTTTCCGATGCCTTTGTGATCTTTCCCTGGGGGCGCCGGGTTTATGAGCACGGTCAGTGGCCGTATAATCCAGAGTTGGTAGAGGCTCTAGCCTTACAGGGAATTAGCCCCACCGAGTTGGAGTGGTAGCGGTTCCACCTTGTTACATCAACAAACCAAACGCAGGTAGTGGTTCAATTGTAAGTGATGAGATGTTTTGCCCCCACCCCTGGCCCCTCCCCCAATTTGGGGGAGGGGAAAAAGGGGGGATGGGCAAAAGTAGGGTTGTATCACTTACAATG
>JAFGNV010000212.1 GCA_016926805.1 Anaerolineae bacterium
CTGCCGGTACACAGCTTCACCTTTCGCGGCTTTCCCCCGCGCAAAGCCACGGCGCGGCGCAAGTTTTTGCAGGCCGACCGGGAGTCGCCCTATACCCTCATCTACTACGAGAGTCCCTACCGCCTTAAAGCCTTTCTGGCCGACGCCCTGGAAATCTTTGGTAATCGCAAGGCCGCCATTGCCAACGACCTCACCAAACTGTATGAATCTATCCAACGCGGCACATTGGCTGAGTTAGTCAATGAAGCGGAAAACGCTGAGCAGCGCGGCGAGTATACCATTGTGATTGCAGGCACTGAAAGTAGAGTATAACCCTATGCCTCCAGCCAGAAACATTTTGAACCTGCCCCACGGCCAGCTATCCCTGCCCGCCTTTCTGCCCGACGCCACTCGCGGTGTGGTTCGCGCCGTGGATAGCACCGACCTGGAACGCTGCGGCATCCAGGCCCTGGTGATGAACACCTTTCACCTGATGCAGCGGCCCGGCTCGTCCACCGTGCAGGCGTTGGGCGACCTGCATCAAATGGCAGGCTGGCAACGGCCCATTGTTACCGATTCCGGCGGCTTTCAGGCTTACTCCCTTATCCGACAAAACCCCAAAAACGGCAAACTCACCGACCAGGGCCTGATCTTTCGTCCCCAAGGCGCAGCCCGCAAATACCAACTCACCCCGGAAAAAACCATCCAGTTGCAAATGAACTATGGTGCCGATATTGTAATTTGCCTGGACGATTGCACCCATCCCCAAGACCCACGTGAAACCCAGGAAACTTCCGTGCGCCGGACCATTGCCTGGGCCAAACGATGTAAAGAAACCTTCCGGCGTCTCGTCAAGCAAAAGAAACTCGGCCCAGAACAACAGCCCAAATTATACGCGGTGATTCAAGGCGGCGATTTTCAGGACCTGCGCCGGCAATGCGCGGAAGCGTTGTTGGCCATCGGCTTCGATGGTTATGGCTACGGCGGCTGGCCGCTGGATGCAGACGGAAATTTGCTAACCGACATGCTGGCCTATACCCGGGAACTGACGCCGCCTGAGTTTCCCCTGCACGCCCTGGGCGTCGGTCACCCGGCCAACGTGGTTACCTGCGCTCGGCTGGGTTACGACCTATTCGACAGCGCCATGCCTACCCGAGACGCCCGGCGCGGCCGGCTGTACGCTTTTACGGCTGAAACCGACCTGGCCGGGGAGTGGTTCACCTACGTTTACGCCCCCGACGACAAATACATCAAAACCGATGCGCCGGTGTCCGCCTACTGCGATTGTCTGTGCTGCACCAACTACTCGTTGGGTTACTTGCGCCACCTGTTCAAAATTAACGACAGCCTCTTCTTCCGCCTGGCCACCATCCACAACCTGCGCTTTATGACCCAACTGACCGAACGGCTGCGCGGTTTTTAAGATTCCCTAAAAATTATGAACACCGACCAATTAGACCAGCTGGTGGAAACCATTCTGGCCAGCCCCAAATATCAGTATATCTGCCGGGATTTTGTCCGTAACGTCGGCTTGCAGGAACTGGCCAAACGGCGCAATCTGAAAGAGGCGGTTAAGGCCACCAAAAACAAACTGCACCAGGTGGGTGGGGCCTACCTGCCGGGCAAAATGGATTATACCGCCTGGCTGGCTGAATTGGGCGAAGCTAAAACCGCCAGCCAGGACGATTTTCGCCGAGCGTGCGTAAGAATTCTAAATCACCACGCCTCCACCCGCGAGCGGTTACCCTTTTTGTCACAATTCTACCCCACCATCCTGGCCAACCTGCCGCCCGTCCGTTCCGTTATCGACATTGCTTGTGGCCTCAATCCCTTGGCCCTGCCCTGGATGGGGTTGCCCACCGACGCAGTCTATTATGCCTACGACATCTACCAGGATATGATAGACTTTCTGAATGAATTTATGAAAATGGCCAAAATCAATGGCCGCGCCGAAGCCTGCGACGTGATCCACGCCTGCCCAACTCAACAAGTCGATCTGGCCCTCTTGCTCAAGGCCATCCCGTGTTTGGAGCAAGTCGACAAAGACGCCGGAATTCGCCTGCTGGACACCCTCAACGCCGACCACCTGCTGGTCTCATTTCCGGTGTATAGTTTGGGGGGAAGACAAAAAGGCATGGCCGCCACCTACGAGGACCATTTTGGCGAGTTGGTGACCCATAGAGATTGGTCGGTCAAACGATTTGAATTTAGCCACGAACTGGCCTTTCTGGTGAATAAATAATGGCCTGCAAAAAAGACGAAGTTGACCTCGAGTCCCTTGTTGCCGACATTGCTCAATCAAAAAAATATCGCCACCTGGGTATTTGCGAAGACACCATCCGGGATTTGCTGGCCGCCGAACTGGCCCGCCATTCCAAGAAGAGCAACGCCGTTAAAGCGGCCCGTAAAAAACTACACGAAGTGGTTGCGCCCTATCTCGGCGACTTGGACTATGCGAAGGCCTCCGGCGATTTAGCGGCTGTATTTCAAACAGCCCGGTCCGACACCATTAAACAAACCTGCGCTCAGACGATGCAGGCCCACACCACCACTAGAGAACGGCTGCCGGTGCTTGCTGAGTTCTACCACCGTATTTTTCAGATTACCGGCCAGCCAGCCGCTGTCCTTGATATTGCCTGCGGACTGAATCCCTTGGCCCTGCCCTGGATGGAGTTGCCGGCTGCCAGCCGTTACTACGCCTACGATATTCACCGGCAACGGGTAGACTTCTTGAACTACTTTTTCTCGTTACAAGGGCGACCCCCTTTAGCCAAACTCCAGGATGTTCTGGTTGACCACCCCACCGAAAAGGCAGATGTCGCCCTCATCCTCAAAGAAGCGCATCGCTTTGAGCGACGCCAGCCGGGCTGCACCTTACCCTTACTGGATGCGTTGCGAGTGCGCTACCTGGTTATCTCTTTTCCCACCCAAAGCTTGAGTGGTCGCCGGAGTCTAGCCCAACAGTATCGGCAACTCTTTCTGGGTCTCATTAAAGACAGGCTCTGGCCAGTCACCGAAATAGAATTTGAAAACGAGCTTGTCTTTTGTGTTGATAAATTGAACACCTGACAGGTTTCAGAAACCTGTCAGGTGTAGTTTCCTCAAAATGACACCTCTTGGGCGGTTCCGTGTTCGTCCCCGGTCCGGTTCACTCCCCTGAGGGCGACGATACCCCAAAATGATAACTGCCCGGCTCCACCTCACAGATGGCTGTCTCCGCCTCTCGCCGCACGGCGTTGACTCCCTCGGCCTGCTCAATTGGATTGCCGGCCTCGGTGATGTGATCGGCGGTGGTGGCCGGGATGTAAACCGTGGCCGTAGTGTTTGGCGGCACGGTGATCTGCCACTTAAACCGCCCCGGCTCCAGATGCCAATTACTGACAATTTGCCCATACATTGAGTCGTAAGTAGCTCTGGCAAAGGTCAGTCCCCCGCCAAGTTGGGGACGCATGATGATATGTTTGAAGCCGGGACACTCAGGGTCGGCATCAATCCCCGCCACCACTGCGTATAACCATGCCCCAATGGAGCCGTAGGCATAATGATTAAATGAGTTCATTGTTGGGGTCTGCAAACCCTTATCATGCGTCCAGCCATCCCAGCGCTCCCAGATAGTCGTCGCCCCCTGCGTCACCGGGTAAAGCCACGAAGGCCAGGTCTTTTGCAGAAGTAACACGTAAGCTACATCGACCCGTCCCACCTCGGTGAGCACGTGCGGCAGATAAGGCGTGCCCACAAAGCCGGTCGAAAGGTGCATCTGACGTTTTTCAATATCGCGAATCAACTCCCGCGCCGCCGCCGGGCGCAAGTTTTCCGGCAGCAAATCAAAATGGAGCGCCAAAACATAGGCCGTTTGCGTTTGACTGGCCACCAGACCGGCCGGCGTCACATAGCGTTCGATGAAAACGCGGCGAACATCCCGGAAGCGTTGCTCATATTTTTCAGCCTCGTCCTTTTTCCCCAAGACAGCCGCAATCCGTGACATCAGGCGGGTACTGTAGGCCAGAAAAGCCGCGCCAATCAGGTCTTTGGGCGTAGCGCCGACTCGTTCTCCGGGCGGCACATCGGTGGCCAGCCAATCGCCGTACGTGTGAATCAGCCACTCGCCTGTTTCGCTCCAAGAAGTTACAGCGGCATATCGGCTGGCCAAATAGTCAACAAAACGCGCCAGCGCCTGGTAGTAAGTTTCCAGCAAACGGGTATCGCCATAACCCAGGTAGATAATCCACGGGCAAATGACAAAGGCATCCTCCCAGGCCGGGCCGCCGGGAGCCTCATTACCGTTGGAGGCAAAAGCTCTGGCATTGGGAGCGATTGACGGAATCGCCCCGGATGGATACTGTGAGTCGGCCAGGTCTTGCAGCCACTTGGTAAAGAAAGCGGCCACATCCATATTAAAAGTGGCGGTGCGAATGAACACCTGCGCATCGCCGGTCCAGCCCAGACGCTCGTCGCGTTGCGGGCAATCGGTGGGCACGTCCACAAAGTTCCCCTTTTGGCCCCAAATGATATTATGTTGCAACCGGTTGACCAGGGGCTCGGAACATTCAAAGGCGCCGGTGGGTGGGGTATCGGAATGAAGCACAAGGCCGGTCAGCGTCTCGCGCGACGGTTTTTGCGGCAGGCCGTTCACTTCTACATAACGAAAACCGTGGAAGGTGAAATGCGGCTCAAAAACTTCCTCATCGTTGCCACGCAGAGTATAGTAATCCGTCTGGCGGGCGCTACGCAGATTATCGGTGTAGAGATTGCCTTCGTCGTCGAGCACTTCGCCGTGGCGCAGGATGAGGGTGGTTCCAGCCGGACCGCTTACCTTGAGGCGCACCCAACCCACCATGTTCTGGCCAAAATCAAAGAGCCATCGCGAGCGCGGCCACGTGCCCTGCTCAACGGGATCGGCAATCGGGCGCAGTTCCTCGATGCGGCGGATGGTGGGGCCGTTGTTGGCAACCAGGGCGAGACCCGGATCGGCAAAAACGTCTACCGATGACCAGGTTGCGTCGTTGAACCCCGGTTCACTCCAACCGGCAAATTCCAGACGGGCGTCGTAGCTTTCACCCATCAACAGATCCGACTCGACCAGGGGGCCGAAGGTGGTTTTCCAGGTGCCGTCGGTGGCAATGACCCTCACGGAGCTATCGGCCAGGGTCAGGTGAAGTTGAGCCAGCAAGCGGGGACGGTCGCCGTAAAGCTGGCGTCCTTGCCAGGCTATGTGGCCGCAATACCAGCCGTCGCCCAGAATCGCGCCAATGGCGTTTTTTCCCTGAGCGAGTAACGAGGTCACATCGTAAACCTGGTAACGCACCCGGTAACGATAATCGGTCCAGCCGGGCGTGAGCACATCCTCGGCCACTTGCTGGCCGTTGAGATAAATCTCATACAGGCCCAGGGCCGTGGCATACAACCGGCCCGACACGACCGGCTGGTTGAGGTTGAATTCTTGTCGCAAGAAGGGACAGGGAATGGTGGTAAATGGCCCGCCAACCAGCGACGCCCCAATCCAGTCACCCTGCCAATCGGTACGCTCCAGCAGGCCCATCTCCCACCAGGCGGGACTACTGTACGCCGAGGGTTGGTCGTGTTCGTCCCACACCCGTACTTTCCACCAGACTCGCTGGCCGGAACGCAACGATTCGCCTGCATAGGGCACGTGGACGGATTGGTCCGAAAGAGTTTTGCCGCTATCCCACCGTAGATTCTGCTCATTCAGCAGATCGTGCTCGCTGCCAGCCGCGAGAATCTGGTAGCCCGTCTGCCGGGTGCCGCGCCGGTCAGACTGTAATTGCCAGCTCAAACGCGGCGATATAACGTCAAGGCCCAGCGGATTGGATCGGTATTCACAACGCAAATTGGTTACAATCATTGAAACTGCCTCCTGGTTTGTCATTTTGGATCAAGTCGGGGAATATCATTCTATGTCCGGCGATTATAATGGCAACCGGAAGGGCTGTCAATCAAAACTCGGTCAGCTTGAACCCGAACGGTCTGTCTTGAGCGTAAGCGCCGACGGATGGATAGTTGGTCTCAAAATCTACTCGGCGGTACAATGGGTTAGAAAGTTTTTATAAAGGGTAAGACTTCAGAGGCATCATTGAGCAAAAACGACACCTATCTCCAATTGCAGATGGTCTGGCCGGAGCAACTGCTAAACGCCCCACCTGGGGCCCGGCTGCCGACGGGATATACCTTGCGCACGTATCAGCCGGGCGATGAACCCCGATTTTATGAGGTGATGGACCTGGCTGGGTGGCCGGGCTGGAATGATGAAAAGTTGCAGCCCTGGCTGGCCAGAATTCTGCCGGAGGGCTGGTTTATGGCCGTCCATACGAGGTGTAACCAGATTGTGGCAACCGCGATGGCCTTGCACAATTATACTAACCTGCATCCTTTTCAGGGCGAGCTGGGTTGGCTGGCCGGCGACCCGGCCCACGCCGGAAAGGGTTTGGGCGTGGCCGTTTCTGCCGCCGTCACGGGGCGGTTCATTGCGGCCGGGTATCGTCATATCCACCTGTATACTGAGGATTTTCGGCTGGCGGCGCTAAAAACCTACCTGAAGTTGGGGTATGTCCCCTATCTTTATACCCCGGAAATGCCGGAACGCTGGCAGGTTATCTGCGCCCAATTGCAATGGCCGTTTACGCCTGAAGTATGGCGGTTGTAAACCATCTATTGTACCGAAATGTCACCCCACCACCATTTTAGCCCTTTCGAGAGCGCGCCTTATTCCGCCAAATTTGACTATAATTCTCTTCCGTACTAAACTGTTATCGTTCCCGTGATCGATAACGACAAAAGGGCTAAACGTGCTCGCCAAACCCCATCACAAAAAGGTTACCATCAAGCAGGTAGCGCAAGCAGCCGGTGTTTCCACCCAAACCGTTTCCCGCGTGCTCAACGAGCGGCCCGATGTGGCGCCCGCCACGCGCCAGCAGATTTTGGACATCATCGAGCGCCTGGACTACCAGCCCAGCGCCCTGGCCCGAAGTTTGATCCGGCAACGAACGCATACCTTGGGTGTGGTCATTGCCGGGCTGCGTTATATCGGCCCCTCCCGGACCCTCAACGGAATTACCACTCAGGCCGAGGCGATGAGCTATTCCCTCTTGCTCAAAAAATTGCCCAAGTTCGAAACCGAAGAAATCGAACCTATTCTGAATGACCTGCTGGCCCGGCAAGTGGATGGAATCATCTGGGCCGTACCGGAAATTGGCAGCAATCACGACTGGCTACATCAGCAATTGCCGAGGTCGCCCGTCCCCATTATTTTTCTTACCACCAAACCAAAAACCAATCGCTCCACTGTTTCTGTTGACAATTATCTGGGAGGTCGGCTGGCCACCGAACACCTACTTAAAGAGGGCTACCAACACATCGGTCATCTGGCCGGGCCGTTGACCTGGTGGGAAGCCGGGCAACGTCAAGCCGGTTGGCGCGATGCCCTGGCCGAGGCCGGGAAACTGGCCAATAACAACCAATGGGCCGAAGGCGACTGGTCTTCTCAAAGCGCGGTTGCCCCCTTTAAGCAACTGCTTAAACAATATCCTCAAATGGATGCCGTATTTGCGGCCAACGATCAGATGGCCTTGAGTGTCTTACAGGTTGCCCATTGTTGTGGATTACGGGTGCCACAGGACCTGGCCGTGGTCGGCTTTGATGACCTGCCCGAGTCGGCTTATTTCTATCCTCCTCTCACTTCTATTCAACAAAACTTGCAAGAGTTAGGAAGCACCGCCGTCCAACAAATCGCGCGTTCAATTGAAGCCAGTCGAGAATCTGAAGATATTTACCAACCCGAAACAATCTGGTTGAAACCACAAATCATCGTCAGAGAAAGTTCCTCTAAAATCCAATCCTATAAATCAAGTACAAAGGAGACTTAATTAATGACACAAATAACATTAGGCGTTATTGTTGGGAATCGCGGATTTTTTCCCGACCACCTCTGTGTGAGCGGGCGGGAAACAATTCTGAAGGTGTTAGCCGACGAAGGTATCAAAGCAGTGACCCTCACGCCGGAAGATACGCCTTACGGCAGT
Source organism: Anaerolineae bacterium (assembly GCA_016926805.1). Taxonomy (GTDB): domain Bacteria; phylum Chloroflexota; class Anaerolineae; order 4572-78; family J111; genus JAFGNV01. The sequence continues at coordinate 8,016 of JAFGNV010000212.1, forward strand.
GTGGAAAGCCTGAGTGACGCTCAGAAATGCGCCGACCTCTTTAAAAAACATCGGGCAGAGATTGACGGCATTCTGGTGACTCTGCCCAATTTTGGCGATGAACGGGGCGTGGCCAATACCCTGCGCCTGGCCAATTTAAATGTGCCGGTGCTTATCCACGCCTTCCCCGATGACCCGGCCAACATGACCATCGCCGACCGCCGGGACTCGTTTTGTGGAAAAATGTCGGTCTGCAACAACCTGTACCAATACGGCATCAAGTACTCGCTAACCAGCCTGCACACCGTAGATCCCGAGAGCGCGAGCTTTCGGGCCGACTTGCAGAAGTTTGCCAGTATTTGCCGGGTGGTGCGGGGACTGCAAAAAACCCGGATGGGCGTGATTGGAGCCAGACCGGCTGCGTTCAACACGGTCCGGTTCAGTGAAAAGCTGCTGGAACGCAGCGGCATCTCCATTGAAACCCTCGATCTTTCGGAACTCTTTGGCCGCGCCGCTCGCCTGGAAACGGGCGAGGTCAAACTTAAGGCCAAACTCGAAGAAATCAAAACCTACGTGCCCACCCGGGGCGTTCCCGATGAAGCCCTGGTAAAAATGGCCAAACTGGGCGTGATCATCGACGACTGGATGGCCGATAACAACCTGGTAGCCAGCGCCATTCAGTGCTGGACGTCGATGCAAGAGTTCTACGGGGTGGTGCCATGTACCCTGATGAGTATGATGAGCAACGCGCTGATGCCGTCGGCCTGCGAAACCGATATTGCCGGCGTGATTGGCATGTACGCCCTGGCCCTGGCCTCGCAAAAGCCCAGCGCCATAGTCGACTGGAATAACAACTATGGCGACGACCCGGACAAGGCCGTGATTTTCCACTGTTCCAACCTGCCCCAGGGCGTCTTCACCGACAAAGAAGACCCTAACCTCATCACGGCAGACGACATTCCGGTGATGGACTTTCAGGAAATTATCGCCGGGACGGTGGGCAAGGAAAACACCTTTGGCGCGATAGTGGGCCGAGTGCGGGCCGAGCCGTTCACCTACTGCCGCGTATCCACCGACGACTTCAGCGGTAAAATCCTGGCCTATGTGGGCGAGGGCCAACTGACCACCGACCCACTCAAAACCTTTGGCGGCTACGGCGTTGTTCAGATACCTAATTTGCAAAAATTGCTGGCCTATATCTGCGAGAACGGCTTTGAACACCACACCGCCGTCAACTTGTCTCTGACGGCCGCCGCCGTTAACGAAGCTTTAGGCAAGTATTTGGGGTGGGAAGTTTACTACCACCGCTAATCATGTTCGGATAGATTTTTCCATATTCACTTCA